>DASQPK010000139.1:0-9862 GCA_035643995.1 Steroidobacteraceae bacterium | reverse complement strand
GGCATCACCCGCGCCGGGCGCTTTGCCGCGCTCACCAACTACCGCGACCCCGAACAACGGCGCGAGGGCACGCCGAGCAGGGGCACGCTGGTCACCTCGATTTTGATGTCCAAGGACACCACGCAGCAGGGTCTCGATTATCTTCGAGACGTGGGCGCGAGCTATAACGGATTCAATTTGATCTTCTCCGATGGCGAGCGGCTCGCCGTCTACGAAAGCGTGCTGGGCGCCGGACGAGAACTCGGGCCCGGCATCTACGGGCTGTCCAATCATTTGCTGGATACACCCTGGCCGAAGGTACAGACTGCCAAGTCGCGACTGTCGACGGCGCTGTCGAATGTGCACAACACCGACGCGGCTCTCGCGCTGTTGCGCGATGATGAACCCGCGCCCGATGATCAGCTGCCGCGCACCGGCGTGGGGTTACCGTGGGAGCGCCTGCTGTCGAGTGCCTTTGTGCGCGCGCCGGATTATGGTACGCGCTGCTCGACGCTGGTGCGCATCGATCGGCGCCGCCACGCATGCTTTGATGAGTGGACCTGGGATTCGACGGGCGCGCAGATCGGCGTGGTCGGCTTTCAGTTCGAGCTGGAGTGAAGTTTCATCGGATGAGCCGGTCTCTGTGTCAAAATAAGGCATGGAATCCGCAGCCCCGCCTGCTCGCGACCCGCCGGCGACTCCGCTTCGCGATCGCGCGTTGGGAATCATTGCGACCGCGACATTGCTGGCGCTGTTGTACTTTGCGCGCGACGTGCTGGTCCCGATCACGCTGGCCTTTATTCTCAGTCTGTTGATCGCACCGCTGGTACGCGCTTTGCGGCGCCTCAAGTTGGGGCAAACGCTGTCCGTACTGGCGGCGGTGCTGGTGTTGGCGCTGGCATTCGGCGCGATTGCGGCTGTCATCGGCTCGCAAATTGTGCGCATGGCGGACAGCCTGCCGACCTACAAGAGAACTCTCGAGGACAAGCTGGAGACGTTGAACGACATCACCGTGAGACGCATGAACGCGCTCACGGCGCAGGCAGACAAAGCGCTCAACCGGAATACCGAAGAAGCCTCGCCGCCATCGACCCTGCAGTCCGACTCCGCAGGATCCAAGAGGCCCATTCCCGTGGAGTTGCACGAAGCACCCGCGAATCCGTGGCAGGTGATCCAAAGGGTTTTGGGATCGGTATGGGTGCCGATCGAAACCGCAGGCATTGTGCTGGTGGTGCTGGTGTTTGTTCTGCTCGAACAAGAGGCACTGCGTGATCGGTTCATACGCATCGCCGGCGCCACGGACATTCGACTGACGACCCTCTTGATCAATGACGCGGGCGAGCGCTTGTCGCGATTTTTCGTGTCGCAATTCGCCGTGAATTTCGGCGTGGGCATCTTTGTATGGATTGGTCTGAGCGTCATCGGCCTGCCTCACCCCGTTGTTTGGGCGGCACTGACCACGCTGCTGCGTTTCGTTCCTTACATAGGCGTGTGGATCGCGGCCCTGTGTTCCGCCTTGCTCGCCGCTGCGGTCGCTGCCGGATGGAGCATGGCGTTTGCGACACTCGGACTTTTCGTCATCGTCGAGCTGATCGCCGCGCAGTTGGTGGAGCCGCAGTTGTACGGGCACACGACCGGACTTTCGCCGCTCTCGGTCGTAATCGCCGCGATATTTTGGAGCTGGTTGTGGGGACCGATCGGCTTGATCGTATCCACACCCTTGACGCTGTGTCTGTTGGTGGCCGGCCGCCACATCAAGGCGCTGAGCCTGCTCGATATTCTGCTGGGCGACACGCAGGCGCTCACCCTGCCGCAGCGCTTCTACCAGAGGGCGCTGTCCGCCGATTCCGATGAGATCATCGCGCGTGCGCGTGAATTTCTCAAACGAAACTCCTTCGCCAACTATTGCGATTTGGTATTGCTGCCCGCCTTGCACCTGGCGCGGCTCGATCTGGAGTCGGGAGCCATCAGCGCCGAACAACAAGCCAGGGTCCGCGCCGCCATGGTTGCCGTCATTGCCGCGATCGGCGGGGACCGTCGCCGGCCCTCACGCCGACGGTTGCGCTCCTCCGTGCTCGATCATTCCACGGCCGGCCGCCAGCTGCGTCAGCAGCGCGAGCAGACCAGCGGCCGCTGGCAGGGGCCGCTGGCGGTGCCGGCAGGATCGGTCGTCGTGTGCGCGGGCTTGGGTTCCATCGCGGATGATCTGGCCACCGAGCTGCTGGTGCGCATATTGCGCGATAAGAAAATAGACGCACGCCACATGTCGATTGAAGATCTCGACGCCGCACCGCCGCCGAACGCTGCGGATCTGGTATCCATGGTGTACGTGGTCAGCGCCTTTCCGAGCGAGGAGCGCAGCCGCGGCGACGCGACGGCAGATAAGATGCGTCGACGATTCCCGAGTGCCTGCATCGTGGCGGTGTTTCTTCCGGGCATGCTGTTGCAGTCGGAAGATCAGGGCGAGGGCACGAGCTTGCGCGGCGCCGACAAATCGGCGGCATCCTTGGGGCACGCCGTCCAGATCTGCCTTGATATGCAGCCGAAGCCTGCTCGCGCATGACGGCTGAGGGGCCCTGATCAAACTCATGTGGCTGCAAACAACCACTGCAAGTGAAAGGCGCGTGCTGCTGGCGACCTATGCAGGATACGGGCTCGACGGCTTTGATTTCATGATCTACAGCTTCGTCATCCCATCGTTGCTCGCCCTATGGGGCATGAGCAAAGCCGAGGCCGGTTACATTGCGAGCGGCGCGTTGATTACCTCGGCGATAGGCGGCTGGGCAGCCGGCGTGCTCGCAGACCGCTACGGCCGCGCACGCATCCTGCAGCTCACGGTGCTGTGGTTCGCCGCGTTTACGTTTTTGAGCGGCTTCACGCACTCCTTCAGTCAACTGTTCTTTACTCGAGCGATGCAGGGATTCGGGTTCGGCGGTGAATGGTCCGTGGGTTCCGTGTTGGTCGCCGAGATCATCGATGCGCGTCATCGCGGCAAGGCTACCGGCCTGGTGCAAAGCAGTTGGTCGGTGGGCTGGGCTGCCGCCGCGCTGGCATTCTGGTCGGCGAGTTCTTTGATGCCGCCCGAAACGGCGTGGAAGGTGGTGTTTTGGCTGGGCATACTGCCGGCCTTGCTGGTCGTTTATATCCGCCGCCGAGTGCCGGAGCCGGCGATCTATCTTCAGATGCGCGCGCAGCGCGCGGTTCAACCGATCAAAATGGCGCGGCGCGGCGGAGAGTTCATGGATATTTTCAGGCCGCCACTCCTCGGTACGACCGTGTTGGCGACCTTGCTGTCGACGGGAATGCTGGGCGCCTACTACTCGGTAACGACGTGGCTGCCGACCTTTCTAGCGAACGAGCGCCATCTGTCCGTGGGCGGCACTACGGGCTATTTGTTGATGGTGATTGCCGGTTCTCTGGCCGGATACCTGGTAAGCGCGTGGCTCACGGATGCGATCGGCCGGCGCAGCAGTTTCATGCTGTTCGCCGGCTGCGCAACCATTCTGATCCTGCTCTACACGAATCTGCCCGTGGCAGGCGGAATGTTTCTGATCGGTTTTCCTTTGGGCTTCTTCGTGCTCGGAATATTTTCCGGCATGGGAGCATGCCTCGCCGAGCTATTCCCCAGCGCCGTGCGCGGCTCAGGTCAGGGATTCACTTATAGCGTGGGACGGGGCATCGGCGGCTTCTGTCCGTCCTTGATCGGTCTCTTGAGCACCCATTTCCCCTTGGGCGACGCCATTGCCGGATTCACCGTGGCTGCCTATGCACTGGTCATCGTGACCGCCTGGGCCATCCCTGAAACGCGCGGTCGCGTGCTCGTTGCGGACAGCACTGTCGAGACATGATGCGCTGGGAATTTTGGATCGATCGGGGCGGTACCTTCACCGACGTCATTGGGCGCACACCTTCGGGGTCGCTGCGCACCTTGAAGCTGCTATCCGACAATACCGCGCAGTACGACGATGCCGCCGTGGAAGGCATCCGTCGATTACTGGATCTTGTCCCCGGCGAACCGATCACGCCGCTGCGGGTGGCCTGCGTAAAGATGGGCACGACGGTGGCCACCAATGCCTTGTTGGAGCGCAAAGGCGAGCGCACGGTGCTGGTGATCACCAAGGGATTTCGCGATGCCTTGAGAATTGCCACGCAAGCCCGGCCACGCTTGTTTGACCGCCACATCGTCCTGCCGGAAATGCTGTATGAGCGAGTGATCGAGGCCCAAGAGCGCGTGGCCGCGCACGGCGAGATCATCTCAACGTTGGATGCCGCGGCGCTCAGCGCCCAATTGCAGCAAGCCCATGGCGACGGCTTGCGCTCCTGCGCCATCGTTTTTCTTCATGGCTACCGCTACGTTCATCACGAACTGGCCGCGGCGCGCCTTGCGCGAGAAATTGGATTTACACAGGTTTCCGTCTCGCACGGCGTGAGCCCGTTGATGAAATTGATTCCGCGCGGCGACACGACAGTGGTGGATGCCTATCTGTCGCCTATTTTGCGGCGCTACTGCGACAAGCTCGCCGAGCTCATGCCCGGCGTACCGCTGTTTTTCATGCAGAGTTCAGGGGGCCTGACCCAGGCGCACCGATTCCATGGCAAGGACGCGATTCTCTCGGGTCCTGCGGGCGGGATTGTCGGCATGGTGCGCACGGCGCAGGCAGGGGGGCATGCCAGGTTGATCGGTTTTGACATGGGTGGCACGTCGACGGATGTCAGTCACTTCGCCGGCGAGTACGAGCGCGCCTTCGACACCGAAGTCGGCGGCGTTCGGGTTCGCGCGCCGATGATGAGCATCCACAGTATCGCGGCCGGCGGCGGTTCCATTATTCACTTCGATGGCGCGCGATTGCGGGTGGGCCCGGAATCCGCGGGCGCCAGTCCCGGCCCCGCGTGTTACCGGCGCAACGGCCCGCTCACCGTGACCGACGCCAATGTATTGCTCGGGCGCATTCAACCGGCGTTTTTCCCACGAGTATTCGGTCTTACCGCCAACGAGCCGTTGGATGGGGACATTGTTGCCCGCCGTTTTGGCGAACTGGCGGAGCGCGTGACGAGCGCGACCGGGCGCATGATTGCCGCCGAGGAGGTTGCCGGCGGTGCCTTGAGAATCGCGGTCGGCAGCATGGCCAACGCAGTGAAGCGGATCTCGGTCATGCGCGGTCATGATGTCACCGGCTACACCCTGCAGTGCTTCGGCGGCGCGGGTGGTCAACATGCCGGTCTCGTCGCTGATGCCTTGGGAATGTCACGGGTCTTCATTCACCCCTTGGCCGGCGTGCTGTCGGCGTATGGCATGGGACTGGCCGACCAGATTGCCATGCGGGAAGCAGCGGTGGAGCGAGAGCTGAACGAGGAGGGCTTAAGTGAGGCAACGACAACCGCGTCCCGCCTGCTCGACGAGGCCGCGGCTGAGTTGAAGGCTCAGGGTCTGGCGGGGGATGCGCTCGAGGGGGTGGTACGAGTGCATGTGCGCTATAAGGGCACCGACACCGCGTTGCCTTGCGCACTCCCGGCGCAAGTGTCGCCGGCCGAGGGCGTGCGCCAAGTCCGCGAGGAGTTTGAGCGCAGCTATCGTCGCCGGTTCGAATTCATGGTTTTAGGATCTGCGCTGGTGATCGAGGCGGTGTCGGTGGAATGCATCGCGCCGGGCGCAGACACGCCGGCATCGGTTCCCATCGCCACGGCAACGCTTTATGAGCCTGCGGCCGACGCCGGCATCTCCATGTACTGCCTGGCTGACACACAGTCCGCGGGCTGGCGCGACGCGCGGCTTTATCGCGCGGAAACATTGCACTCGGGTGCGCGGGTTCTGGGCCCGGCCATCCTCGCCGACCGCCATGCAACGACGGTGGTCGAGCCCGGATGGGAAGCGCGGGTGGTGGCCGGCGGCTGCATCGAACTCGAGCGCGTTCAGCGCCGAAGCGGCGAACGCGCCGCGGGAACGCAAGTCGATCCCGTCATGCTGGAGTTGTTCAACAATATATTCATGAACATCGCCGAACAAATGGGCCTGCGCCTGCAAAACACGGCCTATTCGGTGAACATCAAGGAGCGTCTGGATTTTAGTTGCGCGCTGTTCGACGGCACGGGCGCGTTGATTGCAAATGCGCCGCACATGCCGGTGCACTTGGGCTCGATGAGCGAGTCGATTCGCACCGTCATCGACCGCAATCCGCAGATGCGCAGCGGCGATGTCTTTGTGCTGAACGATCCTTACCACGGCGGCACGCACCTTCCCGACATCACCGTCGTGACGCCGGTCTATTTGAGCGTCGCTGACGCGGCGCCCAGCTTCTTTGTCGCTTCGCGCGGCCACCATGCCGATATCGGCGGCATCACGCCCGGATCGATGCCGCCGTTTTCGGCGACCATCGGTGAAGAAGGTGTTTTGATCGATAACTTCAAGCTGGTTGAGAACGGTACGCTGCGCGAGGCCGCCATGCGCGAACTGCTCCTGAGCGGCGCCCACCCGTCGCGCAATCCTGCGCAAAATCTCGCCGACATGCGCGCGCAAATCGCAGCCAACGCCAAGGGCAGCGCCGAACTCAAGGCGCTCGTGGCGCAATACGGCCTGAACACCGTGATCGCCTACATGCAGCACGTGCAGGACAATGCCGAGGAGTCGGTGCGCCGCGTCATCACCTCGCTCAAGGACGGTCACTTCATCCTGCCGCTCGACAACGGCTCGCGTATTGAGGTGGCGGTGCGCGTCGATGCCGAAAACCGCAGCGCGTGCATCGACTTCACCGGCACCAGCGCTCAATTACGGGATAACTTCAATGCGCCGCGCGCCGTGACCACGGCGGCGGTGCTCTACGTGTTTCGCACGCTGGTAAACGACGATATTCCGCTCAACGCGGGATGCTTGAAGCCGCTGCAAATCATTCTGCCTGACGCCTGCATGCTGAACCCCAAGTCGCCTTCGGCCGTGGTGGCCGGCAACGTCGAGACCTCCATGTGCGTGACCAACGCGCTGTATGGAGCCTTGGGAGCGATGGCCGCCAGTCAATGCACCATGAACAATTTCACCTTCGGCAACGGCGAATACCAGTACTACGAAACCATTGCCGGGGGTTCAGGCGCGGGACCGGAATTTGACGGCACCAGCGTGGTCCAAACTCACATGACCAATTCACGGCTGACGGATCCTGAGGTTCTGGAATTTAGATTTCCCGTGCGCCTGGAGTCGTATGAAATTCGTGCAGGGTCCGGCGGTGCCGGACGCTGGAGGGGCGGCGACGGCGGCGTCCGGCGCGTTCGCTTTCTGGAGTCCATGACGGCATCCATCTTGAGTAACGGCCGCACCGTCGGCTCATTCGGCATGGCGGGCGGTGAGACGGGCGCTGTCGGCGAAAATTATATTGAGCGGGCCGATGGACGGGTGGAGAAGTTGGCGCATATTGGTCAGGTAGATGTGCAGCCCAACGATGTGATGGTGATCTGTACGCCGGGCGGCGGCGGGTACGGGAAATGATATGTATAAATCACATCGAGTATAATTTGTAACACATTGTAAGATAGGACTATTTATTGTCTTTAAATTGTGTAAACTGAACCAAACTTAAAGTGATTTCTAGTTTGATTTAGACTGGCAGTGGCGCGTGCAGAGGTTCCAAAAAATGTCCGAGATTGAAAATGTCCGAGATTGAAATTGTTGAGGTCGGTCCGCGGGACGGCCTGCAAAACGAATCGGTGCTGTTCAGCACGCAGCAGAAGCTTGAGTTTATCGAGCGGGCGATCAACGCCGGCGTGCGCCGCATTGAAGTCGCCAGTTTTGTAAACCCTAAGCTGGTGCCGCAAATGGCCGATGCCGACGCGGTTTCCGCAGGATTGGCCGCACGCGACGATGTGATCTATATCGGTTTGGTGCTCAACAAGCGCGGCGCGCTGCGCGCCATTGAGGCGGGTCTTGATGAACTGGGTGCCGTGTGCGCGGCTTCTGACGGATTTGCGATTCGCAATCAGGGTCAAACCTCGGACGAATCCTTGGCGATGTGCTGTGAGGTGGTGCGCTTGGCGCGACAGGAGGGGCGGCGCGGCCAGATCACGATTTCCACGGCGTTCGGCTGTCCGTTTGACGGCGAGGTCGATCCGCAACGGGTGGTCGATATGGCGAGGACGGCAGCCGCCGCAGGTCCTGTCGAAATCGCCATCGCCGACACCATCGGTGTGGCCGGGCCGCGCGATGTTGCCGAACTGGTTGCGAGAGTGAAGGCCGCGATCGCGCCGCTGCCGGTGCGTGTGCACTTTCACAATACACGAAACACGGGCCTCGCCAATGTCTGGGCGGCGGTGAATGCCGGCGCGAGCACGGTGGATGCGTCGTTGGGCGGTTTGGGCGGCTGTCCCTTCGCGCCTCGGGCCACCGGCAATGTGCCCACCGAAGATGTGATCTACATGCTGGAGCGCTCGGGATACCACACCGGCCTCGACATCGACCGGGTGATCGAGGCGGCCGCGTGGCTCGCCGGCGAGATGGGTCGAGAATTACCCGGCATGCTGAGCAAAGCCGGCAATTTCCCGGGCGCCGCAGTGCGGCGCTGACCGCAGGACTACCGGGTACTCAAGCAGCGCTTGAAACGATCATCGACCCGGTGCGCGTACCAATCGGTGGTGAGACTGCGTTTGATTTTCGGTCCACCCAGTTTGATGTGCGGTACCAGGGCGGGCGGCAGTTGCCTTCCGGCCTTCTGATCGGCCAGCGCGAACACGCGTTGATACAGCGTCGTGGCCTCTAATTCCTTGGTTTTTCCTTCTGCCAGGGCGGCATGGATGGCGCCGTTGCTCATCTTGAGCTTTGCGGCCAGCGCGCGCACCGCAAGTTCGGTATTGCCGGGATTGTTCGCGTCGCCGTCATGCGGCAATAACGCGCCGTCAGTGACCAGAGAGATGCCGGAGGCAATGCTGACCGCACTTTGAAAGGCGGCATTGCGGCTGGCGTATTGCCCGGCATTGAAATCCGCGAAGCGGTACAGAAACTGATCGTAGGGAGCGCGGTAGTCCAGAAGATGCGCGACGCCAAAATACACGCCGCCGCGGCGGGTAAACAATTCGTCTTCGATGCTCACCTTGACCGGATACGGATACGGTGCGACGGCTGAAAACTGTTCGGCAAAGGCAACATTGACCTGCATGGGCCCGCGCGTGCGTACCGGATTCCGATCGGCGAACAGCGTGCGGCCCAGCGGCACTGCCGCGAGCAAGTCCTCGTAGGCATCGCTCAAGTCCTTTTCGGTTTTTGCCGCAGCAATCCGCTCGCCGTAGCTGCGGCCGTCGGACGACTTCAGCTGCAGCACACCATTCACGAGCAGCATCGGCACATGCGCGCGCTCAGCGCGGCTGTTGATTTCTTTCCGGGCGATCACGCCGAGGCCGGGTATCGCTGGATCGACCCGAAATCCGGATTCCTGTTCGATCACGGCCACCACGGCGCAAATGTTTTCGCGGTTCGGCGTCACGGTGAGCACCGTGAGAGCGCTGTACATGTCGGTAGCCCACCCGGCTCGATCCGCCACATTCCGGGGCAACGAGGCTTCAATCAGGGCGCGCGCGTCGGTGGGGTTCAACTCGGGCGCCTCGGTAGGCTGCCTACCTGCACAACCGGCCAACAACAGTGCGGTTCCCAATCCGATCAGGATTTTGATTTGATGCATCGCAGGCATAAGGTATATCAGGCAACGCGTACGGGCGCCAACGAACGTTACGTGCGCGAGTGGCTGGGCACGACCTTAGCTTTTAGCGCGGCTGCATTCTGACGGCGCCGTCGAGACGGATGGTCTCGCCGTTCAGCATCACGTTCTCCAGAATTTGCACGATCAGCGCTGCGAATTCATCGGGCTCGCCGAGACGCGGTGGAAAGGGCGTCTGTTTGCCGAGCGAGTCC
>DASQPK010000138.1:0-8747 GCA_035643995.1 Steroidobacteraceae bacterium | reverse complement strand
ACCTTCGCCTTTTTGCCCGCGGACATCATCAGCCAGATCCTCAATTTCGGATTGCCGTCACCCATCGATATTCAGATCGTCGGCGGTGATTTGAACGGCAACCGGGCGGTGGCGGCAAAGCTCGTGGCGCAGCTGCGCAAGGTGCAGGGTCTGGTCGACTTGCGCATCCAGCAGCCCGACGATGCCCCGGCGATCAATATCGATGTCGACCGCACCGAGGCGATCAAGGCCGGCTTCCAACAGCGCGCGATCGCGCAAAATCTCCTCATTGCGCTGTCGGGAAGTTCACAGACGTCGCCCAATTTTTGGCTGAATCCAGACAACGGCGTGAGCTATCCGCTGATGACGATGACACCGCAGTACGCGGTGAACTCTCTGCAGGCACTGCGCAACATTCCGCTGGCAGACGGCAGCAGCACCGCCGGTGCATCCGCCACAGGTGTATCCGCCGCCGGTGCATCCGCCGTCCCCGGAGCCGCGACATCGCAGCTCCTGGGTTCGATCGGCACGCTCGAGCGCGGTTCGCAGAATGGGGTGATTTCCCACTACAACGTGCAGCCGGTGGTCGACATCTTCGGCTCGGTACAGGGACGTGACTTGGGCGGCGTGGCGCATGACATCACCCGCATCGTCGATCAGACCCGGGGCCACTTACCGGCGGGTTCGAGCATCGTGCTGCGCGGTCAAGTGCAAACCATGCAGTCCTCGTTCTTAGGGCTCATGACCGGACTCGCCTTTGCGGTGCTGCTGGTCTACCTGCTCATGGTGATCAACTTTCAATCCTGGATTGACCCCCTGATCATCATCAGCGGGCTGCCGGCTGCCTTGGTCGGTATCGTGTGGATGCTGTTCATCACCGGTACGACGGTGAGTGTGCCGGCGCTGACCGGGACCATCATGTGCATCGGCATTGCCACCGCCAACAGCATCTTGGTCGTCAGTTTTGCGCGCAGTTCGCTGACGCAGGGCATCGAACCCTTGCGCGCGGCTTTCGAGGCAGGCATCAGCCGGTTTCGCCCGGTTCTGATGACCGCGCTGGCCATGGTGATCGGCATGTTGCCGATGGCCTTGGGGTTGGGCGACGGCGGCGAGCAGAACGCTCCTTTGGGCCGCGCCGTGATCGGCGGCCTGTTGATCGGAACCCTTTCCACTTTGTTGTTCGTGCCGGTCGTATTTTCGGCCGTGCATGGATGGCTCAAGCGCCGCGAGTCACTTGACGTCTCGCCGGCCGCGTTGTCAGCGAATTAACGGGAGCAATGATATGAAACCCAGCGAACCCACGGCGACTCCGAAACCCAGCAAACCGGGGTGGCTGCGCTTGCTGCCGCTCGCGCTGCTGCTGTTGGCGCTCTGCATCGGGATACTGCCGCGACTCAAAGCCCACGCAGCCCTGCGCACGCAGACAGCATCCTTTGTCACGCCCCTAGTCTCGGTGGTTCAACCGAAGGCGGCCCCTGCCGTGCAGCGCATCGAGTTGCCGGCCGACGTGCGGGCATACCAGGAGACCTCGATCTACGCCCGCACCAACGGCTACCTCGCGCACTGGTACAAGGACATCGGTTCCCAGGTCCCGGTGGGCGAGCTACTCGCCGACATCGAGACGCCTGAAATCGATGCGCAGCTCGATCAGGCTCGCGCCGATGCCAACACGGCGCAGGTGCAGTACGACATTGCCAAGGTGACGGCAGATCGCTGGGTCGGACTGCTCAAGACCAACGCGGTCTCACGCGAAACCGCCGAGCAGGACGTCGCCGCGATGAAGGGGCTGGCGGCCACGCTCACCGCCAACCAGGCGAATGTCAAACGCCTGCAGAAACTGGTGTCCTACGAGCGGGTGACCGCGCCGTTCGCGGGTGTGGTGACGGCGCGCAATATCGATGTCGGCGCGCTGATCGATTCGGGCAGCGCGGGCGGCTCGAAGATGGAGCTGTTCCATTTGGCGGAAACCGACAAGTTGCGGGTCTTTATCGACGTCCCGCAAGACTATGCGCAAGACATGCAGCCCGGCGTGGCGGCGACCCTGACGCTGCCGCAGTGGCCGAGTCAGGCGCTGCACGGGACGGTGGCACGCACCTCGGGCGCCATTGACCCCGTCAGTCGCACCCTGCGCATCGAAGTCGATGTCGACAACCGCGACTCGGCCGTTCTGCCGGGCGCCTACGCACTGGTCGATCTGGACGTGACCGTGGCTCACCCACGCCTGTCGGTGCCTGTAAATACGCTGCTATTTCGGCCGAACGCGGTCCAGGTCGCGGTCGTCAACGATGCGGGCCAGGTGTCCCTGCAAGCCATTACCTTGGGACGTGACTTCGGCACGACCGTGGAAGTGGCCTCGGGACTCAGCGGTACAGAGCGTGTGATCGCCAATCCGGGCGATGCCATCGCCGCCGGTGATTCAGTGCGCGTCATCGCGAATCCTGCGGCGCAGCCATCATGAACATCGAACTTGATATCAAAACTCGCGTGCGCGCCGGGATCGCGCTCATCACCATGCTGCTCGCCGGCTGCGCGACGGGCCCTGCCTACGTCAAGCCTGATATCGATGTGCCCGTCGCGTTCAAGGAACAGAGCGTGGGCGCTGCAGCTGCGCCGGCCGAGGGCTGGAAGCCGGCCTCGCCGCAGGATGCGCACGATCGCGGTGCCTGGTGGGAGATTTACCATGACGCGTCATTGAATCAGCTCGAAGCACGCGTCAGCGTGTCCAACCAAACCATCGTCAAGGCGGTGGCCATGCTCAAGGAAGCACGCGCCGCGGTGGGTGCCGCGCGTTCGGCGTACTTCCCGCTGATCCAGGCGGGAATCGAACCCACCCGCAGCCTCACGTCGCAGACGGTGCTCGGTCGCTCGCTCGCCGGCAAGACGGTGTGGGACAACACCGCAGGCGTCACGGCCTCCTGGGAGCCGGATCTGTTCGGCAAGGTCGGCCATGCGGTCGAAGGCGCCAGGGATCGAGCTCAGGCGAGCGCAGCGGATCTGGCCTCCGTCGAACTGAGCATGCATGCCGAACTCGCGGTGGATTATTTCGACCTGCGCGGGCTGGACACCGACACTGAGTTGCTGCAGCAAACCGTCGTTGCCTTTCAGGCAGCACTCGACATCGCCACGCAGCGATTCGCCGCCGGCGTCGCCTCGGATTCGGATGTCGCCCTGGCGCGGACGCAGGTGCAGACGACGCGCTCCCAACTCATCGATCTCGGTGTGATGCGCGCGCAACTCGAGCACGCGATTGCCACCTTGAGCGGCGAGCCCGCCTCTAAATTTTCCTTAGCCCCAAGCGCCACTCAGTTCGCGCCGCCGGACGTCCCCGCCGGCGTACCCTCGCAACTGCTGGAGCGGCGTCCGGATGTGGCGGCGGCGGAGCGCCTGGTGGCGGCCTCCAACGCAGACGTCGGCGCCGCGACCGCTGCGTTCTTTCCCGATCTGATGCTCTCCCTCACCGGCGGTCTCGAATCGGGAGGTTTTGCGCAATGGGTGAGCGCGCCCAGCCGCTTCTGGGCGGTCGGCATCCCTGTGATCGGCACGCTGTTCGACGGCGGTTTGCGCAGGCAGCGGTTAAACGGTGCAAAGGCAAGTTTTGAGGGTGCAGTGGCGGACTATCGGCAGGTCGTGTTGACGTCATTTCAAGATGTCGAGGACAACCTCGCGGCGCTGCGCATTCTCGCCGACGAATCGGCGGCACAGCAGCTGGCGGTGGGCGCGGCAGAGCATGAACTGCAGTTGGCGTTGCAGCGCTATCAGGCCGGCGCGATTGGATACCTGGAGGTCGTCACCGCGCAGAGCATGGCCTTGAGCAATGAACGCACGGCCATTGAGATTGCCCGTCGACGCTTGGACGCGAGCGTGCTGCTGGTGAAAGCGCTGGGCGGACTTTGGGACAGTCCCAGCATCGCCGCGAACGGCAACTCGCAAGAGGCCGCGCGTGGCTCCTAGGCGGCCGGCATCGGCGTCAGTGAAGAACTTCCACCGCTGCGCTGAACGAATAGCCGACGCCTCGTTCAGTGAGGATGAACTGCGGTTGTGATGGGTCGGCCTCGATCTTACGGCGCAGCCGCAGCACCTGAACGTCGATGGAGCGGTCGTAAACCTCGTTGTCGTACACGCGGCTGGCTTCCAGCAACTGGTCCCGCGTGAGGATCCGTTGGGGAGCGGCCAGCAGCGCGGCGAGCAAATTGAATTCCCCGTTCGTCAGCTCTAGCCGCTTTCCCGGGTGCTTTGTCAGGCGCCGCGTACGCAGGTTGAGCTCGAACTCGGCAAAACGGTAGGCGCGAACGTCGCCTTGTCGCGCCTCCGTCAGCGCCGCCCCCTTGGTTCGTCGCAGCACCGTCCGAATACGCGCCAACAGCTCCCGTGGGCTGAACGGTTTGGTCAGGTAGTCGTCGGCGCCGAGTTCAAGACCCATGATGCGATCGGCCTCATCGCGCACGCCGGTGAGAATGATGACGGGAATCGCCGACTCCTCGCGCAGTTTGCGCGCCAGCGTCATTCCGTCCTCACCCGCCAAACGCAGGTCCAGAACCACCAGATCGATCGCCTGCTCGGTGAGGATCGCCGACATTTCCTTTCCGGTCGACGTGATGCTGACACGCAGCTCGTTCTGAGTCAGATATTCCTTCAGCAGGTCGCGAATTTGCGGGTCGTCATCGACGACCAAGATATGCGGCTGGATGGTCTCAGGCATTGTGATTCTCCAAGGCCGGTCTCAATTGCTGAAGGTGGATGGATGAAGGTGGATGGATCATCGTCGATTCCTGCTCGAAATTCCATGTGCAAGAAGCCCGACTGGGCGACGGCGCTCGGCACTGCCGAGCGCCCACCCAGCGGGAATCCCAAATTCATGCTTCAAGCAGTGGGAAAATTCGCATCAATGGTCTTGCCATCAGGCAATTGGCACTGGCCGCTGCCGCCGCCCGCCATCCCTTCGGAGGGATGTACGAGCTGAAACTTGCATCGCATGTGCGTCGCCGATGCCGTGGCAAGATTGGCAACCACCCGGCCCGAGTAATGCGTAATGAAGTCCGTTGAGGGCGCGGCGCCCCAAAAGCCTGCGCCCCGCCAGCCCGAATACCAGCCGTCCCACAGGGGCGCGACGCCATCGACTGTCGTATCGGCGGTGATCTCAAAATACTGTCCGCTATAGGTGGTGCCGTCAGACAGCGTTGCGTTCATGGTGCCGGTCACACCATCGGAGCTCTTCCAGTTGAAAGTGGCGGGGCTGCCGCCGGCAGGCGTAGAACCATAGCCGGTTCCCATGGTGGTGCAACCGGCCGCGATGGCGGCGAGCAGCGGCAGTACCAGTGCCGCGTTCTGATATTTCATGTCGTCCTCCTGTTAATTGCCGTCCGCGAAATTGCGGAAGGTCCGTGCCACAGGATGAGCGCTTGGAATCGCAGTTCGATTTCATGCCCGCTGAAAGATATTTCAGATGCAATTAGCCCGTTCCGACATTCGCTCCATGACCCAGCGCGTGCGCCAGCGACTCGGCGAGATCTGCTCGCTGCAGCGGTTTGTGCAACACCTCTCGCACGCCGATGGCTTGTGCGCGGTGCGCCAGGGCGGCGCCGCCGTGACCGCTCATCAGGATGATCGGAACATCGGACCTCAGGAGTCGGATCTCGCGAGCGAGCGCTGTGCCCACGAGATCAGGCATTGCCTCATCGGTAAGCACCAAATCGAAGCGCTCAGGTTTGGCGCGAAATGCCTGCAGCGCCACGCCGCTTGATTCAAAGCCCACCGGCTCGTAGCCGAGCCCGGCAAGCATTTCTTCGGCCAAGGCAACCAGCGTCGGTTCATCATCGACGATCATCACCGTCTCACCGTGTCCGCGAGGCAGCTCGCGGACTGTCTCGATTGCGGGCTTTCCGACTTCTGTCGTGACGGGTAGCCAGATCTCAAAGGTAGTGCCCTCTCCCGATACAGAGTTGACATGGATGGCACCGCCAAGATCGGTCACGATTCCATGCACCAGCGACAAACCCAGCCCGGTACCTTTGCCGACGCCTCGGGTGGTGAAGAACGGATCGAATATGCGCTCGACCACCTCCGGCCGCATTCCGACACCGGTGTCCTTGATCACGAGGCGCACATAGGGTCCCGGGGAGAGCGTGCCGCGCGACAGCGATTGAACCTCGGCCAAGTCCACGCGATCGAGAAGCACACTCAGTGTTCCGCCCTGTTCCATCGCATGCACGGCGTTGGTACAGAGATTCATGGCGACCTGATGCAATTGGGTCGAATCGCCGATGAGCGCGGCATCGCCCGCAAGGAGACTTTTCTCCAGGCGGATGTTGGCGGGCAGGGAGGCCGCGATGAGTTCCAGTGTTTCTTCAATGACTGACTGGATATGTACGTGCGCGCGCTCACCGAGGCCGCTGCGGCTGAACCCGAGAATGCGATCAACCAGCGCCTTGGCGCGCTCGGCCGCGTGCATCACATTGTCGACGTAGCGCCGCAGAGGGCTGTTTGGCGCAGACAGTTGCTGCGCGAGCTCACCGTAACCCAGGATTGCGCCGAGTATATTGTTGAAATCGTGAGCGATCCCGCCTGCCAAGGTACCCATCGCCTCCAACTTCTGCGACTGCCGCAGCTGGACCTCCAATTGATCTCTGTCCGACTGCGCCCGCTTTTGGGCGGTCACGTCGATGGCCGATCCAACGAAGCGATACGGCTTACCCTCCTCATCCCGTAGACACCGGCCCCTCCCGAGCAGCCAGCGCCAGTTGCCGTCGCGGACCCGATATTCGCATTCAAAACTTGGCGTGCGGCCGTCGAAGTGATCTCGCAGAGCCGCCTCGAGGCGTGTCAAATCATCGGGGTGGATCTCGATTTGCGCCAGCCACGCGGTGCGGGTGGTCGTCACATGGGTTTTGCCGTGTCCCTCGAGCATGGCCATGGTAGAGGACAGGAAGAGGCGATCCGTCGCGAGATCCCAGTCCCAATGTCCCTCGTTCGCCCCTTCCATTGCCAGTGCATAGCGCTCCTCACTTTCCCCTAGAGCGCGCTCACCCGCTTCGATTCGTCCCAGTTGGCGCCAGAGCAGGCCAATTCCCATCAATCCCAAGAGCGCGACCACCGCGCTGCGCGCTGCCAGCCGCCCCGCTTCATCGCGCCACGGCTGAAGCGCGACTGACTTCTCCCGGGTGACCGCGACGACAAGAGGGACATCTCTAACGCCCGCCACGGCAATGAACTCCTGCTTGCCGTCGATCGGATCCTCGAGTCCCGTTGACGGCGCCGGCCGTGCGAGAGAGAGTTGTGGAAATGTCTTGCCGATCGAACCGGGTTGTAGCGGATCGCGCACGAGCAATTGGCCGTTGTCGCGCAGCAGATGCACGGCGCTGCCGTTGCCCAGGTTGACCGCCGCGTAGAATTTCTCGAGATCCTCGAGGTTGACGATGGCCGCCACGACGCCGGCGAACGCGCCGCTCTCGTCCTCCAAGCGCCGCGAAAGGATGATTCCAGCGCGTCCGTCGGAGCGGGTGATGAGCGGTTCGCTCATAAACAGCCCCGGCGTCCCGTCTCGCTGCGCAATGAAGTAGGAGCGGTCCGAGACGCTGAGATTGGGGGGTGAGGAGCCGACAGAGCGGTGCCGCTGAATCCCTTGCGCGTCGGAGATCGTGACCAGGCGTATTTGCCGGACCCCCGACGTGCGATTGGCGAGGACTTCATCGAGACGCTCGGGCGCGATTTTTGGGCTGTCGTGTTGATACCAACGCGCCGTATCGCGCAGCAGTAGATCGATGCCTTGGAACGTCCAGGCGCTTTGCTCGGCAAGCGCCGTCGCCACATTGGTGATTTCGCGGTTGGTGGCCGCGAGGGTATTGTTATACGCACGCCACGCGTCGTAAGCCGACGAGCCGGCGAATGCCAATACAATCAGCACGCCCAGTATCACGATCCGCAGCCGGAACCGCTTGAATCGGAGTGGCGCGGAGCGCTGGCTGATGGGGCCGGTATTCTCGGTCATTCCTCGCGTGCCTGCTTAAGGTGGCGCGGGATCGATGATAGCGCGTACCGCTGCGAGCAGTGTATCGCGGCTCAGCGGCTTGGCAATGACCTGGGCGACGCCGAGGCTCTGGGCGGTTGTGCCGGCGGTCGAGAGATCGGCGCGAAACTGGGCGGAGATCGCAATGATCGGCGTTTTAGGGTGCGCGGCGCGAATTTCCTCGGCCACGCGTGAACCCGCCTGCTTGGGCATACCAATGTTCACGATCACGAGGTCTGCTGCAAGAGGACGCGGGCCGCAGATAGTGGCAGCAGCAACGCCATAGCCGGCACCCGTCAGCCATTCCTGCAGCAGGCCGCGCATTAGATCATCGGCCTCGTATATGACGATCGTGGACATCGAGTGCATGGTCTCAGCCATAAGATGCGCCTCGATGTCGAGATGCGGCCGCCACTCTTTCATTTGAAATCTGCGCCCAGGCGAGGCGAAACAGACGCGCAATGCGCTCGCCCCACGATCGGCCCGTGGAACCGACGATCGCGCCGCGATCTGTTGTTTCAACCGTAACGGCCGTGACATTCAATCCCGGGCCGCGCTTGTTACTTTCCTGGCTCGGCGCCTCAACCCGCCAAGTGAATTTCGTCCAACAGGAGAAACGTTCCATGTCATCAACGCAGCTTCAGATCCCGGCCGTCGACAGCGAGTACGTGGATATTCCCGAGACGCACCTGAGAGTTTCCCGGGTGGCGCTCGGCACGTGGGCCATGGGCGGCTGGATGTGGGGAGGCACCGATCAACGCGAATC
>DASQPK010000137.1:0-9133 GCA_035643995.1 Steroidobacteraceae bacterium | reverse complement strand
GACCGGCGGCATCGCTCCCAAGGTGCGCATGTTGTGCATGCGGTCGGCGAGCTTGACCATGATGACGCGGATGTCGCGCACCATCGCCAGCAGCATTTTGCGAAAGCTCTCGGCTTGCGCTTCCTGGCGATTCTTGAACTGGATCTGATCCAGTTTGCTGACGCCGTCGACCAATTCGGCGACCACCTGTCCGAAGATCGACGCGATCTCCGCCTTGGCGGTGGGCGTATCTTCGATGACATCGTGCAGGATCGCCGCCACCAAGGTGTCGGCATCCAAACGCAGGTCGGCGAGAATATCGGCTACGGCGACCGGGTGCGTGATGTACGGTTCGCCCGAGACGCGCTTCTGGCCCTGGTGCCTTTCAGCGCCGAAGTCGTAGGCTTCGCGGACCCGCTCAACCTGGGCGGGCGAAAGATAGGCTTCGAGTTTGTCCAGGAGCTGGCTGATCCCGGTGGAGCGTCTTCCACCGGGCAGGAAACCAAGTATGGAAGACGCGTAGTCCATCGCCCGCTCTTAAATGTAGCCGGGCGGTAAGCTAGTCCCCAAGCCCGAGTTGCGGAGCGCGGAAATCAGACGGCATGTCGAGCTCGCTCACCGGCGGCTGCGCCGGCTCCTCGGGCTCTTCCAACATTTCGAGCGTGATATTTCCGGCAGCAATCTCGCGAAGCGCCACAACGGTCGGCTTGTCATTCTCCCATTCCACGGTCGCTTCCGCGCCGTTGGCCAGGCGGCGGGCGCGTTTAGCGGCCAGCAACACCAGGTTGAATAGATTGGGTTCGTTCTGAAGGCAGTCTTCGACTGTGATACGCGCCATGCTTGAGGTTCCATTGGAGGGAGTGAAATCATAGCAGAATTCACGCCTGCCTCGCCACCCGCAGGCATGCTCCTGCACTGTAAAATGCGGTTATTTGCGGCGATTTCGTCGCTCAGCCGCCGGGATTCACCAAGCGCGCGGCCAATTGCACCACTTCCGGGCGCTGGGCAACCAAGTGGCTGCCGCGGTTTTCGACGATGGCCTGCAGATCCTCGATCGCCTGCTCGAAGCGATCATTGATCACGACGTAATCGAATTCGCTCCAGTGGCCCAGGTCCTCGGCGGCGTCCCGCAAGCGGCGCTGAATGACCTCATCGGAATCGGTGCTGCGCCCCTTGAGCCTCTGCTCCAACGCATGGCGTGAAGGCGGCAGGATGAAAATGCTGCAGGCTTCGGGAAGTCTCGCGCGTACCTGGCGGGCGCCCTGCCAGTCAATTTCCAGCAACAGCTCCTCGCCATTCGACAGCGCCTCCTGCACGGTGCGCACCCCGGTGCCGTAGCAGTTGTCGAAAACTCGGGCGTGTTCGAGAAATTCGCTATTCGCGATCATTTCTTGAAAACGTTCCGGGCTGACGAAGTGATAGTCGCGCCCGGGAATTTCGTTGAGGCGAGGCTTGCGCGTGGTGTAGGACACCGAAAACTGGATGCGCGGCTCGCGCTCCATCAAGGCCTTTACCAAACTGGTCTTGCCGGCGCCGGAGGGTGCCGCAATTACGTAAAGGCGTCCTTGTGGCATCGATCGCTACGGGAGTTGGACACGGTTAGCCCAACCCCGAATCTAACATATGCGCAGCAGCGATTGATGCAACGACGCGCGAGTCGCCCTTTTAGCTTTGTCATGAACGCTGACCGTAACCTGCAAACTTGAGCTGACGCATGTTGACGTGCCCGGTGAAGCCGGCGATACGAACTGAGGCTCACTCTTGAAACGTGTTCTGTTGCTGCCTTCGTCAGCCGAAGAGCTCGTGCGCCGGGACTACTTTCCCGTCACGATCTGGCCATCCTTGACGGGGATGGTCTTGCCGGGATCATGGTCCATGTGCACGCGATGCTGCTTGCCGTCGAGCAGATAGACAACCTCGTAGCCATTCGGTTCTTCCGTGACGTCGTAGGCCGTCATGCAGCGTTGCTCGGTGGTTGTGTAGGTGTTGCCGGCCTGTACTTTCTCTTCGATTTTGTTGCCCGCATAGCCGCCCGCAGCCGCGCCGGCGACCGTCGCCAGCACCTTGCCGCTACCGCCGCCCACCTCGTGCCCGAGCAGTCCCCCAACAACGGCCCCGATCCCGGTGCCTGCCAGTCGGTTGTTATCCTTCGGTGCCCGGGTCCGCGTGACTTGTTCGTCGTGGCATTCCTGCCGCGGCGTCTTGATCGTCTTCACGAGCGCTTTGCTGCTGATGACCTCGGCGCCTTTGTTGCCGAGCATGCTGTAGCCGGCGAAAGCGGCGCCCGCCGTCACCGCGATCGCCCCAAATACGGTTCCCACTATCAATGATCTGTTCACAAATCCTCCTCGTTGAATTTTAGCGAGCGCCAGCGCCCGCGTTCTCGCTCGAGCATCTTAAGGGCAGAGCGGCAAGTCTCTGCGGCCTGAGTCTCGGTCAGCATCTGCCGGACGTTCGGCGATTTTTTGAATTGTCGCCGCAACGTAGGCGTATTTCGAAATGTCGTCTGTCAGCGACAGGGCATCGGGATCGACAGCGGTGCGGCGGTCTTGGAACCTGCCCGGGAAATCGTCAGCTCCATCGAAGTGCGCCGACAATAATTGCTTGATTTATAGAGAAATGCGAGCGATGGCGCCGCGAGCCCGAACGGCTCCGGAAGCTACTCGATGTTCTGCACCTGCTCGCGCATTTGTTCGATCAGCACCTTCATATCGACCGCGGCCCGGGTGGTTTCGATATCCTGAGACTTCGATGACAGCGTGTTGGCTTCGCGATTCAGCTCTTGCATCAGAAAGTCCAGCCGCCGGCCCGCGGGTTCTGAGGCCTCGAAGGTTTTGCGAACTTCCGTCACATGACCGCGCAGCCGGTCGATCTCTTCGTCCACGTCGAGGCGCTGCGCCAAAATCGCGAGTTCCTGTTCGAGTCGATCGTGATCGACGTCGGCGATGAGCTGTGCGATTCGGTCGAGCAGCTTGGTGCGCATGCGCGCGCGGATCTCCGGCAGCCGGTCGGTGACCCGCCCTGAGAACTCGACCAATCCGGCGCAGCGCTGCTCCAATGCGTCGCGCAATCGTCCCCCCTCGCTGTCGCGCGAGCGGGTGAGATCCGCCAAAGCCTCGGCGAGCAAACCTTGCGCGGCAGCGATCAAGGGCACGGTGTCGCGGGTGCCGTCGCGGATGACGCCGGGCCAGCGCAGTAGATCCAGGACATCGATGCGCGCCGCAACGCCGGCTTGTGCCGCAGCTTGTTGCGCCCGCAAGGTGAGGCTGGCCAGCAGCTCGGCATCGACCTCGAGTGCGGTGGCGACCACCGTTGGCCTGAAATGCAGCGAACACTCAACCTTTCCGCGGCGCACGGTTGCGGCGACGGCGGCGCGAAAGTCCGATTCGGCCGAGCGGAATTCTTCCGGCAAGCGGCAGCCCAACTCGAGAAAGCGGTGATTGACGGTCTTGAGCTCCCAGGCGAGCAGTCCCCAAGGGAACTGCCGCTCGCGTCGGGCAAAGCCGGTCATGCTACGAATCATAGGGGTCGCCGCTAAAATCGGCCATAATCGTCAGTTGCCAAGCTTAGCAGAATCGAGGAGCAGTCATTGCAGATCGAAACCGCGGACGTGAGCCTCATCGGGCACCGCGAAGAGAATCAGGATCGGGTCGCCGTGGCGACCGCAGAACAAGCCGTGTTGCTGGTGGTGATCGATGGCATGGGCGGTCATGCGGACGGCGCTCGCGCCGCAGAAACGGCGCTGTCGACCATGCTCGAGGCATTTTGGCAAACGCCGCATCCGATTTTTGATCCGCTGGGCTTTTTGCATCTGTCCTTGGGCAGGGCGCACGAAGAGGTCGTGAAGCTCGGCTCAGCCTTGAGCAACGAAGCGCGCCCGCGCGCTACCTGCGCTGTGTGTCTGGTGCAGGACTCGGCGGCCTATTGGGCGCATGTCGGCGATAGCCGCATTTATCAACTGCGCCAGGCGCAGGTGCTGGATCGCACCCGCGATCACAGCCATGTCGAGGTGTTGCTGCGCGAGGGCTTGATCACCGAAGCCGAAGTGCACGGCCACCCGATGCGCAACTACGTCGAGTGCTGTCTCGGCGGAGATGCGGCGTTGCCTGAAATGACCATCTCGTCGCGGCGCAAACTCAAGGCGGGCGATGTCCTGCTGTTGTGCACCGACGGATTGTGGGCGAACTTGCGAGACCAAGATTTCGTGCGCTTCGCACAGAGTAACGCCAAGCCCCTGCGCGATACGCTGACCGATCTCGGAACGCAGGCGGTGGAGGCCTCCGCCCCGTACAGCGATAACACGAGCGCCGCGGCGCTGCGATGGAAGGCGGCGTGAGCGTCCGCCCCAGCGGACGTGCCGCCGATGAACTGCGCGAATTGAAATTCGAACGCGGCTATACCAAGCACGCTGAAGGCTCGGTGCTGGTGAGTTTCGGCTCCACCCGGGTCTTGTGCACCGCCAGCATCGAAGACACCGTGCCGGGATTCCTGCGGGGTACCGCACAAGGCTGGGTGACCGCCGAATACGGCATGCTGCCGCGCGCGACTCATACTCGGTCCGCACGCGAGGCGGCGCGCGGCAAACAATCCGGCCGCACTCAAGAGATTCAGCGCCTGATCGGCCGCGCGTTGCGCGCGGTCGTGGACCTGAAAGGATTGGGGGAGCGCACCGTCACCATCGATTGCGATGTGCTGCAGGCCGACGGCGGCACGCGCACTGCGGCGATCACCGGCGGTTTCGTGGCTTTGGCGGATGCCATTGACACTCAGCTCAAGAGGCGCGCCATCACCGCAAACCCGCTGCATGGGCAGGTGGCCGCGGTGTCGGTGGGTATTTACCGCGGCACGCCGGTTCTTGATCTCGACTATGCGGAGGATTCGAACGCCGAAACCGACATGAATGTCGTCATGAACAGCGGCGGCGCCTTTGTCGAAGTCCAGGGCACGGCGGAAGGCCACGCGTTTCGCCGACACGAACTCGATCAATTGTTGGACCTTGCGACGCAAGGTATCGCGCAGTTGCATGCCGCGCAGCTCAGCGTCCGTGCCCTGGAGCTCGCGGCAACGCGAAATGCTTAAGAAGGCTCCTAAGCGACTGGTAGTCGCCACCGCCAACCCAGGCAAGCTGCGCGAATTTCGCTCCCTGCTGGCCGGCTTGCCGTACGAGCTGATCAGCCTCGCCGATCTGGGCCTCGAGTCGCCGCCAGAGACCGGTTCGAGTTTCCTGGAAAATGCCACGTTGAAAGCGCGTCACGCCGCGACTCTGAGCGGGTTCGCGGCGCTCGCCGATGATTCCGGAATCGAAGTCGATGCCCTTGGCGGAGCGCCCGGCACTCATTCGGCCCGCTACGCGGGCGCCGATGCCTCCGCATCCGCGAATAACGCGAAATTGATGAGTGCGCTCGAGGGCGTGCCGCTCGATGGGCGGCGAGCGCGCTATCGATGCGCGCTGGTGCTCATCGAGGCTGCGGATACGGCGCCGATGGTGGCGCAGGCGGCCTGGGAGGGATTTATTCTCGACGTGCCCCGCGGCTCGAGCGGCTTCGGCTACGACCCTTATTTCTGGCTGCCGGAACTCGATAAAACGGCAGCCGAGCTTGCTCCAGAAGAGAAAAACCGCTTGAGCCATCGCGGCAAGGCGATGCGAGCGCTGCGCGAGGCGCTGCTCGCCCTGCCCGAAGCTCAGGCGCCGCCGGCGGTGCGCGCGTGATGGACCCATCGCTGGCGCTGTACGTGCACATGCCCTGGTGCGTGCGCAAATGCCCGTACTGTGATTTCAATTCGCATCAGTTGAAGTCGGCGCAACCGGATGTGTCGTACATCGACGCGCTGATACGGGACTTCGATATCGAGGCGCCGCGCGTCGCAGCCGGCCGCAGGATTGACAGCGTATTTTTCGGCGGCGGCACGCCGAGCCTGTTTCAGCCCGAAGAATTCGCGCGCTTGCTGACGGCGCTGAAGCAGCGCATCGCCTTTGCGGACGATGCGGAAATTACGATGGAGGCGAACCCGGGCACCATCGAGCGCGGCCGATTCTCAGGCTATGCGCAGGCGGGCATCAATCGCGTGTCCTTGGGCGCGCAGAGCTTCGACACACGCGCCTTGAAGGTGTTGGGACGCATTCACTCCGCCGAAGATACGCATCGTGCAGTGGAGGAGCTGCGGGCGGCGAAACTCGATAATTTCAACTTGGACCTGATGTATGCGCTGCCGGGGCAGACGCTGGAAGAGGCGCTTCACGACGTGCGCACCGCCTGCTCGCTCGGTCCATCGCATGTTTCCTACTACCAACTCACGCTCGAGCCGGGCACCGTATTTCATTCGCGCCCTCCGAGCCTGCCGGACGAGGACGCGGCCTGGCAAATTCAAACGGCGGGCCAAGAGTTGCTGGCGCAAGCGGGCTACGCACAATACGAGGTGTCGGCATATGCCAAAGACGGAGCGCGATGCCGGCATAACCTCAACTATTGGCTGTTCGGCGATTATTTAGGGCTGGGCGCAGGCGCGCATGGCAAGCTCAGTCTGGGCAAGCCGATGCGGATTCTGCGCACCACAAAACCCAAACAGCCCCGCGAATATCAGGATCAGATCCGCCGCGCGCAGGACGCCGTCGGCGACTCGAAGTTCGTCGCGGCGGCGGATTTGCCGTTCGAATTCATGCTGAATGCGCTGCGCCTCAACGACGGTTTCAGGCGCGATTGCTACGAGGGACGGACCGGGCTGCCGCTCGAGATGATCGATGAGCAGTTGCTGCGCGCGCGCGACCGCGGCCTGCTCGAGCAAACCAACGCGGGTTGGCGGCCCACGAACTTGGGAAGCCGCTTCCTCAACGATCTGCAGGCCGGCTTCTTGGCCGAAGAGCCGGTATTGGGGCTCTAAGAGCTTATACACACCGACCTACGCGCCTCGCATAAAGTGAGACCTACAACACATAGCATCTGCACTAGGTCAGATGCGTCTCGTAATATATTGAATTATAAGGTGAAAATAGCCTGTCTATTTTTTGATCAAATCAACAATTACGCCAATTTCCGCCGTATGAGTCCCTCTCGCGAGTTGCCGTCCACAGACTTATCCACAGTTATTGTGGACAAATATGTGCAATGAGTGGCCCTTGTTCACGGGCGTAGGTGCGCATATGATGCGCGGCCCTGTTTCTGGCATTGATTTCTAAAGATCCGCCGGCAGCATAAGGGTCCATGGCGTGGCGATTCCGCTGATAGCGGTGATCGATTCTGCCGCAACTGAAAACTTGAGGTTCCTATGAAAGCCGGCATCCATCCTGACTACAAACAAATCACGGTCACTTGTACCTGCGGGAACAAGTTCGAGACCCGTTCGACCATCGGACAGGATTTGCAGGTCGAAGTTTGTTCCAACTGCCATCCGTTCTACACGGGCAAGCAGAAAATTGTGGACACCGGCGGCCGCGTCGATAAGTTCCGCAAGAAGTACGCGACACCGGCGAAACCCGCGGCAGCGGAAAAACCCGCAACTGCGGCAAACCCTAAGACAGCGGCAAAAGCTTAAAGACTGCTCTCGAGTGCGCGGCGCTCTCGCCGCGCGCTTCCGACGCCTTGTTGCCGCGCATTCGCAGCGAGATCCTCGATGCGATCTACGTGCCGCGGAGGTTCTCGCTTAAGCGACGTGTACGCTTGATTCCGTTGTACGGCCGTGCAACGCTGAGGGGTCAAACATACGAAACATACCCGTCGGATACAGCGAATGAGCACGAAATACGAACTCAAGAATCTTGACAACGGCAAGACCAGCTTACTAGACGCCATTTCCGGAACGATCGGCCCCGATGTAATCAACATTTCGAATCTGACCAAGGATCAAGGCGTCTTCACCTTCGATCCCGGATTCATGGCCACGGCCAGCACAGAAAGCAAAATCACTTACATCGACGGCGATGGCGGCGTGCTGTTGTATCGCGGTTATCCGGTGGAACAGCTGGCGGAGAAGTCGAGTTTTCTTGAAGTCGCCACGCTGCTCATCAACGGCAGCCTGCCGACCAAGACGGAACTCGACGCGTTTCAAAATTCGATCATGCGGCACACCATGGTCAACGAGCAATTGCTGCGGTTTTTCCAGGGATTCCATCACGACGCGCATCCGATGGCGATGGTCTCCGCGGTGGTCGCATCGATGGCCGCGTTCTATCACGACACCACGCACATCGGCGATCCACGGCATCGGGAAATTTTTGCGCACCGGATCATCGCCAAGCTGCCGACCATTGCCGCCGCGGCATACAAACATACGCTGGGGCAGCCTTTCATCTATCCGCGCAATGACCTGCGCTACTGCGAGAACATGCTCAACATGTTCTTCGCGGTTCCCTGCGAGCCGTGCTACATCGATCCTGTGGCCGCCGAGGCCTTGGACCTGCTGTTCATATTGCATGCGGACCATGAGCAAAATGCCAGCACCTCCACCGTGCGCCTGGCGGGCAGCACCGGCGCAAATCCATACGCGGCGATCTCGGCCGGCGTCTCGGCACTGTGGGGACCGGCGCACGGCGGCGCGAACGAGGCGGTGCTCGACATGCTCGACAGCATCGGTTCGGTCGCCAACATCGATAAATTCTTGGCGCGGGTCAAAGACAAGAATGACAGCGTGCGGCTCATGGGATTCGGCCACCGCGTTTATAAGAACTTCGATCCGCGCGCCAAGATCATTCGCGGCATGTGTTATCGGGTATTGGAGAAAATGGGCAAGGGCAGCAACCCGCTGTTCGATCTCTCGCTCAAGCTGGAGGAAATCGCGCTCAAGGACGACTATTTCGTTTCGCGAAAACTCTACCCCAACGTCGATTTCTACTCCGGCATCATCTATAGCGCTCTGGGGATTCCGCGCTCCATGTTCACGGTCATGTTCGCCATCGCGCGCACGGCCGGCTGGGTCGCGCATTGGCAGGAGATGGTGTCGGATCCGAACATGAAAATTGGCCGTCCGCGCCAGCTCTACACCGGTCCCACCCAGCGAGATTATCTGCCGATCGAAAAGCGCTGATCGATGGCGGTATCAACCTCAGGCCTAAAATGCGTGCCGGTCCTGCTCCTGGCCGCAGGCGCCTATGCCGCAGGCGCCTATGCCGCGGCCGACTCGGTACCGGCTGCCGCGCCGGCGCCTTTGAATCTTGCCCCTG
>DASQPK010000136.1:0-21548 GCA_035643995.1 Steroidobacteraceae bacterium | reverse complement strand
CAGGTCATGGGGCCAGGCATAGGCGAAGTGATGGCGGCAGTAAAGGCGCAAGGCATTGGTCCGACGGGACCGTGGTTCGCGCATCATCTGAAGATGACACCTGATGCTTTTGATTTCGATATCTGCGTACCGGTTTCATCGCCCGTCACGGCCGTCGGCCGCGTGAAGCCTTGGCAGCGGCCGGCACTCAAGGTGGTGCACACCGTCTATCACGGTCCCTACGAGGGGCTGGGCGGCGCGTGGCATAAATTCAGCGGGTGGATGGAAGCCAACGGACACAGAACGGCAGGCGATCTTTACGAGTGCTATTTAGTGGGCCCGGAATCGAGTCTTGATCCAGCCAATTGGCGCACCGAACTCAGTCGGCCGATGATCGAATAGGACGCTGGAATAGGATGCTGGCGGGGCGCCGGCGAAGTGCGTCCCATGTCCCTTGCCAACCACATTCTGGCGTCGTATATCTATTTGCACTACAGGCACACCTGCATTTGTCCGCGATCTCTTTGTTCTCGCCGGCGAGTCAGGCGTGCTCGTCCGTGGGGAGGTGGTACTCGTAGACGTAAAAGTCATTGTCGCGGATCCACCCCTCGCGCTCATACAAGCGTTGCGCAGGCAGATTCGTGACGCCAGTCTGCAGCATGAGCTGGCCGGCGCCCTGCCCGGCTGCATAGTCCACCCCCGCGCGTAACAGTGCCGCGGCCGCTCCGCAGCGCCGCGCTTGCGGCGCGACGAACAGGTCGTACAACACAAACATGCGTGCCAGGGACACCGAAGCGAAACACGGGTACAGCTGGCTGAAACCGATCGCCGCGCCCTGCAGTCGTGCGACGAACACCACCGACTCATGGCGCGCCACCCGCTCTTCCAGAAATGACCGCGACCGCGGATCATTGGCGCGCCCGTAGAAGCGCCGGTAGGCGTCGAACAGCGGCGCGATCTCATCGACGTGGCGCAGCTCGGCTCGTTCAATGCTGACTTGAGTATTCATGCTGATCTCCGAGGGTTGCGCGACCGGCATATTCTGCGGGCGACAATTTGCGGCATGTGCTCGACTAAGTCGAGTAACATCTTGCAAGCCATTGATATAAAGAGTGTTATAATGATGTAAATCATGCATCAAAGAGACTTATGTGCCGAACGTTATCCGGTTGATTTCGCTCGGGACCCGTAATTGCCTGTCGCTGGTTCCGACAAATCGATTCTCACCACCGCGACTTTCACGCCCCGATTCTTGACTTCGCACGCAAGCGCACGCTTAAGTCGCAGCACGTGATCGAAATGAACTCACCGCCGCCGGCTGCAGCTATCGCTGCATCCAGTCGATCCTATGATCCACCCTCAAGGACACCCGTGAAAATAATGTTTATTCAGGCCCTGTGTTTGGCCTTGGCACCAGCAATTTGTCTAGCGCAGCCTGTCGAGTCGGCAGCGCCGAGTGTCACGGCCATTCGCGCGGGAAAATTCATTGATGTGCAGACCGGACAAACGCTCGCGAATCAAATCATCCTGGTTCACGGCGCCAAAATCGAAGCAGTTGGCTCCAACATTAAGATACCCGATGGTGTCACAGTCATCGATCTGTCGAAGATGACGGTGCTGCCGGGGCTCGTCGACTGCCACACTCACCTGGCCGACCAGCACGACGCTGAGCCCCTGGTTTCTTTGCGCTTGACTGCAGTCGAGACCGCTTATGCCGCTATCCCGAATGCGCGTGTCACCCTGCTGGCTGGCTTTACGACGGTACGCGACGTCGGCGTCTATCGCGCCTTCAACGATGTCGCCATGCGCGACGCCATCGCCAACGGAGTATTCATCGGGCCGCGCATGTATGTCGCGGGCGCGTATGTGACGATCAGCGAGGGAGCGGGCGCGATGACCGGACTTGCCAAGGACATCGAGCTGCCGTTGGATCTTCGCTACGGCATTGCCAACGGTCCTTGGGAGGTCCGCCGAGTTGTGCGCGAACTCGCACATCTTGGTGCCGATCACATCAAGATTCTGACGACCGGCGCAGTTCTCACGCATGGCAGCAATGCGAAGTCCATCGAATTCACCCCGGAAGAGATCAAAGCTGCCGTGGAAGAAGCGGCCAACTTCGGCCTGCGGGTCGAGGCGCACGCGCACGACGCGGATGGCATCAAGAATGCAATCCGCGCGGGCGTCGCCTCGATCGAACACGCCACCCTCATTGATGACGAGGGAATTGCACTTGCGAAAAAACACGGCACGTACCTGGACATGGACATCTATGACGAAGAATGTATCCAGTCGAATCCCGCCACACCCGCCGACTTCCTCGCGCACGATGCGGGCTTGGGGGAAATACAGCGCCGCAACTTTACCAAAGCCGTTCGGGCCGGCGTTAAGATGTCATTTGGCACAGATGCAGGCGTTTGTCCTCATGGGATTAACGCCCGTCAGTTTGCATTCATGGTCAAGTATGGAATGACCCCGATGCAGGCAATTCAGGCGGCAACCGTGAATGCCGCTGACCTTATCGGTCATTCCGAACTCTTCGGTTCGATTGCCCCAGGAAAATCCGCTGATATCATCGCGGTGAACGGTGATCCGATCGCCGACATTCGTGAGCTCGAGCATGTTAAGTTCGTGATGAAGGAAGGAAGGGTTTACAAGCAGGAGTAGTAACCTGAAAGCTGGACGCCCTTCAGTCGAGACTGACCAGACCGGCATCCCCCAGGCGGCTTCAATCCCCGCGGTGAGCCAACTCCGTGTAACGGATCCAAGAATCTGAGATCCCCCGCACGTCGCTCTGTCCCGCAAATTGCTCAAATGCGGCATCTGCCACATGGATGTCTACGATGCTCAAACCCCGTTTTCTCAAAGCCTCCACCCTTGCCGTTGCCGTCGCATTCTTCGGCGGCTCCTCGACTGTGTACCACCAGAAAGGTGATGGCTTGGCTATCTACGTCGAACGCGATCAGGTCGCGACGCGTTAGTCTGCGCTCGTGACCGATGCCCCAGCAGAAAGGACAGCCAAGTCCTTTTCGCAAATCGTGGCCGAACTGGAGGCCGACGGCCAACCGGTCCCAAGAAGCTTGAGTCAATTCGCCGAGGCTGAGCAGTCGGGCGATGCAGCTCGCTTACTGGGATTTGAGCGCCCTTCTCGTCAGCGTCGCATCCAGCTCTTCGGCAAGGCGATCGACCCGTGGAATCACAAAGAAGCCGACGAAGAACGTCGACGCGAAGGTTTGCCACCGGTCCACTTCCGGCGCTTGCGCAGGCTTCTCAAGACCAAGAGAGCAAAGAAAGGAATCACGCTCTGCGCGCAATCCTTGGTCGTCGTTGCTCTCCTTGCAGCCGGAATTGGCTACATGAAGCTCTATGGATTTAGAGTGGCCAACCTCGCCACGGTTCAGCACATGCAACTATGCCGCGATGCGGCCATCGAATTAGACGCCTCACCGTCCCTACACAATCTAATCAATTCCGGGAACCAAGAATTCGATCAAAGAATTGAGGCTGAACAGGTGACCAAGGATCAGCTCGCCACAAACATTTACTCAGAATGTCTCTCGTGGGCGCGGAGCGGCTTCGGTGCCGTGGGGAAATGATCCTCTCATTGAAACAACTCCTCGCTCGACGACGGCAGTCAAACTGCACCACACCCTTGGCGCGGCATAACCGCTTCACCTCGCGGAGTCCGCGGTAATCGTCTTGGGTTGGTCCCCTCGGAGAGCCGCTCTTCAGAATTATAATGTAATTTCTATATTATCGATATAACTATAAGAATAATATTAACTTTATAGAGGGTTCTTCGACCCGGTGCTGGAACTAGGATTCGCCGCGCAGCATCACTGCAACTTCTGGATCGGTGTGTTGGATCAAACCATCCTCGCCGACGTCGCGACCGATCTGACTTCGGCAGAGATCGTGCAGTAGCGTCGCGGCCTTGAGTTCAGTGTCCGCGCTGTGAACGATTTGCGGTATTGCAGGCGCTGGAGAGCGCGACTCGCAGAATGCGAGTTGTCAGAGGCACCGTGCGGCCGGCGCCTTGCAATATCCGTCTAGTGGCTATGCCGCGATCGAGGCCGGCGCGATCGCCCGTGACCATGCGCGACAGCGCCGCCTGCTGCTCGAGACCCCATCACGATATGTTTTTCCGAATCGCCGGAATAAGACGCGCATGTCCGAAGTCCTGCAATCATCGACTTCTGATTTTGCTTGGACGTCCGCACAGAGGTTTTGTCATCAAATGAGACTGCACATTTCATCAATCGCAGAACAACTTCTGAAGTTCTTAGTGTCTAAATCCAATACCGACGACAAAAGAGGCTTTGCAAAACAATGCGCGTTTTAACTTGGGGAAAAGTTACCCCCGGATTACTCGTGAGCGTGATGGCCGGATGCGGTGGCGGAGGTCATGGCGGCGGCTACGGTTCTATGATGCTTGCCCCCACGGTGAGCATCTCGCAGCCGGCAGCGGCAACCACCATCAATTTTGGTCAGGCATTGACCGTGGCATGGACATCGGCATACACCACTTCGTGTACCGCTTCGACCTCGAGCGCAGCCGGCGGCATGTTCACCGGCCCCCAAATGACCAGCGGCAGTCAGACGGTTGTCCCGACCGCTGCCGGAAACTATACCTACATGCTGAGTTGCACCGGGAGCGGCGGCACCCAATCCGCATCCGCGAGCGTGACGGTCACGACCAACCTGCTCAACGCTCTGGCGCCAACCGGCGCGATACCGACCGTCGGCTCGACCATCGATCCGACCAACGGCGACCAGAATCCCTATGGCCTCGCGGTTGCTCCGGCGACCGCGGGACTGGTCACCAAGGGGGATCTCGTCGTGTGCAATTTCAATAACGCCACTATTACCACTACCACTCCCCCCTCAGGAAATGTTCAGGGCACCGGAACAACCATCATTGGACTGCATCCCGGCACCGGTTCTCAGCCATATCAGATCGCACAGTCGGCGGATCTGAAGGGCTGCAATGCTCTCGCCATCCTGCCGGATGACAGCATCTCGGCGGCCGCGTGGGCATCGAATCTAAATCCGCTGGTCAGTGCGACCGGGACCGTTGGGAAGCCATTCGCTAGCGACACATTCAATGGCCCTTGGGGAGAAGCGTTTGTGGCGGCCACGACCACGCAACCCGCGGCGCTCTATGTATCGAGCGCACCCGGCAACAACGGCGTCGTTGCCGGGCCTGGCACCAACACGTCTCCCGGCACCATTGATCGAATCAGCCTCGACACAAACAATGTGCAGACATCGCTTACGGAAATTGTCACCGGCTTTTGCAGCGGCGGCGTACCGGGAGCCATATTCGGACCCGCGGGGCTCACCTATGATCCGGCGAGCGATACCCTGTATGTCGTCGACACAAGTTCCGCCAGCGTGATCGCCCTTGCGGGGGTGTCCGCGATTCCGAAGGACGGCGTTGTGGTGAACGGACAATGCACCGCGACAACCCCGACGCCCGTTCCGACCTTCTCGGGTCCCTCGATGTCCTCGGCCAGAGTGATTGCTCACGGCGCGCCCTTCAACACACCACTGAGCGCCGCCCTTTTGAAGAACGGTGATTTGATCATCGGCAACGCGGATATCGGTGTGACGGCGCCCAGCGCGACGACTAACTTGCTGATCGAGGTGTCGCCGGTGGTGCCCGACGGCTTCGTCGGTCAACCGCTGCAGATCGATACTGGCGCGCCCGGCACTATTTTTGGCATCGCGGCCACGGTCGATGCCGCGGGACATCAGATCATCTATTTCAATGATGATAATAACAGTGCAGTGATGCAGTTGGGACCGATTGCGGCCACCGCAACAACCCCCGGCTACTGAGTCGGGGGAACTGACACTCATCTTCAGCCGAGCCGGTGGCAACCAGCAGCTCGAAATGCAGCACGGCGCAGCAGCTACTGCGTGCCGCGGTGCGCGGCGCTGGAAGAAAGCTTCTTCGGCGTATGCTTCTGATGAGAAGTCTTTGCATGGCCTACGATAGCCGGCTGAATCGGTGTGCCGTAGACGTGCCGATTTGTATGAGGGTGCGGGACAAAGGAATTCGGCTTTGCGCGGGCGTCGGTCGACTTATCGCCTGCAACTGACAGCGCCGGTTGCACAAGCGTGATTGCGGCGAGCACGGTAATTGCAAATTTCGTCATATTGCTGATCCTCCAAGCCGAATGGTAGATCAATATCGCGCTCCGGCGTTCCGAGTCCGCGCCGTTATGTGATGTGCGTCTCGGGGCCGCGATCCCAGTGCCTCCAGATGCTCGACGGCCGTTGTCACGCCGTTTCTGGCCGCGACGGCCGGTGCGAGTCTGTTCACCCGTTCTCGAATCAAAGGATCGCTGACCGCACGGCTGATGCGGTCGCGGAGCTCGTCGGCAGTGACCAGTTCGACCGGCAGCGACCGCGGTCCGAGTCCCAGCGCCTCAACCCGATGCGCCCAATAGTACTGATCAAGGATATGCGGCAGCAGGACTTGCGGCACTCCCGCTCGCGCCGCCGCGGTCGTCGTGCCCGCGCCGCCATGGTGAACGGCGGCCGCGACCCGAGGAAAGATCAGGGAATGCGGTACATTGTCGACGGTCAGGAGGTCGTCGGCCTCTCTGACGTGCCGGTCGAGAGATGCCCAGCCGCCGGCGATGAGGGCACGCCGGCCGATGGCGCGCACCGCGGCGACGGCCTGTGCCACCAGCTTAGGTGCGCATGGGGCGACCATGCTACCGAAGCCAATGTAGATCGGCGCGGGAGCCTGCTGCAGGAACGCCTCGACGCGAGGATCCAGTGTCCCTGGTTCGTCGAGCACCCACGCGTCGGTGCTCATCGCGCTCTCAGGCGCATCATCGGGCATTGGCCCCAGGTCTCGATCGGCCGCGAGAATCACCCGCCCCTCAAGGATCTGGCTTATCGGGCTGTCGAGGGGCTTAAGGCCCAGCGTGGCGCGACCTCGGTTGATGCGGCCTCGAAGCGCCAGCTCGGCGATGGGACCGCCCGCCTTCCACAGTAACCGGTTGATCCATCGCGGCAACGTCTGCCGGTGCACATTTGGAGGCGGCGCTGCGCTGCTCGGTATCGCGCACGGACAATAGACGGCGTGCGCATAGGGCAGGCCCCGCCATTCCGCCACTGAAGCGGCTGCGAATTGGAGGCCGGCGCCGATGATCAGCTCGTAGCCCTCGCTCGCCCGCGCGACCGGCTCAAAGAGGAGCGGCGTGATGTGCGACAAGTATCGCATCTGCCAGCTTAAGGATTGCAGGCCGGTGCCCGCAGATCGCAAGAGGGCCTCGACGTCGATGCCATCCGATTCGGTGTCGAACCCATAACCGCGAACCCACGCCACAAAATTCGCAGGAACGGTTAACACAACGTTGTGGCCGCGCGCTCGCAGGGCCACTGCCAGCGCGACAATCGGCTGCACGTCACCGCGAGTCCCATGAGGCGCGAGAAGAATACGCATCGCTCCGGGTTCCTGGTTCGGCCGGATCAGCGCGCCGGGACCGCGAGTATACTTAAGTCACTGCCACCTCGGAAACTGATCATGAGAGCTACATCTCTAATACAAGTTCAAAACGAGCGAGTAATTGTCACTGAGTGGCGCTTTGCTCCAGGCGCTGAAACCGGACATCACCTGCATACTCACGACTATGTCGTGGTGCCACTGACAAACGGCACGTTGCGGCTGGAAGAACCCAGCGGGACGAGGGAAGTACGTCTCGAATCCGGCGCGTCCTATGCCCGCCCCGCCGGGGTTACCCATAATGTTGTCAATGCCAACGCTTACGAGTTTCGATTCGTCGAAATCGAACTTATCTAGAAGCGAGCGACGTGACGACCCAAGCACAATATCCGATCGGTACGCCCGGAGTTCCCTGGCGAGAAGCGGAAGTGGCTGCCTGGCTATCACGGCAGCACGTCAAGCGCAGTTACGAAGCGGACGTGCTGCGCGTGATCGAGACCTTAAGCTCGCGCTACGACGTGGTGCAGTATGGCCGCCTTGACTATCACCCCGACAAGTACCCCTTGTTCGCGATCAGGAGCCGCGGCTGGCACGACGAGCTTCCCTGTGCGTTGGTGACGGGGGGCGTACATGGTTATGAAACCAGTGGCGTGCACGGAGCGTTGCGGTTTGTCGACAAACATGCGGCAACCTATGAAGGTCGGGTCAATCTCCTGATCGCGCCGTGCGTCAGCCCTTGGGCTTACGAAGTGATTCACCGCTGGAACATGCACGCGGTCGACCCGAACCGCTCATTTCGCGACGACAGCCCGGCGCACGAATCGGCAGCCCTCATGCGCCTGGTCGCGCCATTCCGCGATGTGGTGCTCGTGCATATCGACTTGCATGAAACCACCGATACCGATGAGTCCGAGTTTCGCCCGGCGCTGGCCGCTCGCGACGGCGTGGCGCATGAGCCGGGTGAAATCCCCGACGGCTTCTATCTGGTCGACGACAGCGAGCGGCCGCAACCGGAGTTCCAGCAGGCTGTGATCGCGGCGGTCGCGGAAGTCACACACATTGCGCCGGCGGACCGCCATGGCCGGATCATCGGATCGACCATGGTCGCGCCAGGCGTCATCAACTACCCGCTCAAGCGACTCGGCCTCTGCGCAAGCATCACCGGCGCACCGTACAAGACGACCACCGAGGTCTATCCCGACAGCCCTCGCTCAACGCCTGAGCAATGCAATGCCGCGCAAGTGGCGGCGGTTTGCGCGGCGATTGATTTCGCGTTGACGCACCGCGAAGCGGCTTCCGTCGAGCGGTAACTCCTCTACTACTTCGGCGCCGTTGTCCTCAGCCATTCCTTCAGTGCGACGCGCGCAGTCGCAGAATAGTCGGTGAAAATGCCATCCACACCTAAATCGAAATACAGCTTGTATTCCGCTTTAGGGTCTGCGCGATAGGTTTTCGTCAAATATTCCGCTTCATCCCGAAAAGTAAACGGATGAACGAACAGACCGACCTTGTGAGCATCGGCGATCAACGAAGTGGCCGGCATATTCGAGGCCTGAGCCAATGCCGTCACTGCGTGGCCGGCTGCGTTCACACCCTGCGCCGGCTCTATATAGAACTTCCATGGGCCGATGCCATCCGCGTAGGTTGTGATCTCCGCCAGCCCCGCGGGCGTGATCATTACCGCAAAAGTACGTGGATCGTGGGCTTGCAGCCAGGAAAATGGTTTTGCGCTGTCGGGCGAGTCATAGGTAATCGCACCGGTCTTGTAGTCGATGCCCGCGCCGTCGATCAATTGGACCACTTTGGTTTTCAGTCCCAGTTTGCGCATCAGTTTCAAGCTGGCAGGTTCAAACGACTGTACAAAAACCGGTGAATCCGCGGCATTCCAGCCTTCCTTGGTCAACATCGCCAGTAGCGTTTCTTCCAATGGCAAGCCCAATTGACGCTGATAAACCGCGTTTTTGGTTTCAGGGTAGATGTTTATCCGGCGCTTGGGATCTAAAGCCATGCTGTGTTTGGCCAGATCGATGATTTCCTGAAAAGTTGCCATCGGATACAGGCCGTCATATTGTTTGCTGCGCGCGGCTATCGGCTGCTTCACTCGCAACGTTTTCAGTTCGACGGCGCTGAAATCGCTGATGTACCACTCAGGTCCGGTAGGCACCCCGTCCACGAGGCGCGATTTCTTTCGCAATGCAAATTCCGGATGATCGGCAACGTCTGTGGTGTCGCTCAAAAAGACGTTGTGGCAGGCAAACAGCACGCCATCACTTGAAGATTGAAGATCAAGTTCAAGTGCATCGGTACCCGCCGCTATCGCCGCCCGATATCCAGCAATGACCTCTTCTGGATAAAGACCCGGTAAACCCCGGTGTCCGATGATCAATGCCGGTTTGCCGTCCAGTGTTTTCATGGCAATGCTCGGCTGGCTCGCGCACCCGCTCAATATCAGCGCGGCGCTGCACGGGACGAAGCGCTTCAATCCTTTTGCGACTCGTCGCATTGTATCAACGGTTCTCATTGCGGATTCACCGACCTCTGGGCGTCGCGCTACGACTCAGGCGAGCAACTCTTTTTGGTGCGCTTCAACAAGCGCAGCCATGCTGTCGAATCGAAAGTCGTACGTCGGCGTTCCAGGAGGACGCTTCGTCGCACCCCACCCCGCCTCCGCGTGCCGTCGGTCAATCCACGCCGATGCCAGCCCGAGCCGGTTGGCGGGTACGTGGTCGTGGAACAAACTTTGCGCGGTGTGCAGGACGTCGCTCTTCTCCAGGGCGAAGTCTTCTTTCAATCGTCGAAGCATATACTCAAAATTGCGAGGGCTGGGCTTATAAGATTCGACGTCCTGCGCCGTATACACGGCATCAAAAACGACTTGTAGCCGCGTATTGCTCGCACGGAACGAGATGCGGTCAACGTTCGAGAGAATAACCAGCTTGTAGTGCTTCTTGAGGTACTGCAATGCGCTGACGGAATCTGAAAACTCCGGCCAGTCTGGGATGGAGGCGCCGAAGCTGTTGGCCTCCTCGTTGGTCACTGCAACGCCCCATGTCCGCGCGATACGTTTGTATACGATTGACAGTAGCTGCGAATACGGCGTCGCGGGTGTCTCGACTTCCTGCGCGGATTCGTTTTGCGCGAAGATCCCGAGAATTTGGTCGCGCGACGGCTCGATATCAGCCTTTTCGACGAGGGGCTGCAACCCGCTCAGGATTCCCGTTTCCCAGTCGATGAGCGTTCCGTAGCAGTCAAAAGTCAACGCTTTGAAATCCGTCAGCTTCATTGTGGTTCCCGCGCTCGGCGTTCATTGGCAGCCAGGGTGAGGTGCCATTGCACTAAAAGAGTCAACGATCGTCTCGCATAAAATGGTGGTCTTCAAGTAGCCAGGGCAGCACTCTCGCTCGACTCGCGAAATGTTGCGTGGCTCGCGCCCAACTTGCGCTCGGCGCTCGGCGGGTACCCGAATTGACTGCGGTAGCACTTCGAGAAATGCGGCGGCGACTGAAATCCGCAGGCTGTGGTGATATCCATGATGGGCATTGCCGTTTGCAGCAACAATTCCCGTGCGCGGCGCAAGCGCATTTCGAGGTAGTAACGCTTCGGTACGCAGTTCAAATCCCGCTTGAATAAGCGCTCGATTTGGCGGCGCGACAAGCCCGTGGATTTGGCAATTTTTTCGAGGGACAGCGGCTTCTCGATATTCTCCTCCATGAGTTGCGCGACACGAATCAACCCGCGATGCGATGCGCCAATCTGCGCCCGCAACGGGACGTATTGGCGGTCCGTATCCTTGCGGACTCGATCGACGATGAATTGCTCGGAGACCAGCTGCGATATCCGCGGCCCCAATTTCAGCTGAATGAGGTGCAGCATCAGGTCCAAGGGCGCCGTGCCGCCGGAGCATGTGAAGCGATCACGGTCGATGGTGAACAACTGATCGCTGATTCGAATCCTGGGAAATTCCTCGCGAAGGGCGGATAGATTCTCCCAATGAATCGTCGCGGAGAAATTATCGAGTAAGCCTGCACGTGCCAGCGCGTAGCCTCCTGTGCACAGGGCGCCCAAAGCCACCCGCCGGTCGGCCAGCCGCCGAAGCGCGGTCAGCAGCGACGGCGATACCGCTTCGCGAACATTGACGCCGCCGCAGACGAACAAAATATCGACCGCTCCCAGCGTATCGAGCGCCCCTGTCGGGGACAGGTTGAGTGCGCTGCTGGCATCCACTGCCGGCCCGTCCATGCTGACGACCGACCATTGGTAGATCTCTTTGCCAACCAACCGATTTGCCATGCGCAACGGCTCGATCGCATTGGCTACGGCGATCAACGAGTAATTCGGCAGGGTCAAAAATGCGTACTTGCATTTGCGCAGCAAGGCGGGCGATTCCAAGGAGCCTCCAAAGGGCATCACGACGATCGTTCGTGAGGCGGATATTACGCTACTGTCGGGTAGGTCTTGTCAGTTTCCGACAGGCTTTTGTCGTCTTTTAGACATATCATCACGGCTGCGCCGCGCTTCGACCCCATCCAAGTCGGACTGGCCTGTCGCATTTCCACAAGGGACTGTCGCAATTGGCGTCTCGTTCGGCGGTGCCCTGGTTACACTGCGGGACGCATTTGAGTGGGGAGATCAAGCACAGATGAAAACTCATGCCCGCGTCGTGGTGATAGGCGGCGGCGTGGTGGGCGTCAGCACGCTGTACCACTTGGCATTGAAAGGCTGGACTGACGCGGTGCTGCTGGAACGCTCCGAACTCACGGCGGGTTCCACCTGGCATGCGGCTGGATTGCTGCCGCTGTTCAACATGAGCTACACCGTAGGACAGCTACACAAATACTCGGTGGACCTCTACAAACGGTTGCCGGCAGAAACCGGCCAAGATGTCAGTTTCCACGTCACCGGAAATCTGCGGCTCGCCACCTGTAGCGAGCGCATGGATGAGTATCAGAAGTACTGCGGTACGGCGAACACTATCGGTGTGCCCTTCCAGGTGATCGGGCCCAAGCAGGTGCGGGATCTGTGGCCCCTGATCGAGCTTGGCGACGGTGCCGCCACGTCGAAAATTGTCGGAGCCCTCTATCATCCCGACGACGGCCACATCGCGCCGGCGGATCTCACCATGGCGCTGCGCAAGGGGGCACGCGCCCGCGGCGCGCAGATCCATGAGCAGACCGAAGTCACTGCGGTGAAGCGTACGCCCTCGGGAGAGTGGCATCTGACCACCAGCAAGGGCGACATCGTCGCCGAGCACGTGGTGTGCGCCACGGGCAACTACGCGCGGCAGACCGGGCGCATGTTCGGCCTGAATGTGCCCAGCATTCCGGTCGAGCACCAATACATCGTTTATGACGAATCGCAGGAACTCAAAGCGTATCGCCAGGCGGGCGGCCGCGAACTCGCGGTACTGCGTGAATCGGATCAATCCTACTACCTGCGCGAGGAGCGCATGGGTTGGATTCTGGGTCCCTATGAGGCCGGTGCGCCGGCACGATTCGCCGATGGCGTACCCGACTGGTTCGGCAAGAGTTTGTTCGAAGGCGACCTGGATCGCCTGCTGCCGCACGTCGAGGCCGCGCAGCGGCGCGTGCCGTCGCTTGCCGACTGCGGCATCAAGGATATCGTCAATGGACCGATCGCTTACACGCCGGACGGTAGTCCTCTGATCGGGCCGGCGTGGGGCGCGCGCAATCTGTGGCTGAATGAAGGACACAGTTTTGGCATCACTGCAGCGGGCGGTTCCGGCTGGCAACTGGCTGAGTGGATAGTCGAAGGCGAACCCGGCATCGACATGCTGGGCGTGGATCCGCGTCGCTATGGTCCCTACACCGGCAAGCGGTATGTGGTTCAAAAGAACGAGGAAACCTATCGCAATGTTTTCGTGATTCATTTTCCCGATGAAGAGCGCGCCGATGCGCGTCCCGCCAAAACCAGTCCGGTGTACGACAAGCTCGCGCGCATGGGCGCTGTGTTCGGTCAGCGCTACGGTTGGGAACGAGCCAATTGGTTCGCACCTGCCGGCGTGCCGGCCAAGGACAAATGGAGCTTTCGCCGCTCGAATTACTTCGAGCATGTCGGTAACGAGGCTCTGCGTCTGCGACAGCATGTCGGGGTCATCGACCTGACGCCCTTCACCAAGCACGAGGTGACCGGCCCCGGCGCGGAAAGCTGGCTTGACGGACTGGTGGCGAACAAGGTGCCGACAAAAATCGGCCGAATTGCCCTGTGCCATGCACTGACTCGCCGCGGCGGCATTCGCTCCGAATTTACGATCACGAAGATCGCCGAACAACACTTCTACGTGGTCAGCGCCGGCGCTGCCGAACGCTATGATAGCGACTACTTGCAGCAAACGCTGCCGCGCGACGGCAGCGTAACGTTGCAAAACGTCACCATGAGCCGGGGCGTTTTTGTGCTCGCCGGACCGCGCTCACGCGATGTGCTGGCGAAGCTGGTCGATACGCCGCTGGACAACGCCGCGTTCCCGTGGCTCACGGGGCAAGTGGCCGAGGTCGGTCTGGCCACCGAGGTATATCTGCTGCGCGTAAACTTCGTCGGCGCCTTAGGGTGGGAACTGCATTTCCCCATCGAGTATGCGCATCACTTGTTCGATGCACTATTTACCGCCGGCAAAGAATTCAACATCGGCATGACCGGCATGCGCGCCATGGAATCTTTGCGGCTCGAGAAGTCCTATCGCATGTGGGGTAGCGATCTGACCCCCGACTACACGCCCTACGAGGCGGGCCTGAACCGCTTCGTCCGTCTCAACAAGGGCGCCTTCATCGGCAAAGAAGCGCTTGAAAAGCAACTGGCAGCGGGCATACCGCATCGTTTCATCACCTTCGAGGTTCACGGCGTCAAGGATGCCGACGCTCTCGGCAATGAGCCGCTGTTCGATCTGAAGGGCAACATCATCGGACGCGCCACCGCGGGTTATTACGGCCACGCGCTGCGCAAGAGTCTTGGCCTGGGATATATCAAACCGGAATTTGCCGGCGTGGGCAGCGACATCGAGATTGAGATTCTCGGAGAGCGCAAGCGGGCCACTGTGCTGGTCGATTCGCCGTATGATCCCGAGAACAGTGACCTAAGAGCCTAGAATTGAGGCGGCGCCACCCATGAGCAGGCAATCATTTTCGGGGCTTTCGCTCCTCTGGCGCGGGCTGTCGCGCCACGCCGGTTGGCAGAAACAGTGGCGCAAGCCGGAACCAAAAGCACGCTACGACGCGATCATCGTCGGCGGCGGGGGCCATGGGCTGGGTGCCGCGTACTATCTGGCCAAGGAACATGGATTGGCGAATATCGCGGTGCTGGAGAAGGGCTGGATCGGCGGCGGCAACACCGGGCGCAATACCACCATCATCCGTTCGAATTATTTGTTCAATGAAAGCGCGGCGCTCTACGATCATTCGGTGAAGCTATGGGAGAATCTCTCGCAGGTCCTCAACTACAACGTCATGTTCTCCCCGCGCGGCGTCATGATGCTGGCGCACACCGTGCATGACATCCAGGTAATCAAGCGTCATGTGCATGCGAATCGCTGTAACGGCGTCGACAATGAATGGCTGGAGCCGGCCCAAGCCAAGGAATTCTGTCCGCCGCTCAACATAGAAGAGAACATCCGCTACCCGGTATTGGGCGCGGCGTTACAGCGACGCGGCGGCACGGCGCGGCACGATGCCGTTGCCTGGGGCTATGCACGCGCAGCCGACGCGCTCGGCGTCGATATCATCGAGAATTGCGAAGTGACCGGCATTCGGCGCGACGCCGGCGGCGCCGTCGAGGGATTGGATACCACTCGCGGCGTGATTCACTCGCGCAAGGTGGGCATATCCGCGGCCGGTCACACCAGCGTCATTTTGGCGTTGGCCGGCGTGCAGGTGCCGCTGGAGAGCTACCCGCTGCAGGCATTGGTTTCCGAACCGGTCAAGCCCATTTTTCCGTGTGTCGTCATGTCCAACACCATTCACGCCTATATCAGCCAATCGGACAAGGGGGAACTGGTCATCGGCGCCGGTACCGATGCCTACACCTCGTATACCCAGCGTGGCGCATTGCATATCAACATGCACACGTTGGATGCGATCTGCGAACTGTTTCCCAATTTCCGTCGCTTGCGAATGATGCGCAATTGGGGCGGCATCGTCGACGTGACGCCGGATCGATCGCCCATTATCGCCAAGACACCGGTGCCCGGCCTGTACGTGAACTGCGGGTGGGGAACCGGAGGTTTCAAGGCGACCCCGGGATCGGCGCATGTCTTTGCCTGGACGATTGCCCGGGACGAACCCCATCCGATCAATGCGCCGTTCACCATTGAGCGTTTTCGCGATGGCCACCTGATCGACGAAGCCGCGGCAGCCGCCGTGGCTCATTGAGCGTCGCGCTGTGCTGCTCATTGTCTGTCCCTACTGCGGTAAGCGACCGGAAATCGAGTTCACCTACGGCGGACAAGCGCACCTCGCAAGGCCCGATCAGCCCTCGCAACTCGACGATCAAGCCTGGGCAGAATTTCTGTACATGCGCAGCAACACCAAGGGCGTATACGCTGAACGCTGGCGTCACGCACGCGGATGCGGGCGTTTTTTCAATGCGCTGCGCGACACGACGAGCGACCATTTTCTGGCGTTCTACAAGACCGGCGAGCCCCGGCCGGTTTTGTCAACATCGCCGGCACCGCCCGCGCAGAGCGTCGCGGCGCGAACGGATGCTGCCGCGTCCCCCGTGACAGAGCGCAAAATATGATCGCCGGCCTTCGCACGCCGAGCGGCGGACGCATCGATCGAACGCAACGCGTGAGGTTCAAATTCGACGGCCGATCCTATGAGGGTTTCGCAGGCGATACCCTGGCATCGGCATTGCTCGCCAATGACGTGCATCTGGTGGGTCGCTCCTTCAAGTACCACCGGCCGCGTGGTTTCTTGGCCGCCGGGTCCGAAGAGCCGAACGGCCTGGTGACGGTGACGCGGGATGCGGCGCGAGTTACCCCCAATCTGCGCGCGACCCAGGTGGAGTTGTACGATGGCTTGATCGCTGAGAGTCAAAATCGGTGGCCCAGTTTGCAACGCGACTTCGGCCGCATCAACGATCTGCTGTCGGCCTTTTTCCCGGCCGGGTTTTACTACAAGACCTTCATGTGGCCGCGCAAGGCGTGGAAATTGCTGTATGAACCGATGATACGTCGCGCCGCGGGCTTGGGCCGCGCGCCCGTTCATGCTGATCCCGACCGATACGCGCAACGCTATGCGCATTGCGACGTACTGATCGTCGGGGCCGGTCCTGCAGGGATTGCCGCTGCCTTAAGCGCGGCCGAGAGCGGCGCCCGCGTCATCCTTTGCGATGAGACGAACGAGTTCGGCGGCAGCTTGCTCACCGATACCAGCGCCGTGATCGATGGTCAAACAGCGTCAGCCTGGGTGAAGCGCTGCGTCGGGTCGCTGGCGCAAAACAGCCGCGTGACCTTGCTGGCGCGCACCACGGCCTTTGGTTATTTCCCGCACAATCTCATCGGCCTCAATCAACGGCTCGTCGATCATCTGGCCAGTGCACCCGCCTATCAGCCGCGCGAGCGCCTCTGGCAGGTTCGTGCGCGGGCGGTGGTACTCGCCACCGGCGCGATCGAACGTCCGCTGGTGTTTCCCGGCAACGATCGCCCCGGAATTTTGCTGGCCGGGGCTGCTCAAACGTATCTCAATCGATATGGAGTATGCGTGGGTAGGCGTGTGGTCGTGGTGACATCGGGCGACGAAGCCTACCAAGCCGCGCTCGACCTGCATGCCGCGGGTGTCTTCATCGCTGCCATCGCGGACCTGCGCGCCGAAGTTACCGGCGCCCTCCCAGACGCCGCGCGCCGCGCCGGGATGGATGTGCGTCCCGGCTCTACCGTCCTCGACACCGAGGGCGAATTGCGCGTCAGCGGCATCACCCTCGCCCGTGTGCAGAGCGGGCAAGTTCAAGCAGCGCAGAACATCCGATGCGACGCGGTATTGATGTCGGGCGGATATACCCCGAGCGTGCATTTGTTTTCGCAATCGCGCGGCAAGCTGCAATGGAACGATGGCCTGCAGTCCTTCATCCCGGGATCGTCGGCCGAGTCCGAACAATCCGCCGGCGCCTGCCGCGGAATCTACGGCCTGGCCGAAGTGCTGGCGGATGGTGCGAGAGCCGGCGCCGCGGCGCCGGAACTTCATCATGCACAGCATCGCTTCAACGTCGACACCTTGAGCCGTCGCAGCAGCGCCTACCTGGGTGCGCTACCGCAGGCGAATCCGCCCAGCCGCGAGAAATCCTTCGTGGACTGGCAGCACGATGTCACCACGCGTGATCTTGCTCTTGCAACCCGCGAAGGCTTTGAATCGATCGAACATGTCAAACGCTATACCACAACGGGGATGGCCACCGATCAGGGCAAGACCTCGAGTCTCAATGCCATGGCGATCGTGGCAAAGAGCCTCCAGATCGCGATCCCACAAGTCGGTTTGACCACGTTTCGCATGCCGTACACACCGGTCAGCTTCGGCAGTTTCGCCGGAATCTCACGCGGTGATTTATTCGACCCGGTGCGCACCACCCCGACCCATCCCTGGGCGCAGGCCCAAGCTGCCGTTTTCGAGAATGTGGGTTTGTGGAAGCGTGCCCGCTATTTTCCACGCGGCGGCGAAGACATGCACGCTGCGGTCGCACGCGAATGCCGCGCGGTGCGCAACGCCTGCGGAATGTTCGATGCCTCGACGCTCGGCAAGATCGAAGTCGTCGGCCCCGATGCGGCCGAATTCATGAATCGCATGTACATCAACAATTGGTCCAATTTGGGTGTTGGCCGCTGCCGTTACGGGATACTGCTCCGCGAAGACGGCTTCATCTATGACGACGGCGTGGTGGCGCGCATCGGCGCGGATCGATTCCATGTCACCACGACCACCGGCGGTGCGCCGCGGGTTCTCGCCTTGCTGGAGGACTATCGTCAGACCGAATGGCCGGAACTGAACGTGTGGCTCACCTCGACCACCGAGCAATGGGCTGTCATCGCCGTACAAGGCCCGAAGTCGCGTCAGGTGCTCGAGAGTCTGGTTGAGGGTCTCGATATCAGTGCGGCGGCATGGCCCCACATGAGCGTGGGCCGCGGGCGAATTTGCGGCGTGCCGATGCTATTGTTCCGAGTCAGCTTCACGGGAGAATTGGGGTTCGAAATCAACGTGCCGGCAGACTTCGGCCTGAGCGTGTGGGAGGCAGTCCACGCCGCAGGCCAGGCATACGGCATCACCGAGTACGGCACGGAGACCATGCACGTGCTGCGCGCCGAGAAGGGCTATATCATCGTCGGGCAGGACACCGACGGCACGGTGACCCCGGACGATGCCGGCTTAAGTTGGGCGATCGGTAAAGGCAAAGCAGACTTCGTCGGCAAGCGCTCTCTGGAGCGCGCCTCCATGAAATCGGCGGATCGCAAACAGCTGGTCGGTTTGCGCGCGAAGGACCCGGGCGTCACGCTCGAGGAAGGAGCGCAAGTGGCCGCGAAGTCCGGGCAGAAACCACCCATGGAATTGATCGGCCATGTCACCTCCTCGTATGCCGGCAGCGTGCCGGGCTATTCGATTGCGCTGGCGCTGATCGAAGGCGGCCGCGCCCGTCTTGCGCAGACGCTGTATGTGCCCATGCCCAACGGCGATGTTGAAGTCGAAGTCACGTCACCGGTTTTCTACGATCCCGCTGGAGCACGCATCAATGCCTGAAGTTGCGATACGCAGCCTGCCGCCGGTGCCGCAGACGGAATGGATAAGGGCGCTGCCGCCTGCGATGCGATTCATTTTGCACGGTGATGTGGGCGCGCGGTCGGCGGCGGCCTCGGCCTGGGGAGTCGCCTTCGCCGAGCAATCCTGCCGGGCTATGATGCAGGCCGCACGCGCAACGCTGTGGCTTGGCCCGGATGAATACTTGCTATTGAGTGGCATCGACGGGTCGGAGTTCGCCGGCGATGAATCGCAGGCTGCTGTTGCCGGGGCACTTGAACTCGCCCTTAAGGGCGTGCCTCATGCGCTGGTCGATATCAGTCACCGGCAATTTGCGCTGGAAGTGCGCGGCCCCCACGCGGCGATCATTTTGAGCGGCGGCTGTCCCCTTGACCTGGACTTGAGTGAGTTTCCCATAGGCATGTGCACTCGCACCGTATTCGCGAAAGCCGACATCGTGCTGTGGCGAACCCGCGAAGATGCATTTCACGTCGAAGTGTGGCGCTCGTTCGCCGGCTATGTAACCGGGCTGCTGCGCGAAATCGCGATGGAGTTCTACGGCACATGACTGCGCGGTCTTGCGCCGTGACGATGTGCGCCCTGCCTTGGCGCCAGGATCAGACTCTTTAATCAGATCGGGAGAGCGACGATGGACGAACAGAACCCGCCAACCACTCACGCGCGACGTCCCAGCGGCCGCGATGCGAAGCGAGCTGCTCGGACTGCCCGAGCATCGGCGTCGATTCCCTACATTACGCGCAAGATTCCTTACTACGAGGTCCTGGACGAGGAAGGCCTCGTGACCATGGAGCGCAACGCCGACACCATTCTCGAGGAGATCGGTATCGATTTTCGCGACGACCCCGAGGCGCTCGAGATCTGGAAGGCTGCTGGGGCCGACGTGCAGGGCGAGCGGGTGCATTTCGCCCGCGGCATGTGCCGCTCGCTGGTGCAACGCACTGCGCCGCGCGAGTTCACTCAGCATGCACGCAACCCGGCCCGCAGTGTGCTGATCGGCGGCAAGAACACCGTGTTCGCTCCGGCTTACGGCTCCCCCTTCGTGCGCAGTCTCGACGAAGGCCGGCGCTATGCGCGCATCGAGGACTTCCGCAATTTCGTCAAGCTCGCTTACCTATCCACCTCGCTGCACCACTCGGGCGGCACCATTTGCGAGCCGGTTGATCTGCCGGTCAACAAGCGGCACCTCGACATGGTGTACAGCCACCTGAGGTACAGCGACAAGGCATTCATGGGCTCCGTGACGGCGCCCGAGCGCGCCGCCGATTCGGTCGCGATGGCGAACATCGTCTTTGGCGATGAACTGAACGATCCGCTGACGGGTCGTCCGAAAACGACCATCATCAACCTGATCAACGTCAACTCGCCGATGACCTACGACTCGACCATGCTCGGTGCCGCCAAGGTCTATGCACGCGCCAATCAAGCGTTGATCATCACCCCTTTCATTCTGGCCGGCGCGATGTCGCCGGTCACGGTGGCGGGCACCGTCGCACAAACTCTGGCCGAGGCGCTGGCGGGACTTGCATTCGTGCAATTGGTCAATCCAGGCGCGCCGGTGGTGCTGGGTAGTTTTGCCTCGTCGATCTCGATGCAATCGGGCGCCCCGACGTTCGGAACGCCGGAACCGGCATTGGTGCTGTATGCAATGGCCGCGCTGGCGCGGCGCCTTGGAATACCGTTTCGTTCCGGAGGCAGCCTCTGCGCATCGAAGATTCCGGATGCTCAAGCGGCCTTCGAGTCGGCGAACACCTTGGTGCCCACCTGTCTCGCGGGCGTCAATTTCGTGCTGCACACGGCCGGGTGGCTGGAAGGCGGACTGGCGATGGGCTACGAGAAGTTCGTCATGGATGCGGACCAGGCGGGAATGATGCATACGCTGCTCGCCGGCGTGGACCTGTCGGGAAACGGCCAAGCACTGGATGCCATCCGGGAAGTCGGGCCCGGCAAGCATTTCTTAGGCTGCGCCCATACCCAGGCCAATTTCGAGAATGCGTTCTATCGCTCGCCGCTCGCGGACAATAACAGCTACGAGCAATGGCAGGCCGAGGGCTCGACCGACATGACGAAGCGCGCGAATGCAATGTGGAAGAAGCAGCTCGCGGAATATGTTCTGCCGCCGATGGATCCCGCGATCGACGAGGCGTTGCTCGAGTACATGGCGAAACGCAAGGCGGCATTCCCAGACTCGAACGTCTGAACATGGCGGAGAACATTGCATGTGCGGCGCGGTTCGATATCGGCCGCGATGCTTTCGCTATCCGTGCCTGGCGCCGACGCTCACCGCTGTGCCGCGTCCAACTCCGGATAGTGTCGAAAAATGCCCTCGTTATTGAAGGCGATGCGTCGCGGCGAAGCGAGAT
>DASQPK010000135.1:0-7961 GCA_035643995.1 Steroidobacteraceae bacterium | reverse complement strand
CGAAGAGTTGCGGCCTTATCGAAGGTGATAAACTCGATTTCCGGAAGGAGCTCCGTCATCAGCTTGGCTTCGAGTTTACCGATGATCCAGGTAAAGCGGGTTTCCGGCCACGCCGCTTGGAAGGCGCGCAGCGCCGCCAGCGCGTGGCAGGTATCGCCGATTGCCGAGAGACGCAGCAGACACACGCGCTGCAGCGGCGGTTTGAAGCTTAAGGTGGTCATAAGAATGATAAAGGGCGGCCAACGCATTGCCACTGCAACGGGCGTCATGCTGGCTGATCCCAATGGCATTGGCAATGCACAGCAGCGCGCCGCCGAGTCGCTGTTCGATCCGAACTATTGGTCCGCGCGCGGTGAACTTGACCCCGTGTCGGGCGGCCGCGGCTCGGCATGGTTCGTCGGGCCCGCAGCTCAGGCTGCCGCATCTCAGCCTCTGGTGCTGCGTCACTACCGCCGCGGAGGCTTCATCGCGAGGCTATCCCAGGATAGATACTGGTGGGCAGGCGAGGATCGGGTGCGTGCCTTCGCCGAGTGGCGTTTGCTTGATTACCTTGCGCAGCGAGGTCTGCGTGTTCCCAAGCCCGTCGCCGCATTCTATCGGCGCGCCGGCATGACCTATCGGTGCGATCTCATTACACAGCGCATCCCGGATGCGCAATCGCTGAGCGCGGCGCTGGCGCGAGGTCCCGTGCCGGAGAGTACCTGGCGGGCCATCGGGGCCGCGATAGCACGCCTCCACAGTCACGGCGTTGATCATGCGGACCTGAATGCGCACAACATTTTGCTCGATGGCAACCAGAGCATCAGCGTGATCGACTTCGATCGCGGACGGCTGCGCGCGCCGGGTCGGTGGACGTTGCGGAATTTGCGGCGCCTTGAGCGCTCCCTGGCGAAGCTATCGATGAGTTGGCCGCCCGATCGATTCACGCCGGCCGACTGGAAGCAGTTGTTGGCCGGATATCAGGCGGGCTAGCGGTTGCGCTTTATCTATTCCTGGCTGATTCGAATTGCCGCGCCGTTCGCCTTTGCAGCAGTGCTATGGCGCGGTGTGCGCGATCGCAGCTATTGGCAGGGATTGGCGGAGCGTTTCGGGCGGGGTGCGCCCTTGCCCTCCTCGAGCATTTGGTTGCATGCGGTTTCCTTGGGTGAGATGTCGGCCGCCGCGCCGCTGGTGCGCGCGTTGCATTCACGATACCCGCAGCTTGCCCTGGCAGTGACCGCGGCAACACCGGCCGGCAGAGCCCGGGCGCGAGATTTGTTCGCCGAAGTGGCGGACATCCGCTTTTTGCCCTACGACACGCCGGGCTCGGTCAGGCGCTTCCTGGAGCGGATTCGGCCGCGCGTCGCCATCATCATGGAAACCGAACTCTGGCCGAACTTGTTCCGCGAATGCGAGCGCCGCCGTGTACCCGTGTTTCTCGCCAGCGCGCGTCTGTCGGCGAAATCGGTGTCGCGCTACCGGCGTCTGGGCAGTTTATTCTCGGGCGTATTCACCCCGAACGTGGCGATTGCGGCCCAATCCGCGGACGATGCCGAGCGATTCAAATCGATCGGCGCCTCTGCAAATCAAACCCGCGTGATCGGCAACGTCAAATTCGATCTGGCCATGAGCGGCGGCATCATCCACAGCGGAAAAATCCTGCGTGCCGCCTACGGCGCCAAACCCGTTTGGGTCGCCGGCAGTACTCACGCCGGTGAGGAGGAGCAGGTGCTCGAGGCGCATGCCCTGCTGCAAGCGCATCGCCCGGACGCGCTATTGCTATTGGTGCCGCGGCATAAGGATCGCTTCGCCGCTGTCGCCGGCTTGCTCGCGCGCCGCGGCGTTAAATTCGCGCGCCGCAGCGGCATGGCGCGCGGTTCGCCTGGGGCGGGATCGCCGATCGACACCCTGCCCGCCGATACGGCGGTGTTGCTGGTGGACACGATCGGAGAACTCGCGGCGCTGTACGCCTCTGCCGACGTGGCTTTCGTGGGCGGCAGCCTGGTGCCGATCGGCGGGCACAATCTGCTCGAGCCCGCGGCGCTGGGTCTGCCGGTGCTGACGGGACCGTCGCATTTCAACAGCAAGGAAATTGCGCTGCTGCTACTGCGCCGTGGCGCGGCCCAGCAGGTGGCCAATCCAAAAGAGCTGGCAGCAGCGCTGCAGCGGCTGCTCGATGAGCCCGCTGAACGCCGGCGCATCGGCGATATCGGAAAAGACATCGTCGAGTCGAATCGCGGCAGCGTTGATCGGTTACTGGCCCTTATCGAGCCTTCGCTGCCGGCGGCACATCGGTCTTGATCGGCGGCGCAGGGGCATCCGTCAGCAGAGCGTTGATTCGCTGCAGGCTCTGTTCAGACAGCGTGCCGGCCGCCTGCTGCAGCTTGATCACATTCAGCATGTAGTCATAGCGGCTGTGGGCATAGTCCGTCTGCGCCTGAATCCATTGTTGGCGCGACTGCAATACATCAACCGCGGTGCGCGTACCCGCTTCGTAGCCGGATTCGGTGGCGTGCAACGCAATCAGGTTGGATTCGACGGCACGATGCAGCGCCTTGACCCGCGATATTTCGGAGAGCACCCCGAGATAGGCGTCGCGCGCATCGTGCTCGGTCTGCCGAGCCACCCGCTCCAGACGCTCTTTGGCTGCTCGATGCTGATAGACAGCCTGGCGAACTTGCGAAGAAACCAAGCCTCCCGAGTAAATCGGAAACGTCAACTGAATACCGATCGAGCGCTGCCGTTCGTCCAAGAACGTGCCGCCCGCGGGACTGCCATCGGGGTACACGTCGAGCTGGTTGTTCGTGAGCTTGCCGGCGCTGCCCACCAAATCCAGCGACGGGAAATGCCCGCCACGGGCGACCGAGACGTTTTCGCGGGCGATGTCCGCGGCCAGGCGGCTCGACACCAGCGATAGGTTCTGTTGCAGGGCCATCTCGACCCAGCGGTCCTCGCTGATCGGGTCCGGGTTCGCCATCTCGAAGGGTTCAACGGGACGTGCCAGGCGGTCAAACGGGTCGCCGATGATTTCCCGCAGCAGTTCCAGTGTCGAGGCGAGGGCACGTTTGGCGGCGATGACCGCCGCCGCAGTGCTGTCGTGGGAAGCACGCGCTTCCTCCACGTCGGTGACGGCGATGAGTCCGATTTGATACCGGGCCTCGGCCTGGTCGAGCTGGCGGGTGACCGAAATCAGTGCGACTTCCTGCGCCTCGAGATCGTCCTGCGCGCCGAGCACATCGAAATAGCGCTGTGAGACGCGCTCCATCAGGTCCTGTTGGGCGGCCTGATAATCCGCTTCGGCCTGCGCCACTTGCGAGTCCGCGCGCTTCAGCGCCTGCCAGTTTTCCCAGCGGAACAGGCTTTGCTTCAAGTCAACGGTGTAGTGGTGAACGGTGGTATCCACTCTGCCGCTGAAGGGGAAGAATTCGGTCACCGTCGTGGGCGTACCCGCCGCAGCACACGGCGCGCCGGCCGGTACTGCGGGACCGCACGGGGGCAGGGCGAGCGACTGGGTCTGGTTGATCGAGCCGCTGTCGCGCTCGCGACTGATCAGGCCGTTACCGGCGAGCTGCGGCAATAACGCCGACAGGGCCTGCGGCTTAGCCTCCAGCGCGGCCAGGCGTGTGGCCTCCGCTTCCCGCAGCTGCGGGTCGTTTTGCAGTGCGCGCTGATAGACCGCCAACAGATCCGCTGCCGGAGCAGGGGTGCTCGCGACCAGATACAGGGCAAAAACCGTCAAAAGTCGCTTCATGAATTACCCATTTGGCACATCCCCAGGCCGGTAGTATAGTGTTATATACTACTATATCACTAACTCAAGGCGGGTCAATACTGCGGAATCCTAGGGTCTATAACCCGGGACCAGGCCAAAATTCCGCCGGAGAGATTAAAAACTTTTGTAAATCCCTGGCGCTCAAGAAAATCAGCCACTTGTGCGCTGCGACCGCCTGAGCGACAGATCACCACCGTCTCCTTCATCGGATCCAGTTCGCCGATCCGGTCGGAAATCTCACCCATGGGAATGTGCACGGTGTCCGTCGGTACCGGCGCCAGGGCGACCTCCCAATCCTCGCGCACGTCGAGGAGGGTCATTTCCTCGCCGCTCTCGCGCCGATCGAGGAATTCTCGCGGGCTGAGCTCTTGACCCATGCCTAAAACACGAACCTTCGGGCCGCGGTCGCGTTGATCAAAGGTTCAATGACGGTTTCGAACAAACTCTCCCGGATCCACTCAGCAGTATCCACCCGGCGCACCAAAATGGCGTCCATGACCGGCGCTTCGCCCACGACGGCGAATAGCCGTCCGCCGATGCGCAGCGAGCGCTCGAAGCGCGCGTCGTATACCGGCAGTGAGCCGGTGACCGCGATCGCGTCGTATTCGCCCAAGGGAGCGGCGGAAAACGCATCCCGAGTCTCAAACTCCACGCGCGCGGTCGGCACGGCGCGCAGGTTCGCGGCCGCTGAGGCGGTGAATCGGGGGTGAATGTCGATGGAGCGGGTCTTGGAGCCCAGCAAACTCAAGCAAGCGGCAAGATAGCCCGTACCACTGCCGACCTCGAGCACGCTGTCGGAGGCCATGACCCCCAAGGCTTGCAGAATGCGGCCCTGAATTTTCGGCGCCAGCATGGATTGACCCAATCCGATCGGAATGGGCACGTCCGCAAATGCCAGCTCATCGTATTCGGGGGGCACAAACGCTTCACGCGGCACCACGGAAAAGACATCGAGCACTCGGGGATCGAGCACTTCCCACGTGCGAATCTGCTGATCCACCATTTGCCGGCGAGCGGTCAGGTTATCCATGATTTCTCGTGCGCGATTAAGGCCGCTGATTATGGTCAATTTCGACAGGCTACGCGAGTCCCTTGCGCTATTCTCCACATCACGATGGTTCGCGGCGTGTCCAGCTCATGTAAGAGCCTCCAAATATCAAGCGCCTCGAAGACTCGTCGTTATTGAGGTCAGCGTTGAGCCTGTCTTCCCTTGAGTTGTGGTGGGTAACCGCGGCCATTCTGGCGGTGGGCGTAGTCATGCTCTTTGCGCTGAAGCGCCGGCAGGAGCGTGCGGTCAATGCTTTCTCGCGCCAGATTCAATATCTCATCAACCAAGGCGGCGCAGGCGGCGCATCCGGACGCATCGAGCTCAGCGCCGAGCCCGGCGCTTTAGGCAGGCTCGGCGACGCGGTCAATGCATTGCTGGAAGATCTCGCGCAGCGCGGCGCGCAGCTTCAGGATCGCGAACACTTGTTCCAGCGTCTGGTCGAGTCCGTGCATGACGCCGTGCTCGTGCACCGCAAAGTGATTCTGTTCGCCAATGCACGCTTTTTGTCGCTGTTGGGGATGCAGGCCGCGGATGTCGTCGGCAGGCCGCTGACCGAATTCATCGCTCCGGAATACGTCGAGTTGGTGGAGAGCAATCTGCAGCGGCGCTTAGGTGGCGATTCTGCGGCGGAGCGCTACGAAATAGAGCTCATGGACCGGCAAGGCCAGGTCACGCGCGTGGAACTCTCGAGCACAGTGATCGACAGTTCTGGGGAGCCTGCCTTGCTGCTCACGGCGCTTGAAATGATGCCCGGCGCCATCCCCGCCGTGGTCTCGCAGAAGCCGCGCGCCATGGCGACGCTCGATGCCATGGGCGAGAGCGTGATCACCGTCGATGCCGAGGGGCGCATCGACTACATCAATCACTCGGCGGAGCTTTTGCTGGGTCAGCAAGTCACGCAAGTGCTGGGCAAAACTTTTCCGGAGGTTGCCTCGCTGCTGGACGACAACGACCGGCGATCGCTCGGCGATCCGGTGCACAAGGCGCTGACCACCAGCGGTCAATTGGTCGCGGGACGGCGCGCGCTGCTGGTGCCGGCGAATTCCGGTGCTGAGCGGTTCGTGGAGATCAGCGTCACGCCCTTGAGGTTCGAAGGCAAGGAAATTACTGGATTGGTGCTGGTGCTTCACGACACCAGCGAAATGCGCGGTCTGACACGGCAAATGACCTATCAGGCCAGCCACGACGCCCTCACCGGGTTGGTGAATCGGCGCGAATTCGAACGGCGGCTCCTTGAGGCCACGGAATCAGCGCTTACCAGCGGCATCGGCCACGCGCTGTGCTATCTGGATTTGGATCACTTCAAAGTCGTCAACGATACCTGCGGTCACACCGCGGGCGACAACATGCTGCGCGAGATTGCATCGCTCATCAAAGACGCGGTGCGCGATTCGGATACCGTGGGGCGCATCGGCGGCGATGAGTTCGCGCTGCTCCTGGTCGGATGCCCGCTGGAAAAGGCGCGCCAGATTGCCGACAACGTCGTCCGCTCGGTCAACGATTTTCGATTCGTCTGGAAGGACAAGATCTTCAGCGTGGGCGTCAGCATCGGGCTGGTCGAAATCGGGCGCGACAGCGGCACCATCGAAGACATCATGAATGCCGCCGACTCCGCCTGCTATGTGGCGAAGAAACAGGGCGGCTTGCACGTCCATGTTTACTCGGCCCGCGAGGAGGCGAGTGCGCGGCACAGCGGCGAAATTCACTGGCTGCTCAAATTGCAGGGAGCGCTGCGCGACAACAAATTCGAACTCTACTTCCAGCCCATCGTGCATGCCCGCGCCGGCGGAGTGAGCGGTCCGGCGCTCGAAGTATTCGTGCGCCTCGTATCCGAGAACGGCCAGCCGGCAGCGCCTCCGGCGGAATTCATCCGGGCGGCCGAGCGCTATCGCTTGATGCCGCACGTCGATCGCTGGGTGGTGCAGGCGGTGTTCGCCGCACTCGGCCGCGGCGGCTTGAAGTTGCCGCCGGGACGCAGCGTCGCGATCAACATTGCCGGCCAGACGCTGGGCGATACCGAATTCCTGGAATTCGTGGTCGACTGCTTCGATCACACCGGCGCGAGCCCGACCGACATCTGCTTCGAGGTGACGGAGAGCTCGGTGGTCGCCAACCTCGATCACGCGCAGCGCTTCATTGCCGTGCTGCATGGCATGGGTTGCGAATTCGCGCTCGATAATTTCGGCAGCGGCTTGAGTTCATTCTCGACATTGAAAACATTGCCGATGGACTATCTGAAGATCGACGGTTCCTTCATCAAGAATCTCGCCGGGGACAGCGTGAATCAGGCCATGGTCGCGGCGATGATCGAGTTGTCGCGCAGCTTGCATTTCCGCGTGGTCGCCGAGCACGTCGAGGATCAGTGGGCATTGGATACCGTAACGGGAATGGGTATAGACTTTGTGCAGGGTTTCGTCGTCGGCCGGCCGCAACCCCTGTCGACGATCCCGGGCGCCTAGAAGCCTGTCTTCGGTACTGCGCATATAACGCTCAGGCACCCGCTCATAACAAACTTCTATGGCATTTCTCCCGTGCTTAGGAGGAAAATCCCTCAACCGGCTCGAGAGTTTCGTGTACGAGGTGCTACATGCATGTTTTTGAGGACAATACCCAATCCATCGGCCACACGCCGCTGATACGCATCAACCGCCTCGGGAACAGCGGCGCCACCATCCTGGCCAAAATCGAAGGCCGCAACCCGGCCTACTCGGTGAAATGCCGCATCGGGGCCGCGATGGTTTGGGACGCCGAGGAGCGCGGCACGCTCAAACCCGGCATGTCGGTCGTCGAAGCCACCAGCGGCAACACGGGCATCGCGCTTGCCTACGCGGCCGCCGCACGCGGCTACGGCTGCGTGCTCACCATGCCGGACACCATGACCATGGAACGGCGCAAGGTCGTGGCGGCACTGGGCGCGAAATTGGTTTTGACGCCGGGTGCCAAGGGCATGAAGGGTGCGATTGCAAAAGCCGAGGAGCTGGCGGCCGCCGATCCGAAAAAATATATTTTGATGAAGCAGTTTGAGAATCCCGCCAACCCGGGCATTCATGAGAAAACCACGGGGCCGGAGATTTGGGATGATACCGACGGCAAGGTGGATATCTTCGTCAGCGGCGTGGGCACCGGCGGCACGCTGACCGGCGTATCGCGCTACATCAAGAA
>DASQPK010000134.1:0-9031 GCA_035643995.1 Steroidobacteraceae bacterium | reverse complement strand
AAATGTCGCGCTCCGGCTTGGGCGATCAGCGGCGGCCGGTGGGCTCCTTCCTGTTTTCCGGCCCCACGGGCGTCGGCAAGACCGAGGTGACTCGTCAGCTGGCGATTGCCATGGGCGTGGAATTCGTGCGCTTCGACATGTCGGAGTACATGGAACGTCACACCGTGTCGCGCTTGATCGGCGCGCCGCCGGGCTATGTCGGTTTCGATCAGGGCGGCTTGTTGACCGAGGCGATCGCCAAGCACCCGCACTGCGTGCTGCTGCTCGATGAGATCGAGAAGGCGCATCCGGACGTGTTCAATCTGTTATTGCAAGTGATGGATCATGGCACGCTCACCGACAACAACGGCCGCAAGGCCGATTTCCGCCACGTCATCATCGTGATGACCACGAACGCGGGAGCATTCGAGATGAGCCGGCCGAGTATTGGATTCACCCAGTCGGACTCGGGCGCCGATGGCATGGAGGCGATTCGCCGGTTGTTTTCGCCGGAGTTCCGCAATCGACTGGATGCCGTCATTCAGTTCGGCAGCCTGGATCAGGACACCATCGAGCGGGTGGTCGACAAAATCCTGGTCGAGGCGGAGGCTCAGCTCGAACAGAAGGGCGTGTCGATTTCCGTGGACGAGCCGGCGCGGCGCTGGATCGCGAAGCGCGGCTACGATCCGAAGATGGGTGCGCGGCCCATGGCGCGCATCATCCAGGAGTTCATCAAGCGTCCGCTGGCCGAAGAGCTGCTCTTCGGCAAGCTGGTGAATGGCGGTCACGTCGAAGTGACCTTGAGCGAGGACGGTGACAAGCTCAAGCTGGAAACACGCGCCGCCGACGCTAAGCCGGCGCTCCTATCGCACGAGGGCAGTGCTTAGCCCATTAAGGTCGGGGTCGCTTCGACCCCGTTGAAAGGTGGCGCGCAGCGCCTAAAAAGGTGGCGCGCAGCGCCTAACAAAGGCTTACCGGCCGCGGTAGACGATGCGGCCCTTGGTCAAGTCGTAGGGGGTCATCTCCACGGTGACCTGGTCGCCGGTTAGGATTCGGATGTAGTTTTTGCGCATCTTGCCTGAGATATGTGCGGTAACTACATGGCCGGTCTTGAGTTTGACGCGAAATGTCGTATTGGGCAGAGTCTCAACGACCTCGCCCTCGAATTGAATTGCCTCTTCTTTTGACATGCGTCCTTGTGGTATGCGTGAAACCGCGCGCATTGTGCATAAAGCACCCTCAATTTACTAGCCTTGCGGAATCCTTGAGGCAGGCTGCTGGGGTTGATTGGGCCATTTGCCCTGGGGCGCGCGGCTGGCGTACCGGCTGAGCAACCGGGAAAACTCGCTGCGCGAGACCTCGCGGGCGCCGAAGCCGGCCAAGTGAGCGCTCGCCACCTGGCAGTCGATTAACTTGATGTCGCGCGTGCGACACTCATCCACGAGTCGCGCCAAGGCGACTTTTGAGGCATCGCGTTCGAGGCTGAACATCGATTCACCAAAGAATACCTGCCCGAGCTGAATGCCGTACAAGCCCCCGGCAAGGCTGTCACCCCGATAGGTCTCGACTGAGTGTCCGAATCCGAGTTCGTGCAGCCGGTCATAGGACTCGATCATCTCCGCATTCAGCCACGTCTCGGGACCTGAGCGGCGTGGCGCGGCACAACCGCGGATCGTCGCCCCGAAGGCCTGATCGACACGCGTGGTGAACGGGCCATGGCGCACCGTTTTGCTCAAGCTTCTCGAGCACTTGAATTCACCGGGAAACAGCACCATGCGCGGGTCCGGTGACCACCAGAGGATGGGTTGTTGCGCTGAATACCAGGGAAACACGCCGCGCTCGTAGGCCGCGAGCAGCCGGGCCGGGCTCAAATCGCCACCCGCGGCGAGCAGACCCGGCGGCTCGCGCAAAGCCTGATCCAAGGGCGGAAACCAATTCGGGTCCGCCTCTTCTCCCAGCCAAACGAGTCTGCTCAGAGTCGCAGCTCCTCATCGGGCGTGCGGTGGTACGGGACGTGCTCATTGACCGCAGCGGCATAGCTGTCGACGCCGCGCGCTTCGCGCTGGGCGTAGTCGCGAATCGCCGCCGCAAATCGCCGGTCCGCGATGTAATGCGCGGAGTGCGTGAGGGTGGGGATGAATCCTCGCGGCACTTTGTGCTCGCCTTGAGTTCCCGGCTCGAATCGTTGCAGCTTCTTTTCGATGCAGTACTCGATCCCCTGGTAGTAGCAGGCCTCGAAATGCAAGCTGTGAAAGTTGCCGCCTGCGCCCCAGTAACGTCCGTACAGTGCCTCACTGCCCACGAAGAAGATGGCCACGGCGATCGGTTCCGCTCCGAGGCGCGCGACTTTGAGCATCAGTTCATTGGGCATCGCGGCGCTCACGCGCTTGAAAAAATCCAGGTTCAGGTAGGGCTCGTGGCCGTGACGATGAAAAGTCTCGGCATAAAACTCATACACGATGTCCCACAGCGAAGCAGTCATGTCACCGCCGTGCAGGGTGTCGAATTCGATACCGGCTTCGGCAACGCGCCGACGCTCGCGTTTGGCTTTCTTGCGCTTCTCGGCGGTGAAAGTCGCCAGGAACCCCTCGAAGGATTCGTAGCCATGGTTGTACCAATGAAACTGACAGTCGCGGCGCAGTATCAGTCCGGCCCGATCGAGATCGGCGGCGGTTTCGTCGGTCGGGAACAGCACGTGCCAGGAAGACAGTTGTTCGCTTCGCGCATAATCCAGCGCGGCGTGGACCAAGCCCCTGCTGATGGCTTTGCCATCGACGTTCGGACCCACGAGGACGCGGGGGCCCGAAACGGGCGTGAACGGCACCGCCGTCAGCAATTTTGGATAATACTGAAGACCCTCTTGTGCGTAGGCGCCGGCCCACGAAAAATCGAAGACGAACTCGCCGCGAGAGTGCGCCTTGCGGAACAGCGGCATCGCCGCTGCCGGCACGCCTTTGGCGTCCTCGATGATGAGATGTCGAGGGGTCCAGCCGGTGCGGGCGGCGGCGCAACCGGATTGCTCCATCGCCAGAAGAAATTCGTGGCGCAAGAAAGGCTGCGCCGCACCCGCCAGCGCGTTCCAGCTTCGCGCGTCGATCTGCGCGATGCTCTCGAGGATTCGCGCCGGCCGATAGGTCACGCGTGGGCAGCGCGCGGTTTGACGTGCGTGTCGGCCTCGATGCGTTCCAGGTATTTATCGGCGTCGAGCGCGGCCATGCACCCGGTGCCGGCCGAGGTAACGGCCTGGCGATAGACGTGATCTGCCACATCGCCGGCCGCGAAAACTCCCGCAACGCTGGTACCGGTGGCGCCGCCCTCGGTGCCGCCCTTGACCACGATATAGCCGCCGCGCATGTCCAATTGCTGATCGAAAAGCTGGGTATTCGGCACATGGCCGACGGCGATAAATACGCCATCGACCTTGATGGAGCGTGTGGCGCTTCCCGCCGCCGCCACCAAGCGCGCGCCCGTCACCCCGGAGTCATCGCCCAGGATTTCCTCGATGGTGTGATTCCAAACGATGCTCGCCTTGCCGGCGGACACCAGTGCGAACAATCGGTCCTGCAATATTTTTTCGGCACGCAATTTATCGCGCCGGTGCACCAGCGTCACGTGCGAAGCGATATTCGTCAGGTACAGTGCCTCCTCAACGGCGGTGTTGCCGCCCCCGACCACGGCAACCGCCTTGCCGCGATAGAAGAAGCCGTCGCAGGTTGCGCAGGCGGACACGCCTTTGCCGCGGAAGGTCTCTTCCGAGGGCAATCCCAAGTATTGGGCCGAGGCGCCCGTCGCAATGATCAAGGCGTCGCAGCTGTACGCCCCGTTATCACCATAAAGATGAAACGGGCGATGGCGCAGCTCAACCCGGTTGATGTGATCGAACACTATTTCAGTATTGAAGCGCTCGGCGTGCAGACGCATGCGCTCCATCAGTGCCGGCCCCTGCAGGTGTTCAACGTCACCGGGCCAGTTATCCACATCGGTGGTGGTCATGAGCTGCCCACCCTGTTCCAGGCCGGTGATCAGGACGGGATTGCGATTCGCCCGGGCCGCATAAACAGCGGCGGTGTAGCCTGCAGGTCCAGACCCCAGGATGAGGAGACGACTGTGCCTGACAACGCTCATGTATAATTTGCCTCTCGTCTTGAAAAGTCGCTTAAGGCTCAGGGAGCCGGCGAGCGCTAAAGGTTAGCTGACCCATGGTAAGTAAATCTGTGGGCGCCAGCCAGTTCCTACAAGTCCGCCTTCAGCAAGCGCCCTCATGTTGTTGCCGCAGGTTGACCGGGGTACTATTACATATTATTCAACCAGTTAAGAAGTAATCATCATTAAAGGTCTAGATCTAATCGAAAGCTCTTCGTCCAAGAGGCCGAAACAGAAAGCGAAACTCTCTGCCGCCGTCGCGCGCTCATTGCGCGAAGGCACGCTCTGGGTGCTGTTGGCGCTCGCGCTGTTGCTGCTGTTGGCGCTGGCGTCCTATCACGACCACGATCGCGGTTTCTCAGACACCGGCGGCCTGGGTCCCGTCGGCAACTGGATCGGGCCGGTGGGCGCCTGGGTGGCGAGTTTTTTCCTGCTTCTTTTTGGCCGCCCGGCCTATCTATTTCCCGTGATGCTGGCCTATGCCGGCTGGCTGGTCCACAAAGATCACTCGCTGCCCGATAGCCGCTCGCGCATCAATACGCTGTTGCGTGCGGTCGGATTCGTGCTGACGCTGGTGACCAGCTGTGGTCTTGCCACGCTGCACTGGAGCGGTGACGGGTTGCCGAACAGCGCCGGCGGCGTACTCGGCGAGCTCGCCGGCCGGGGCGGCGCCCGGGGTTTGAGTTTTCTCGGTGCCACGTTGCTGTTGCTCGGCGTGTGGCTGGCGGGTGTGGCGTTGTTTTTGGGCGTGTCGTGGTTTGAAGTGATGGACAAGCTCGGTGCCTGGGTCTTGGGCGCGATCGAGTGGGCCAGAAGGCGTCTGGAGCAACGGCGCGAGCTGGCGTCCGGCCAACTGCGCAAGCAGGCGCGCCAAGAGGTCGTGCGCGAGGAGCAGAAGAAGGTCGCCAATCGAGCGCCGCCGCGTATCGAAGCGCCGGCACCGCTGCCGCAAAAAAGCGATCGCGTGGAACGCGAGCGCCAGGTGCCCTTGTTCGATGCCCCGAAATCCAGCGAGTTGCCGGCGCTGTCCCTGCTCGATGAACCCGGCTCGCGCGAACAGTCCTACTCGGACGAGGCATTGGAGGCCATGTCGCGGCTGGTGGAAATCAAGCTGCGGGATTTTGGTATTGAGGTCGAGGTGGTGGCCGTACAGCCGGGACCCGTGATCACGCGTTTTGAGTTGCGTCCGGCGCCCGGCGTCAAGGTCAGCCAGATCAGCAATCTGGCCAAGGATCTGGCGCGCGCCTTATCGGCGATCAGTGTCCGCGTCGTGGAAATCATTCCCGGCAAGTCAGTGGTGGGGTTGGAGATTCCCAACGAGAAGCGCGAGATCGTGACGTTGGGCGAAATAATCAAATCCAAGCCCTACGATGAGGTCGGCTCGCCGTTGGCCCTCGCGCTCGGCAAGGACATCGGCGGCGTGCCCATCGTCGCGGATCTGGCTCGAATGCCGCACCTGCTCATCGCGGGAACCACCGGATCGGGCAAGTCCGTCGGCATCAATGCCATGGTTTTGAGCCTGGTGTACAAAGCGACGCCGGAACATGTCCGGATGATCATGATCGACCCGAAAATGCTGGAGCTGTCGGTCTACGAAGGCATTCCGCATCTGTTGTCGCCGGTCGTCACCGATATGAAGCAGGCGGCCAACGCCCTGCGCTGGTGCGTGGCGGAGATGGAGCGGCGCTATCAGCTCATGTCGGCGCTCGGGGTGCGCAACATCGGCGGCTTCAATCGCAAAGTGAAAGAGGCCGCCGACAACGGCAAGCCCATCAAAGACCCGATCCGCATGCAAAAAATCGCGCAAGGCGTGCCGGGTGTGGTTGAGGAAGATGTGCCGGAGCTGACTTCGCTGCCTTTCATCGTGGTCATCATCGATGAACTCGCGGACCTCATGATGATCGTCGGCAAGAAGGTCGAGGAGCTGATTGCCCGGCTGGCGCAAAAGGCGCGAGCATCCGGCATCCATCTGATATTGGCCACGCAGCGCCCGTCGGTGGATGTCATTACCGGATTGATCAAGGCCAACATCCCGACACGCATTGCGTTCCAGGTCTCCGCAAAAGTGGACTCGCGCACGATTCTGGATCAGAGCGGCGCCGAGTCGCTGCTCGGCCACGGCGATATGCTGTACCTGCCTCCCGGCACATCGATACCGACGCGCGTTCACGGCGCATTCGTCTCGGACCAAGAAGTGCATCGGGTAGTGGCGGGGTTGAAGTCCGCATCGCCGCCGGTCTACATCGATGAAATTCTGGAGGGACCGCGCAATCCCATCCCCGGATTTCCGTCGGATGAGGAGGAGGGCGAAGGCGGTGTTGCCGACGCGGAAGCAGATCCCTTGTACGACGAAGCCGTGCGCATCGTTACCGAGACGCGCAAGGCGTCGATTTCCGGCGTTCAGCGGCGCCTCAAGATCGGCTACAACCGCGCGGCACGGTTGGTGGAAGCGATGGAAGCGGCGGGACTGGTGGGTCCGCTGCAGTCCAATGGCAATCGAGAAATTTACGGCAACGCGCCCCCCGAGGAATGACATCGATGGTTCATAGGACAGTTACCTTCGCGCTGCTGGGTTGCCTGTTGTCGCTGCTGAGCGCAGCCGGCGCTTTCGCCTCGCCGACGACGGAAGTCGAAAAGTATTTGAACGGCCTTGCCACCTGGTCCGCCGACTTCTCCCAGACCATCGATGACGGCCACGGCAAGGTCGTGCGCAGCGCCGCCGGAAAACTGTCCCTGCAAAAACCTGGGAAATTTCGCTGGGACTATTCGCAGCCTTCCGAGCAGCTGATCTTGGCGGACGGCAAGCAGATCTGGTTTTACGATAAGGATCTGCAACAGGCCAATGTTCGCGACATGGATGCCAGTCTGGCCAACACGCCGGCGGTGCTGCTGTCGGGCGCCGGATCTTTGAGCAGCCAGTTCGATGTCACGTCATTGCCGCCGAGCGACGGCCTCGAGTGGTACCAGCTCGTCCCTAAGCACGCGGATACCGACTTTCAACTGGTGCGCATCGGATTTCGCCATGGCGACCTGGCATCGATGTTCCTCGCGGACAAATTGAATCAGATCACGCAGTTGACCTTCAGCAACCCCAGTCGCAATGCGAAATTTGCCGCTGACCTGTTTACATTCGTGCCGCCGCCGGGCGTCGATGTGATTGGACGCGCCGGCAAGTGACGCTCAGCGACGGCACGTATCGGCCGCTGGCCGATCGATTGCGTCCGCAGTCCCTCGATGAGTATGTCGGACAGTCACATCTGTTGGGGCAAGGCGCGCCGCTGCGCCGTGCGTTGGAGTCCGGTCATCCGCATTCGATGATTTTGTGGGGACCGCCCGGAACCGGGAAAACGACGCTGGCGCGCTTGGTTGCCCACGGAGCGAATGCCGAATTCGTCGGGCTCTCGGCGGTGCAGGCGGGGATCAAGGATATTCGTGCCGTGGTGGAGCAGGCGCGCAGTTTGCGCGGCACGCGGGGCACGGTGTTATTCCTTGACGAAGTCCACCGCTTCAATAAGGCGCAACAGGACGCGTTTCTTCCCTACGTCGAGGACGGAACGCTGATCTTTATCGGCGCGACGACTGAGAATCCATCGTTCGAGGTCAATAACGCCTTGCTGTCGCGCGCGCGCGTCTACGTCTTGAAATCCCTGACCACAGATGATCTTGGGAAACTGCTCGATCGCGCCCTGGCGGATCCGGAACGGGGTTTGGGTACTTTGAACTTGCAAGTGGACGGGGGCGCGCGCGAGCTGTTGTTGGCGGCCGCCGACGGCGATGCGCGGCGCATGCTCAATTTATTGGAGACCGCCGCGGACTTGAGCACGCCCGACGCCGCCGGCCGGCGGTTGGATGTCGATACGATGCGCGCGGTGATCGGCAGCACCTACGTGCGTTTCGACAAGGGCGGCGAGAATTTCTACGACCAGATATCGGCGCTGCACAAATCGGTTCGCGGCAGCGATCCGGATGCCGCGCTGTACTGGCTGTGCCGCATGTTGGCCGGCGGCTGCGATCCCCTGTACGTGGCGCGCCGCGCCCTGCGCATGGCGAGCGAAGACATCGGCAATGCCGACCCCAGAGCATTGACCATGGCGTTGGAAGCGTGCGCGGTTTATGAGCGCCTGGGCAGTCCTGAAGGCGAGCTGGCGATTGCCCAAGCGATTGTGTTCATGGCGTGCGCCGCCAAGAGCAACGCCGTCTACGCCGCATTCAATGCGGCAACCGAGGATGCGACCAAGTTAGGATCGCTGGAGGTGCCGCTGCATCTGCGCAACGCGCCGACGCGCTTGATGAAGGAAATCGGCTACGGTAAGGGCTATCGATATGCCCACGACGAACCAGGTGGCTATGCCGCCGGCGAGCGCTATTTTCCGGATGAGATGCCGGACCGCAGGTACTATGTGCCCGTCACCCGCGGGTTGGAAATCAAAATCGGAGAAGCGCTGGCCGCGCGCCGCGGACGCGATGCGAAGATGCCTTAAGACGGGTAAACCATGATCAATTGCAGAGGATTTCAGAGTGCTTGACCCCAAGCTGCTGCGCAGCGATTTACCCGCCGTTGCCGCCGCGCTGGCGCGGCGCGGCTTTGTGCTCGATGTGCAGGCCTTTGCCTCGCTCGAGGAGCAGCGCAAGAGCATGCAAATCGAGGCCGATCGGCTGCGCGCCGAACGCAACGCCAATGCCAAGGCGGTGGGTTTCGCCAAGTCGAAGGGCCAGGACTTGGGCAGTTTGCTTGGCATAGGGGAGGCACTGGGCGCCGGGCTGCAGGGCGTCGAGAAGCAGCTTGAAGAGATTCAGGCGCAAATCACGGATCTGCAGCTGGGGCTGCCGAATATTTTGGATGCCAGCGTGCCTGATGGGCGCGACGAAAGCGCCAATGTCGAGGTACGCCGCTTTGGCGTGCCGCGAG
>DASQPK010000133.1:0-16009 GCA_035643995.1 Steroidobacteraceae bacterium | reverse complement strand
CATTCGGTGCTTCGGGTCGGTCAAAGTGACAATGAAATCGTGCGCCTCGGCCCGCTTTGCGGCCGCGATCATCTGCGCGTCGCTCGCATCCGGACGCCCATAGAGAATGTTGTCGCGAACCGAGCGGTGCAATAAAGACGTATCCTGAGTCACCATGCCGATTTGTTCGCGCAGGCTGTCCTGGGTGGTCAGCGCGATGTCTTGGCCGTCGATCAGCACCTTGCCTTGCGGGATGTCATAAAAGCGCAGCAATAAATTGACGATGGTGCTCTTGCCCGCGCCGGAGCGGCCGACCAAGCCGATCTTCTCTCCCGCGCGGATATGAATGTTGAGATTCTCGATCACCCGGCCCGCGTCCTGGTGCGCGGCGCCATAGTTGAAGCTGACGTGCTCGAAGCGGATGTCGCCGCGGCTCACGCGCAACGGAACCGCATCGGCACGATCAACGACCGTGGGCCGGCGCGCAAGGGTATTGATGCCGTCTTGAACCGTGCCGATCTGCTCGAACAGCGAAGCCATTTCCCACATCACCCAATGCGAGATGCCATTGAGCCGCAGCGCCATGGCCGTCGCCGCCGCCACCGCCCCCACGCCCACCTCAGCGCGCGTCCATAGCCACAGTACGACGCCCGCGGTGCTGGCAATCAATCCCATGCTCAACACATGATTCACGATTTCAAACCCGGTCACCATGCGCATCTGGCGATAGACGGTCTGCAGAAATTCGGCCATGGCGCCACGCACATACACGGCCTCCCGCTGCGTGTGCGAGAACAATTTGACCGTGGCGATGTTCGTGTATGCATCGGTGATGCGGCCCGTCATCAAGGAGCGGGCGTCTGCCTGAGCTTTCGCGACGGCGCCAAGCCGCGGCACGAAGTACCACACCGCGAGCAAATAAAACGCCAGCCAGCCAAAAAAAGGCGCAAGCAGCCACAGATCGAAATTCCCCACCACCAGCGCGATCGTGACGAAATAAATCACGATGAAAACCAGGATATCGGCCAGTATCATCCAGGTGTCGCGAACAGCCAGCGCGGTTTGCATCACCTTCGTGGCGACCCTCCCCGCGAATTCGTCCTGATAGAAGCTGAGGCTCTGCGCGAGCATGTTGCGATGAAAGTTCCAGCGCAAGCGCATGGCGAAGTTGCCGGCAAGGGCCTGCTGCTTGAGCAGGCTTTGCAGCGCGATCATGACAACGCTGCCGAACAGCACGGCGCCCAGTATCGCCAGGTGGACGCGTTGCTCAGCCCATAGCCTCGATGGCTGCACCTTCGCGAGCCAATCCACGATGCGCCCCAACATGCTGAACAACAAGGCTTCGAACACGCCGATGGCGGCCGTCAGCAGCGTCATCGACGCAATGTAGCGGCGTGCGCCTCCGGCACAGGCCCACAAGAAGGGGAAAAATGCCTGCGGCAACGGCCGCGACGCACCTTGAGGGTAGGGTGAAACCAGTTTTTCAAAGAAACGAAACATTGAGCGCCTCGGCAATTTCTCAGCAGCCCACCATGTTATCGCTAATAACCCCGCTCTGTAGGACCGCCTGGCGTCTCGAGTAAGCGAATGCCTACTCTAAGTCGCGAATGGCCAGCCTATCCAGCCCGCTGTCTTTACGTAGACTGCCTCTGTTAGCAACCAATAACCGTAGGGAAGAATCATGAAATCTCGTAATCTATTGGCGGCCGCGAGTTTCGCAGCCGTGGCCTTGCTCTTGAGTACGGTGTCTTTCGCCGCTACCAAAGCTCAGATCGATGAGCGTGTGCACGCCGCGATGCAGCAGTTTTATAAGCTCAATCCAGCGCATCGAGAATTGGTCGGCAGAGCCAAGGGCGTTCTGGTATTTCCGCGCATCACCAAGGGCGGCGTCGGCGTCGGCGGTCAATTTGGAGAGGGCGCATTGCGGATCGATGGCAAGAATGTCGCTTACTACAACATCACTTCTGCCTCGGTCGGCTTGACGCTCGGTTTGGCAAAACACAAAGAAGTCATTTTGTTCATGACGCAGGAAGTGTTGGATAAATTCACCAACAGCCATGGCTGGACCATTGGCGCCGACACCGGCGTTGCCGTGTTGTCCAAGGGTGCCGGCGGCGATTACGACACCCAGACCTTGCAGAGACCCATCCTGGGTTTCGTGTTTGGCGAGGAGGGTCTGATCGGCGACGTTTCGCTCGAGGGTTCAAAGGTCACCAAGCTGGAAAGATAGCGCAGGGGTGCGCGGGGACCTTCAGCCAAGGCTCCGCGCACCGTTCGGCAGCATCTCGCCGCGGGCGGGCGATCCTAAGGTACACTGGCGCGCTTGCCCCGATGGCGAAATTGGTAGACGCAACGGACTTAAAACAATTGAGCGGCAGTCGCGGAAACGCCCTGCCGGATCCCGTCAAAGTCGGCGAACCCCCTGGGATGTCCCGAGGCAACGCCGAGCCAATCCGGACCGTGCAGAGCGGCCGGCAGGTGTAGAGAGTGGACGGTGGGGACCTAAAGGCAGTTTTAACGAACTCTCATGGTCGTGGCGCACTCCAGACCCCAAACGCGCGACTGCGCGGCGACGAAAGTCGTGGCGGGTATGAAAATCCGTTGGCCGAAAGGTCATGCCGGTTCGACCCCGGCTCGGGGCACCAATAGCGAGTGTTACAGCGCCAGGCGCTCGGGTGCCGGCACACACCAGATGTCGATGGTTCCACGGCGGCCGCGCAGCTCGAATCGTGGCAGCTGCAGGAACGATGTCGATCGCGCGTCTCCGTTCGCAGCCGGCGAAATACTCAAGGCCGCGGCAACCGTGCAGGAAAATAGCACCTCACCGGCGCGCGCTCGGCTGCAGAGTCTCGCGGCAACATTTACGGTGTCCCCAACCAATGTTGTCGTTTTGTGTCTTGCAGGACCCAAAACGCCAAACGCGACTTCGCCCAAATGCAGCCCTATTCCAATACCCGCTTCAATCGACAGTTCTTTGCGCCAGCGCTGCGCAACCGGAGCAAAACCCTGCAGCATGGCATGGCCGCCGGCCAGCGCATCGGCGGCGCCGCCGCCGCTTTTGGCAGTCATGCCGAATCCGGCCATGATTCCATCGCCGGCCATGTGATATACCTCGCCGCCGAATTGATTTGCCGCGCTGCCAAGCACCCGGAAGAATTCGTCCAAGAGCGGGACGACCTGTGCAGCCGGCAAGCTCTCCACCATGCCGGTATAGCCCCTTAAGTCGGCAAACAGCACCGTAACATCCGCGGTGCGTATTTCAGCCGGCTGACGAACTCGGGTGACGAGCATGGAACCTGCCGGGCGCACACGAGGAACTCGCGAATCACTCATGCGGGCGATTATGCACCAACTGCGCCGAGCACTTCACCTAGACCGCGCGGCGGCATACCCTGCCGCGATCTTGCCAAGGTTTCCAGAATGGCGTAGGTTTTGTGCGGAATCGGAGCGCGCGTGAATAAGAATCAGCATCTCCTCGATGCGTGGCAGCGGGACCTGAAGCTCAAAATCGCCTGGGCCCTGGCTGCGAAACTGCTGGGATTGGTGCTGCTTTGGTTCCTGTTCTTCAGAGGGCACGGCTCATGATCGATTTCGACGTCGTGACGCTCTCGCGCCTGCAATTTGCGCTCACCGCCCTGTATCACTTCCTGTTCGTACCGCTCACCCTCGGCTTATCCATGCTTCTCGTCATCATGGAAGCGGTGTACGTCATGACGGGACGCGAAATCTGGAAGCGGATGACCAAATTCTGGGGAGTGTTGTTCGGCATCAATTTTGCCATGGGTGTTGCAACCGGCATCACCATGGAATTTCAATTCGGCACCAACTGGGCCTACTACGCGCACTATGTCGGCGACATCTTTGGCGTGCCGCTTGCCTTGGAGGGCCTGATCGCCTTCTTCCTGGAGTCGACCTTTGTGGGGCTGTTTTTCTTCGGCTGGGACAAAGTCTCAAGAATTGGGCACCTCATTATTACCGCCCTGGTGGCGCTGGCCTCGAGCCTTTCCGCATTGTGGATTCTGATCGCAAACGGCTGGATGCAGCACCCTGTCGGCGCGCACTTCAACTACCACACCATGCGCATGGAACTGTCCTCATTCGCCGAGGTGCTGTTCAATCCGGTGGCGCAGGCCAAGTTCGTCCACACGGTTGCCGCCGGTTATGTCATGGGCTCGATGTTCGTGCTGTCGATCAGCGCCTGGTACTTGCTGCGCGGGCGCAACGTCGCCATCGCCAAGCGTTCGATGGCGGTGGCGGCAAGCTTCGGCCTGGCGTGTTCCATCTCTGTCGTCGTACTTGGCGATGAATCGGGATATCTGGATGGCGAAAACCAAAAGATGAAGGTCGCTTCGATCGAGGCGGAATGGCACACCGGGCGCGCGCCGGCCAGCTTTACGCTGTTTGGCTTTCCCGACGTCGCGGCACGCAAAACGCATGCCGCCATCAAGATTCCCTGGTTGCTGGGCCTGATCGCGACGCGTTCGATCGATCTGCCGGTCCTGGGTATTTACGATCTGGTCGAGCGGGCACGCGCACGCGTCGTCTCAGGGATGGAGGCGTATTCGGCATTGCAAGTGCTTCGCGCCGGGCCGGCCGAGTCGCCCGATGCGGCAGCTCTGCAGCGCTTCGAGGCGAATCAAGCCGACCTAGGCTATGCATTGCTGCTGCTGCGCTTTACGGATGACCCGGCAGCGGCCACGCCGCAGCAAATCGATGCGGCCGCATGGTCCACGGTGCCGAATGTCCCGGTGCTGTTTTGGAGTTTCCGGATCATGGTTGGGTTGGGCTTATTTTTCATTGCCCTGTTTGCGACTGGGTTCTATCTGGCTTCAAGGCACCGTTTTGACCGGCATCCCTGGTTTCTGAAGTTGGCTTTTTTCAGCTTGCCGCTGCCTTGGATTGCCGTCGAATTGGGTTGGATCGTCGCCGAGTATGGCCGTCAACCGTGGGCGGTTGATGGCGTGCTGCCCACATTCCTCGGTGTGTCGCGCACCGCTGCGGGCAATGTGTGGTTCTCGCTGGTGGGATTCGCGATTTTCTATTCCGCTCTGGCCGTGGTGGATGCCTTTCTGCTGACGCGCACAATCAGGCGCGGGCCGGACGGATTGGGGTATACGCCATGAGCTCAGCGCTTTTTGACTACGCGACCTTGCGGGTGATTTGGTGGCTGATCATCGGCGTGCTTCTCATGGGATTCGCGATCACCGACGGGTTTGATCTGGGACTGGGCGCGAGCTTCACCTATCTTGGCCGAACGGATGCCGAGCGCCGCGCCCTGCTCTCATCGGTGGAACCCGTATGGGAAGGGAACCAGGTGTGGTTTGTGCTGGGCGGCGGAGCGGCATTTGCCGCCTGGCCACTCCTGTACGCGACATCGTTTTCCGGCCTGTACCTGGCGATGTTTTTGCTGCTGATCTCATTGATATTGCGACCGGTAGGCTTCGCATTCCGCGGCAAATTAACCGACGTTCGGTGGCGAGCAATCTGGGATGCGGCTTTGACCTTGGGCGGCGGCGTGCCCGCGCTGTTGTTCGGGGTCGCATTCGCGAATCTGTTTCTTGGCGTGCCGTTTCACTTCGACGGCATGCAGCGGCCGGTGGTGACGGGCGGATTTTTCAGCCTGCTGCATCCTTTCGCCCTGCTGGGTGGAATCATCAGCCTATCCATGCTGGTATTGCACGGCAATGCGTATGCCGCCATGAAGGTCGGTGAGCCGATGGCCGCGCGCGCGCGCGCGGTCGGACGCGGCGCTTCCGCGATTTTTCTCGTGGCATTCCTGGCAGCCGGTGCCTGGGTGTCGTCAACACTGGGCGGCTACCAGGTGACCAGCGTTATGGACCACGCGGGACCGTCCAATCCCATGCAAAAGACAGTTGCGATCGTGGCCGGGGCCTGGCTCAACAACTTTCACGCTTGGCCGTGGATGTGGGCGGCCCCGGTGTGCGCCATCCTAGGCGCAGTGGCCGCGCATGCACTGCTGCACCTGCGGCGCGGCAGTGCCGCCTTCGTGGCCAGCGTGTTGGTTCAGGCGGGCACGATTTTGACGGGTGGCTTCGCGTTGTTCCCGTTCTTGATGCCCTCTTCCACCTTTCCGAATCAAAGCCTGACGGTGTGGGATGCCTCCAGCAGCGCGAAGACACTGTGGATCATGCTCGGCGCGGTGAGTGTGTTCCTGCCGATCATACTGGCCTATACCAGTTGGGTGTTCAGGGTTGTACGCGGCCGCGTCACGCTCGAGAATATGCACGAACACGAGGGCGGATACTGATGTGGTACTTCAGTTGGATTCTCGGTACCGGCCTTGCGCTTTCGTTTGCCGTGCTCAATGCCATTTGGTATGAAATCATCGAGCAGCAGCCGGAGAAAGCTGCGGAGGACCAGGCGGTTTTTCCACGCGATAAGAAGTAACTCGCGCTTCTGTCCACAGCTTTAGAAAGGGTAGTTCAGTCCGGTGAACACTGCGGCACCCTCGCGGCCATAGCCGACATCAACATAACCCACGACAAAAGGTCTGGCGATCCCGCGAAATCCCACCCCCGCGACCGGATGCAAATGATCCAGGGGATTGGTACTGGTACGCGAAAAGACGCGGCCGAGATCGACGAAGGGTGCGACCTCAATGTCGAGCTTGGTCGTGACGGCATCGAACGTAAATGCTCTGTGGCGCAATTCGACGGTGGTTGAAAAAGAATTTCGGTCGTAGAAGCGGCCGGCGCCGAAGCCACGCAGCGGCTGCTCGCCGCCGATCACGCTCTCGCCGCCTCCTATGCCGCTCAAGCCCCAGAACGGCACGTCCCGTACCGTAGGTAAATAGCGCAACGACAGATGCGCGGCCAGCAGCGTGTCCGGGGTCAGCGGCCAAAATGCACGGCCGTCAATTCCAACTTCGCTGTACGAGGAATCGTTGATCAAACCTCCTCTCGCGGCCGCACCAACATATGCCACCCATTGCATGCCATGGGTGGGTATCGACAAATCATCCCGCGTGTCATAGACCAAGGATATGCGATTGAGCAGTTGTTGATCGGTGCCGAGATTCCCGGGGAATCGCGTTTCAATCGACGGAACACCGTCCAGCGTGCCGGGCAACACGTCCACTACCTGCAAATGCACGGTGTAGAGAATTTGCCAGGTATGATTCAAATTCAGGCCGATCTGTACCTGCCCGAATTCCTGTTGGCTGGTGTAGTTGGTCTGTGCACGCGGTCGCGTCTGATTTCCGATCCCGTAAAATCTGGTGGTCCCGTCGCGGTCGTATATCAGGCTATAGTTGATGGTCCAGCGATCCTCGCGCGAGCGCCCGATTTGATATTCGCCGTCAAATTCGCGTTCCACTCTCTGCTTGATTCCCGCAACCATCGAATATTGTTCGTCGGCGGAAGAGAACGAGAAAATGCGGGCGTGTGCGCCGAATCCGAAATTGGGGTTATAGAGAATGTCAGGCGCAACGATACGGCTGACATTGTGATTCTCATCGGTGGTCACCCAGGTGGGAATCAGCCCGAGCGTCAAACCGCTATTGGGATCGGCCGAGATCAACGGCACCGGAATGAACGGTGCGGTCTCAGGATTGAACCACCTCGTCCAAGCCGGAGCCGGCGCAGGCGGCACGGCCGGAATGGGCTCCCCCAACACTTGCTTGCCGGCGTCCACCGGAGGATTGTCCGACCAGCAAGGCGTCGTCAACGCCATGCAGGCCGCGGCCGCACTCGCGATCAGCAGACCTCTCACCGGGGCAACCGGGCGAAGCACTGCAAAAGCCGATCGATGTCCGCGGATGTGATATTGCCCATGGTCGAGATTCGAAACAGGGTCTCGGACAAGTTGCCCTGCCCCGCATAGATGACGAACCCTTCAGCTTTGAGCGCATCATGCAATTGTGCGTAGTTCATGCCCGGCGGCAGGCGATAAGCCCTCAGCACGACGGAAGATTGTTCAGCGGGCAGGAGCGAATCGATTCCGAGTGCTGCAAGCCCGGCACGCACGCGTTCGGCCAATGCAGCATAGTGACGATACCGGACGTGCCGCCCGCCCTGCTCAGCGTACTCACGCAGCGCTTCGACCAATGCATAGTAGGCATGCACGGCCGGCGTAAATGGCGTGTTGCGTTCCTCCTGCAAGCGGGCAAGCCTGCCTAGATCAAGATAATACGTGCGGCTCGCGGCATTCGCCAAAGCGTTGCGCCGAACGATCACGAACGCCGCTCCCGGGACGCCGTGCAGGCATTTGTTGGCGGTGGCGGCCACTGCCGACAGCGCTGGGTCGCCAAACTCGATAGCCTCGGCCCCGAAACTACTCACGGCGTCGACCAACAATCCGGCCCCATGGTCGCGGCACAACTTCGACAGTTCGTGAAGATCGTTGAGCCTGCCGGTCGTGGTTTCGTGATGAACCACGGCGACATGCGTAAAGCCGGCACCCTTCGGCTGGCTCTTGAGTCGCACCGCGACCGCATGCAAATCCGGCGCTTGCAGCCAGTCTCCGACGATACGCGCATGGTCAATGCCGTACTGCGCGCAGATCAGCGCGATTCGTTCGCCATAGACGCCGTTCTCAACCACCAGCAGCCGGCCGTTTTTCGGCACCAACGCCGCCACCATGCTCTCGACGGCAGCGGTACCGGAAGCCGTCATCAAGACTGCTGTCCATTGCGAACTGTCCAGCGAGTAGGTCGACAGCAGGCGCGTGCGCGCCTCGTCTTGAAGATCGAAAAATTCGCTCTCGCGATGACACAGATCCGGCTGCAGCAGGCTGCGGCGGACGCGCTCGCTCAAGGTGACCGGCCCGGGATTGAGCAGCAGCACTAGTCAACCCCCGCCCGCACGCCGATATGTTGCATGAGGCGTGTTTTCACCTCGACCGGCGTCATGTTGGGGCGCGGCAAATCGCCGGGGGTCCCGGCGCGAATCAGCAAGCGGGCAAAGCGCGCGCCGCCGCTTGGCGGATCATTGAGCCAGGCAGAGATTCGCACCAGATCATCGGTTTCCAACGATGAGGCGTAGCCGCAGGCGGCGGCCACATCAGCGAATGCAACATGGGGTGAGACCGTCGCCTGACCTCCGGTCGAATCGTGCACGCCGTTGTCCAGCAACAGATGCAACAGATTCGCCGGCCCATACGCCCCCGCGGTGGCGAGAGCTCCCATGCGCATCAGCGCCGAGCCGTCGCCGTCCAGTGCAATCACGCGCAGGTCCGGACGAGCCAGCGCAAGCCCCAGCGCCAGCGGTAAAACACATCCCATGGAACCGACCATGTAGAGATGATTCGGGCGATCATCGATCGCGTACAATTCGCGGCCGCAAAACCCGGTGGATGCCAATAGCGCGGTGGAGGCGACCGGTGTCTGCGCGATCACCAAGCGCAAGGCTTCTTGTCTGGACGGTCTCGCCTCGAGCGCCACGCGGTGCGGCGCAATCACCGCCCGCGACGCGGTCGATCGCTCAGCGAACGCACCCACACCGCCTTGCAAAGCATGTGCGGCAACGCTGCCCTTTTGCATCACCAATGCGTAAGGACGCCCGGTCCGATCCATGTGCGCGGTCGCGCGGTCAAGCGCGGGACCGATATCCTTGGTTTCCGTGGGGAACAGCTCCCAGGGTATCTGCATCGTCACCAACATATCCGGGGTAATCGGCCCCATCAAGGCATGCTGCGGCTCATCAGCGATCCCAGGTTGAGCGCGCCAGGTCACGATGAGCAACTGCGGCAATCGAAAGGTCCAGGTCAGCGAAGTCAGCGGACTGACCGCGTTGCCCAGTCCGGAGTTCTGCATCATGGTGATGCCGCGCCGATGCGGCACGCCGTTATCCCCCGCGATCGCAATGCCCGCAATCAATGCCACGGCATCGCCTTCGTTCGCCATTGAAACATAGTGCAGCGAAGGGTCCTGCAGGACGTAGTTGATAAAGGGCGTGAGGAATGAGCACGGCACGCCCGCATACCAGCGAAAGCCTCGTTCGCGCGCTGCCTCGACGAAGTGCCGCGCTTCAATCATCGATCAAAAGGCGCCTGCTCATGGGCGAAATCCACCGCCTGACGCAGGTCGTCCAAATCGTTGACTCCGCGCCAGTGGCCGTGCACGTACAGCACTTCGATCGGTGCCCCAGAGGCGATAAGCGCGTTCAGCAATGCCGGCATGTCCAGCGTGTCGAAACTGTCCCCGGCTCGCAATGCAGCGAGCACCGCCTTGAGTTTGACCAATCCTTCGCGGCTGACGTTGAGCATTCCAATCCAGCGTCCCTGGGGAATGCGCTCCGCATCGGCCGCACCGGTCACGCGCTCCAGCAATACCGGCGTGCCGAACAAGCCGCGGTCATCACCGCGGGAGCAGTATGCGAAATCACGCACGGTGTGATTGCTGCTGCCGCTCATGAGCGAATCCACCACCACCGAAAAATCAGCTTTGCACTCCACCAAATCGCGCAGCACATAACTTCGAAACAATAGATCGCCGTACGCAATGACCGCATCGGAATCGAGCGCGTCCACCGCGCAGGCCAGCGAAGCCAATTCGCCGGTCTGCGCATAGCGCGAATTGAGGACCAGTTTGATGCCGGCCGTATCGATCGCCTCGGCCCGATAGCCGCCGACCACCGTGATGTCGTTGATTTGTTCTTTCTTGAAGCCGTCGACCAACCAGCGCAGCAGCGGCTTGCCTGCAATCGGCAGCATGACTTTCGGCCGATCGACGGTAAGGGCTTCCAGGCCGCGGCCACGCCCCGCCGCCAGCACCACGGCGGCACGCGGCGCGCCTGAATTTGATAGATAAAGGCGCTCGGCCGCAGAGTATTCGTCCGCATCCTGCAAGCGGAAGATCTCGTTGACCGAGACAATCCGATCTTCGACATTCACCAAGGTCTGGCTCTCGAAGATCTCTTTCGCAACGCTTTGCATCGCGGAAGCCGCCGCGCGTACCAGGTGATTGGCCCAGATTACCGTGCTGATCCCGGCCTTGCGGAATACTTCGGTGGGCGTGCTGTAGTAGCGCGTCGGCACAATCACCAAGGGCGAGCGGCGCGCCCACTCCTTGGCGAACGTCACTATTTCGTCCGGCTTCGACAATTTACTGTGAATGAGAATCGCGTCGGCACCGGCGAGCCGATAGGCTTCAGCGCGGCGCAGTGCCTCATCCATTCCCCAGCCTGCTATCAGCGCCTCGACCCGCGCGACAATCGAGAAATTCGGATCCTGTTGAGTATCCTTGCCGGCGGCGATTTTGCCGACAAATTCCTCGATGTCGGCGAGCGGCTGGCGTTCTCCATTCAAAAAGCTATTGGTCTTCGGAAACTGTTTATCCTCGATGCAGACACCCGCAATACCACGCTGTTCGAGCTTGCGCACGAGACGGCGCATGTTGTTGAAGTTGCCGTAACCGGTGTCGCCGTCGAGCAGTATCGGTAGATCACCGGCGTCGGCCATGAACTCGAGCATATCAACGACCTGAGTCCAGCTTGCCTCGTTGTTATCGCGCACGCCGAACTGCGCAGAAATCGACAGCCCGGAAGCCCAGATGCCCTTGAAGCCCGCCTCACGCACGATGCGCGCGGACAGGCCGTTGTGCGCCTCCATCAGAAACTCGAGTTCCGCACTGTGCAGCATGTGCCGCAATTTCGCGGCGCGCGTTTGCGCGCCGCTTTTGGCGCTCATTTGATGGTCGGATCCGGCCGTTGGGCGAATTGATGCATTCATGGAGTGTTTCTCGATAGGGGCTTGAGCTGCGGCAGCACGTCACGAGCTGCGCGCACCACATCGTTGGGGAAATCGATTTCGATCCACGGTAATCCCGTGACATCGGCAACTTCGAGCACTTGGCTTCTCTCTCTGAGTAAATCGCGCACGGCTTCCTCATGCGGCATGTGCGCACGCCCGGTGTCGACGTAGTCGGCGACCAAGGCCGCCAGACGCCGCGCGCCGGCCTGGTCGAAGCGAAAAAACCCGACCGACTCGCCAATGGTGTCGAATTCCAAGTCGGCTGCCAACTGCTTGCGCAGCTCGATCGGTACGCCGGCCCGCACGCACAGCTTGACGGGCTCATCACCGGCCTCGAAATCGCGATCGATCAGCAGACGGTTCACCGGGCGGCTCCCTGCCACCAGCGCACTCAAGATACGTTCGTCATACAGCACATCCGCGTCCATCAACAAAATATCACCGCCACGGGTCATGGCATGGGCGGCGGTATGCACCGTGAGAACGCTGCCGAGCTCAAACTGCATGTTGATCACGATCTCCGGACGGGGTTCCCAATTCAAACGCGTCAGTTCGGCCTCCACGAGTTCGTGGCGAAATCCAACTGCAACGGCAACGTCCTCGACGCCGGCGCTCTTCAGCATGCGCAAATGCCGCTCGAGCAGTGTCATGCCATCGAAGCGCAATAGGCACTTCGGCAGTTGGCTGTCCTCCGGTAGTTGCAGACGGACACCGCGCCCGGCGGCCAAAATGATCGCGCGCATCAAAATCCTTCCATAAATCAAGCGTTAGAGATGGTAACTCAAGGCGGAGCGGCACCGACGGCGGCGCCGGCTGAGCGCGAGGAGAAGCGCAAGTACAGCAGCCCGGGCAAGCCTAGCAACAATTCACGCGCGCGCTTTGCCAGCGACAATGCCAACGCCGCGTCGGGCGGCAGGCCTGCCAGCGGTCCGAGCAGCAGATATCCGCCCTCTTGCACGCCCAAGGCACCCGGGATCGCGAATCCAGCGCCGCGAATCGCCTGCCCCAGACTTTCAAGCAGCAATGCTTCGCGCCAGCTCACCGGTGTGCCCAAGAACAGAGCAATCAGGTAAACCTCGCCCGTACCGACAATCCAACCGACCACGCTGAACAAGAAGCTTGTCGTGACGGCACCGTTGCGCCGATACGTCCGCTCCACGGCAAGATCAATGGCCTGCGCCTGGGTGACCCACCGCGACCAGTCGCGCTTGCCCGAAAAACGCCGTACCGCCCGCATGAGCTTGCTGAACAGCCCGCGGCGCTGAATCAGATAAAACCCGCCAACCTGCACCGCCAGAAAGGCGCTGGCAAGCAGCACGGACGTGCGCAGCGCCCCGGGTGAGAAATGGCCGGTCTGCGCACCGAGTAGGATCACGCCCATCAGTGCGAATGCGATCTGTGCAAAGGTCTGCAAGGTGGTGCTGACGGTGATCGCAGCGGCGGCGTCTTCCATGCGCATGCCGCGCTGGGCCAAGTGGCGAGCCATCAGCACCGGTCCGCCGATTTGCCCGGCCGGCATGAGGCTGTTGGCAGATTCTCCCACCCAGCGCGCCAGGAACGAGTCGCGGTATGGACTGAGGCTCGATCCCGGCTCGAAAAGCACGCAAATCGCGATCGCGTCGAGTACCAGGGGCAACACATGGAATAAGGCGACCAGCAGCAGTCCCCAACCGGCATGGGCCAGTGATGCCATGATGGCCGGCAAGTCCTGCGACAGCAGCACGCCGACGAATAGCAGCACGCCGAGGCTCAATAGCCAGCTCGCCGTCCTCGTCATTCGCCCCGGCCCATGAGGCGATGAAATACCTGACGAAAACCGAAATAGGCAAAGGCGTCCTTCATATTGGAGATGAGGCGCCACCACGGGTGCATATGCGGATCGGTCACATATTCGAAGGTCAGGGACACTCGCGTCTCCCCCGGCAGCGATGGGGTGATCCGATGCCGCACAGCGTCGCCGTCGAAAACGACCAAGCCGCCGGGCGGGATCTTGATCGAGCCCGATACCACCGACGCCCCTCTTTCTCGGGTGTGCAGTTCGTAGTCCAGGCGGCACGAGGAATCATCGATCACGCCCAGCAACAGCGTGTAGCGGCGGCCTGCATAGTACGACGTGTCGTAGTGCCAGCCGATATGATCGCCCGGCTTGGTATAAAAATAGAGTGCGTAGGCGTGCGGATCGTCAGGCGGCGAGAGTTGCAATCGCTCCCCCGTGAGTTGCTCCAGCCACGCGAGCAGCGCCGTTGAACGATAAAGATCGGCAATGACCGGCGCTTGCTTGTCAATCGTGTGCCGGCTGACGCTGCCGCCCTGCTTGTGTCCGGGCAAGTAGTTGCGATTGATCGAACCTTCGACCGCGGCAACGGCAGCGATCAGCTGCGCGGTGATGCCGGCCGGCAGGAAATCTTCAACAGACAGAAAAGAGCCCTGCGCGGAGTACTTGCCGCGCAAGCCGTGCAGGTCGAGAGATTCCAGACGCGAAATGAATGGCTGCCCGCCTCCGGTTCGCGTCGCCTCCACGCTTATCCGGAGACCCCGGCATCCATGCGCCGATCTCGGCGCAGCGCCCGTTGATAGTCGATCACCACCCACAGGGCGTACACGGGGGCACAGATCGACGCCGCGAGCAGCATGGGCGCCAGAGCGTTGCTCAAGGTCGCCAATGGGAACAAATACAGCACATCTTCCGTTTCGAAGCCGCCGAGAGAGGCCTGCTGAGTTGCAGTCTTGCCGTGCAACTCCTCGATTCGCATGCGCAAAAAGAAAATCAACGCGACCGCGGTGCCGGCCACCAGTCCTAAAGCCGCCGGCGGGAAACCCAGGTTGACGCCGGGCCTCCCCGTCAAGCCGGCGCCGATTGCAATGAACACCAGGATGGTCACGGCCGCATCACTGGCCAAATCATAGAGATGGCCGATCCGGCTGATCTTGCCGCTCATGCGCGCCAGCTCGCCGTCGGTGTGATCCAGAAAATTCGACAGCACCAGCAGCAATGCAGCGAGATTGGACCAGCCATAGCTTCCCGGTATAAAGGCTGCGGCGGCCGCCAACCCGACGCCTAAACGCAAAGTAGTCAGATGGTTGGGGGAGACCCAACTATGGATGAGCGGCGCAACCAAACGGCGCGCCAATCGAGCGTCCCATGGACGCCGGACTAAACTAGTGGCATGGGGCAACGGTTGTGGGTCTGGCATGTGGGCATCGCGCAGCATCTTTCATCTCATTTTACGACAGATTGTGCTTTGTCATCCAAATGAAATCTAGATGGGAAATCCAGCGCTAGCCCCTACTTCATCGGCACGCCGCAGCGAGCCAGCACGCCGCGCAAATCTCTGATCGGAGGAAATACTTCGTTGTTCCAATCGGCGCCTTGCGCGTCATAGGCTCTTTGCTCGTATTCCACGATGTCCTTGTCTTCGCGAAAAATATTTTCGGTAAACCAGGTCACGAACGGCCACGCTGCGTGAATGATCCCGGGAAAGCTCGGTTTCTTCACCGATAGATAGCCATAGGTTCGATTGGTGCGCTGAGCGGCATCAAGCGGCGTATACCCCAGCCATACATCGAGCACAGGATCATCGGACTGCTTGATGTCCCTTCCCACCCAGACCTTCAGGCTTTGGGTCGGGTAATCTGTGCGAATCCGCATGTGATCGGAAAAATCCTTCTTCGCTTCTCCGCGCTTGCGCATCAAATCGACGATGACGTGTTCGCCGACCGATGATTTCCCCTCGGTGCGGCTGAAACTGTATTCGACTTCGGCCCAATTCTCGCCGTGATTGCGGCCCAGGCAACGGGCTCTGATCGAGCCCATCTGTTTGCGGTGCATGAATTGATGATTCATGTCGAAAAGGTTTTCGTGCATGAAGGTGTAGTGACAGGCGACTTCGCGGTTGAGCCGGCGCGTCTTGTAGTCCTTGCGTTGGGATGAGCCGAGACCGGCAGGCGCGCGGCTCTCGGCGAGTGCAGCATCACCCGGGAAAACGAAGATCAACCCATCGATTTCACGCGCAGGATAGCTTTTGACGCCGGCGGGCAACCGCTCCGGGCCCATGTAGGGTACGTTGACGCACTTGCCGCTGCAGTTGTAGACCCAGCCATGGTAGTGGCACTTCAAGTCATCGCCGCTGACGACGCCCAGGTGCAAGGGAACCTGGCGATGCGCGCAGCGATCTTCCAACGCAAACACCTGCCCGCTGTTGCCGCGATACAGCACGATGGGATCGCCCGCGAAGCGCCTGGCCAGAGTCTTGCCGACTTTGAGTTCATCGGACCACGCGAGCGGGTACCACTGGTCGGGATGCGCGCCAATGCGGCGCAG
>DASQPK010000132.1:0-10733 GCA_035643995.1 Steroidobacteraceae bacterium | reverse complement strand
GCGGCTGGGATGGCGCAGCTTGCGCAGCGCCTTGGCCTCTATTTGGCGGATCCGCTCGCGGGTGACGTCGAACTGCTTGCCCACCTCTTCGAGCGTGTGATCGGTGTTCATGTCGATGCCGAAGCGCATGCGCAATACTTTCGCTTCCCGCGGCGTGAGCTGCGCCAGCACCGAATGCGTGGTTTCGCGCAAGCTCTCCGTGGTTGCCGAATCGATGGGGGATGACACCGAGGTATCCTCGATGAAATCGCCCAAGTGCGAATCCTCGTCATCGCCGATGGGGGTTTCCATGGAGATCGGCTCTTTGGCGATCTTCAAGACCTTGCGAACCTTGTCCTCCGGCATTTCCATGCGCACCGCCAATTCCTCCGGCGTGGGTTCGCGGCCCATTTCCTGCAGCATTTGCCGGGAGATGCGGTTCAGCTTGTTGATGGTCTCGATCATGTGCACCGGGATGCGGATGGTGCGCGCTTGATCGGCAATGGAGCGGGTGATCGCCTGGCGGATCCACCACGTCGCATAAGTCGAAAATTTGTAGCCGCGCCGATACTCGAACTTATCGACGGCCTTCATCAAGCCGATGTTGCCTTCCTGAATCAGATCCAGGAACTGCAGGCCGCGATTGGTATATTTCTTGGCGATCGAGATCACCAGGCGCAGGTTGGCCTCGACCATTTCCTTCTTCGCGCGCCGCGCCTTCGCTTCGCCGATGGAAACCTCACGATTGATTTCCTTGATCTCGTTGATCAGGACGTGAAACAGGCCCTCCAGATCCTTGAGTTTGTTCTGGCGCCGCTCGATCTCGTCCTTGAATTTTGCCAGCGGCCCCGAATAGCGCTTCTTCGCCTTGATGTGCTTGTCGAGCCAGCGCGTGCTGGTTTCGTTCTTCGGGAAAGTCGAAATGAAATCCTTGCGCGGCATGCCGGCCTGCTTGATGCAAAGGAACATGATCTCCTTTTCGAGCAGCCGCACTTCGGTCACATGCTGGCGCAGATTGTCGATCAGCTGATCGAACATCTTCGGCGAGAGCTTGAGCTCCATCAATTCGCCGCAGATTTTCTTGCGGATCTTCAAGGTCTTCGGATCCTTCGATCCGAGCTTGTCGAGCGCATTCAAGAACTGATGATGCACCTTCGCGATCGAGCTGAAGCGCTTCGCGGCTTCCTCCGGATCCGGGCCCGTATCGATGGCTTCTTCCTCTTCATCGCCATCGGCTTCATCATCGTCGTTGGCTGCTTCTTCGCGCTCCAGCGCCATCATCTTCGGATTCTGCGGCTGTGCAATTTCATCCGGCGCATTCGGATCGACAAAGCCGACGATCACATCGACCAGGCGCATTTGTCCGGCCTTGACCGTTTCGTAATGCCGCAGCAGCAAGTCGTAGGTGCCGGGATAGCTGCCGAGCGCGATCTTGACGGCTTCCAGGCCTTCTTCAATCCGCTTGGCGATGCGAATTTCGCCCTCGCGCGTCAACAATTCGACCGTACCCATTTCGCGCATGTACATGCGAACCGGATCGGTGGTGCGCCCGAATTCCGCGTCGAGATTGGCGAGCGCCGCGGTGGCTTCTTCCACCGCTTCCTCATCGGGAGCCGCGGTGGCGTCGGTCAAGAGCAAGGATTCGGCATCCGGCGCCTTTTCGTACACCGGAATGCCCATGTCGTTAATCATGTTGACGATATCTTCGATCTGTTCGGGATCGACGATTTCGCTCGGTAGGTGATCGTTGACTTCAGCGTAAGTGAGGTAGCCCTGCTCCTTGCCGCGTGCGATCAATAGTTTCAATTGCGACTGACGCTCGTCCGCGATTTGAGTCGCTGTGCCTGCTGGCGCTTTTTTGATCAAGGTGGACGCCTCATAAAGAGTCTGGACATTTTAAAATGCAAGCCGAGCAGTATACGATTGTGGCCATTCCGTAGCTACAAATGCTTCAGGCTTAAGAAGGCGCTCGAAAGCGGCCTTTGGACTTGAGAAGGCTGCTTAATTCGGCCTTTTCATCGTAATTCAAGCCCAACTCCTCCGCTTTCTTCAATAATTCGTCCATTCGGCGGCCCGGACCGTACTCTTCAAGCAGTTTCTCGACTGCCATTTTCAATTCCTTGGCCGCTGAGGCCGTATCCGCCACCAGGGGGTCCTGCGTGGCCAATTCGGTCAGCCGCGGGTATTCCGGGCGATCTCGCCACCGCTCGAGCAACATCGCCGTGCTGGGTGAGGCTGCCGTTGCGGCCTGCTCCAAGAGCTCCTTGAGCACCGAAACACCGATTTTGTCGACGCTGCCCAGCAGTTCAGGGTCTTCGATGACGCCTGCCGCCGCCGGGTGGTGCAGCACCAGCGTAATGGCCTGGGTCAGCAAATTGCCGCGCCCGACACTCATTCGACCGCGCTGTTGAACCCGTAGTTCCGAGGTGTTTGCGGCGGTTCGCTTCGGCTCGCCGGCGGCGAAGAATTCCTTCAGTTTATTCGCCGGCATGCTGACCCGGGATGCAAGCCGGTCCGCCAGCATTTCCCGGTATATGCCCTCCGGCATGCGGGCAAACAGGGGCCCCGCCAGGGCCTTTAACTTTGCGCGTCCATCGATGTGATCCAAGTCCACATCGGCAATCAGCTGCTGCACCAGGTATTCCGAGAGCGGCAGCGCCTCCTTCATGCGGTTCTCGAACGCTTGCGGACCTTCTGCTGCGACCAGTGTGTCCGGATCATGGCCTTCGGGCAGAAACATGAATTTGAGTTCGCGCCCGTCGCGCGCGAGGGGTAGCGCGTTTTCCAGCGCCCGCCACGCCGCCTGACGTCCCGCGCGATCGCCATCGAAGCAAAACACCACTTCGCTCGTCATGCGGAAGATCTTATTCAAGTGTTCCTGGGTGGTTGCCGTGCCCAACGTGGCCACTGCATAGGTGATTCCCGCCTGATGCAGGCGCACGACGTCCATGTAGCCCTCAACAACGAGTAAACGCTTGAAGTCGCCGCGCGCCTGCCGGGCCTCGTGGAGCCCGTACAGCTCGCGGCCCTTGTGAAACAGCGGCGTTTCAGGCGAGTTCATGTACTTCGGCTCGCCTTGATCGATGACGCGTCCGCCGAATCCGATGACGCGTCCGCGTGAATCGCGAATCGGAAACATCAATCGATCGCGGAAGCGGTCGTAAAAACCGCTGGTGCGCTCGCCGCTGCGCTCGAGAATCAGGCCTACTTGCAGCAACCGGCGCCGATCTTCTTCTTCGCCGCCAAAGCGCTTCAACAGCGCCTCCCAGGCGTCGGGCGCGTAACCCAAGCTGAATTTGGCGCTGATTGTTGGGTCAATGCCGCGCTTCTGAACGTACGCTTGCGCGCGCGCATTGTCGCTAAGATTCTGCTCGAAGAAGCGGGACGCACGCAGCATGAGGTCATGCAAATCGGCGCTGCCCGGATCGCGCGGCGCCTGCGCTTCGCGCGGCAATTCGAGCCCGGCGCGCTGCGCGAGATCGGCCACGGCGTCGAGGAATTCCATCTTCTCGTATTGCATGAGAAAGCCGATCACGGTGCCGTGCGCGCCGCAGCCAAAGCAGTGATAAAACTGCTTTTCCGCGCTGACCGAAAATGACGGGGATTTCTCGTTATGAAACGGACAGCAGGCTTTGTACTCGCGGCCGGCTTTTTTGAGCGGCACCCGCGCGCTGATGATGTCCACGATATCCGAACGCGAGACGAGTTCGTCGAGAAACGAATCTGGAATACGGCCGGTCATGGACCGCCTTTGGGTTATCCGCTTAAGCGGGCTTTGATTTTTGCGCCGACCGACGCCATATCCGCGCGGCCTTGGGCCTTGGACTTGATGAGACCCATGACCTTGCCCATGTCCTTGATGCTCGCGGCGCCGGTCGCGGCCACGGCTTCATTGATCAGAGCGTCGATTTCGGCGCCGCTCAGCTGCGAAGGCATGTAGCTCTGCACCAGGGTGATTTCCGCACTTTCCTTGTCGACCAAGTCTTGACGATTGCCGGCTTGGAACTGCACCACCGATTCCTTGCGCTGTTTGATCATCTTCTCGAGAACGCTCAACACCTGCGCGTCATCGAGCGTGATGCGTTCGTCGACCTCACGCTGTTTGATGGCAGCGGTGATCATGCGAATGACGCCCAACCGCTCCTTCTCGCCGGAGCGCATCGCTGCCTTCATATCGTCGGTAATGCGCTCTTTGAGGGTACTCAAACGGCGACCAAACCCTTAATAAGAGGGGCGGGGCGGGGCAGCCGGCGGGGGACTCGCAGGCTGCTGTCCCGTGCCGCGCATGTTCTCGCGCGAGAGGCGCTTCAAGTGCCGTTTTACCGCAGCGGCTTTTTTTCGCTTACGTTCTTGGGTCGGCTTCTCGTAGAATTCACGGCGCCGCAGCTCGGTGAGGACGCCCGCCTTTTCACAGGCACGCTTGAAGCGACGCAGGGCGGCGTCAAAATATTCATTCTCACGAACGCGAACGCTGGGCATTCAGACCTCAAAAATTGGTGGCACGGCCGCCGGCATTCGGCGACAGGGGGGCGCATTCTAAAGTGCGCCCCTGTAAAAGGCAAAAATATGCGCGTTTTAGGCATTGAGAGTTCGTGTGATGAGACCGCGGTGGCCGTCTATGACGAGATCGACGGTCTTCTGTCACATCGGCTCTACAGCCAGGTGGCCATGCACCAAGCCTACGGCGGCGTGGTGCCCGAACTCGCCTCCCGGGACCACGTTCGGCGGCTTTTGCCCTTGGTCAGGCAGGCGCTGGCGGATGCCCACTCGGATAAGGACTCCATTGACGGGGTCGCCTACACGGCCGGACCCGGACTGATCGGGGCCTTGCTGGTCGGGGCGAGCTTTGCGACGGCTCTGGGCGTGGCCTGGCGCAAGCCGGCGTTGGGCATACACCATCTGGAAGGACATCTCTTAGCGCCCCTGCTGGAGCCCAAGCCGCCCGCCTTCCCCTTCCTCGCCCTGTTGGTTTCCGGCGGCCACACCCAACTCGTGGATGTCGCGGCCTTGGGGTCGTATCGGATCGTGGGAGAGACTTTGGATGATGCGGCGGGGGAGGCCTTCGACAAAACCGCCAAACTGCTCGGGCTTCCCTATCCCGGCGGCGCCGCGTTGGCCACGCTCGCCGAATCCGGCCGCAGCGGCCAATTCGTCTTCCCTAAGCCCATGCTCGACCGGCCGGGGTTGGATTTCAGTTTCAGTGGCCTGAAAACCGCTGCCCTAGTAGCCTTGCGCGGCCGCGATTTGCTTCCGACCGTCCGCGCCGATATCGCGCGCGGGTTTCAGGAAGCCGTGGTCGAGACACTGGCCGAGAAATGCCGGCGTGCGCTGCTTCAGACCGGCCATAGGCGCCTGGTCATCGCCGGCGGTGTGGGCGCGAATCGCCGCCTGCGCGAACGGCTGGCGGCGGTGGGCACAGATTTAGGCGCCGAGGTGTACTTTCCGCGCACCGAATTTTGCACGGACAATGGGGCAATGATTGCACTGGCAGGATGCCTGCGACTCAAGGCAGGCATGCGTAGCGGACTGGGAATGAGCGCTCGTGCCAATTGGGAACTCGGCAGCATAGGGGTCTAAATCGATTGGACAAAATTTTCATTCATGCGCTCAAAACCGAGACCATCGTCGGCATATTCGACTGGGAAAGACAGGTCAAACAAACCGTCGTCATCGATATCGAATTCAGCGCCGATATCCGCAAGGCAGCCCTGTCCGATTCCATCGGCGACACGTTGAATTACAAGGGCGTAGCCAAGCGCGTACTGGCCTTTGTGGAGGTATCCAGTTTCCATCTGGTGGAAACCCTCGCCGAGCACATCGCCATGCTCATTCTTCAGGAGTTCGGTGTTGCGTGGGTCAGCATCACCTTGAGTAAACCGGGCGCAATCCGCAGCTCACGCGACGTCGGCGTGATGTTGGAACGCAAGGCTGCGGATTTGGAAACGTGGCGCGCCGCGAAGGCCGCTCCGGCGGCATGACGCCCGATATGACGCGCGATGCTAAATGCTGCGACCGCCGTCCACGGCGATGATTTGACCCGTGATGTATGGCGCATCCTTCGCCAAGAACAGTGCGGTGCGCGCGATATCCTGCGGCGTGCCGTGGCGTTTCAGCGCGGTTTTGTCGATGATTTCGCGTTTCAGCGCCTCCTCCATGTCACCTTCCGGCCACAGCACAGGGCCCGGCGCGATGCCATTGACGCGAATCTCGGGCCCCAGCTCTCGTGCCAACGAGCGGGTCAGCATCGCGAGTCCCGCCTTGGCCGCGCTGTAAACCGGATGCGCCTTCAAGGGCCGCAATCCATGGATGTCGATCATATTGATGATGAGTCCGCGCTGCGCGCGCAAGCAGGGCGCGGCGGCCTGCGACAAAAACAGCGGGACCTTCAGATTGCTCCCCATCAGATCATCCCACTGCGGCACCGTGATCTGACCAATCGGCGTCGGGTAGAAGCTCGAGGCATTGTTGATCAAAACATCCAAACGCCCGAATTCGAGCAGGGTTGCGGCGATGAGTTTGTCGGGCGCGTCCGCATTCAAAAGATGCGCGGCAAAGATGGCGGCCGAGTGGGCGCGCATGCTGTTGAACTCTTCTGCCAAAGCAATGGCCGCAGCGGCCGAGGATCGATAGTGAATCAATACATTCGCGCCCGCCGCATGCAGCGTGCGCGCTATCTCGGCGCCGACACGGCGTGCGCCGCCGGTGATCAACACGACCCGATCGCGCAGCGCAAAATTGTCAGGGACGAGGGTCATGCGCCGCAACGATACCTCAAGATTTGCGGCGGCGCGCAATGATGTTGGATGAGGCTCAAGCCGCACACAGCGCCCTGGCGCGCGAGCATCTGAAGGATCAAATCGGGGCAGCCGGCGGCTGGCTCGGTTTCGAGCAGTTCATGGAATTGGCTCTGTACGCCCCGGGTTTGGGCTACTACAGCGGCGGCGCGCAGAAACTCGGGGCGGGCGGCGACTTCACCACCGCGCCGGAGATCTCCAGCCTGTTCGGCCGCTGCGTGGCACTGCAATGCGCCGAGGCGTTGCGGGCGTTGCACGCTGGGGCGTTGCGGTCGCCGCACGCCGGATCAATCCTCGAAATAGGCGCCGGCAGCGGACGGCTGGCCGCGGATATTTTGATGCGCCTGGAGGAGTTGGGGCAACTGCCCGAGAACTACTGGATTCTGGAGGTGAGCGGCGACCTTCGTGAGCGTCAGCGCGCGCTGCTTCGCACGCTTCTTGCCGAGCGGCTGCCGCATGTGCTTCAGCGCGTCGGCTGGCTCGATCGGCCTCCTGAGGAGCCCTTTGACGGCATCGTTCTCGCCAACGAGGTGCTGGATGCGCTGCCGGTGGCGCGCTTTCGCTGGCGCGCGAGCGGCGTCGATGAACTGGGCGTCGGGATTGATGACGGGAATTTCGCCTGGGTTGCGCGTCCGGCGAATCCGGCGATGGCGCAAGCGTGTCGCCGGTTGTATGGAGCGAGCGGCGGCTGGGATGAGGGATACGTTTCGGAGTATTGCCCGCGTACCCTGGCGTGGACTCGCGCCGTCACGCAGTCGCTGCGCGCCGGCGCCGTGCTGTGGTTCGACTATGGTTTGCCGCGTGCCGAGTATTATCTGCCGGAGCGCCATGACGGCACGCTCGTGTGCCACTACCGGCATCGGGCGAGCAGCGATCCCTTCGTCCATGTCGGTTTGCAGGACATCACCGCGTGGGTGGATTTCACGCTGCTCGCGGAGGCGTCGCGCGAAGCCGGATTCGAATTGGCCGGCTTTACCACGCAGGCGCATTTTCTGGCCGGTGTCGGCATCGATCGAGAAATGCGGCTTGCGGCGGGCGACGATGAGAATCGCTTTGCGCGTCTTGCCCATCAAGCACGGCAACTGATGTTGCCCGGCGAAATGGGCGAACGTTTCAAGGCCATGGTATGGCTGCGGGGCCTGGATTTGCCGCTGTCGGGCTTCGAACTCTTGGACTTGCGGCACAAGCTATAGGACACGACATGCGGAATAGGACACGACACGCGGAATAGGACACGACACGCGGAATAGGACACGACATGCAGAAAATCGCAGTATTGGATGACTATCAAGCCGTGGCGCTGAAGATGGCCGATTGGTCCGGCCTCGCCCATCGCGCGCAGGTTGATGTGTTCAACGACCATCTCGCGGATCCCGACGCCGTGGTCAAACGCCTGCACCCGTACGACATCGTCTGCGTCATGCGGGAACGCACGCCGCTCAACCGAGGCATCATCGAACGATTGCCGAATTTGAAATTGATCGCCTCGACCGGTCCGCGCAATGCCTCCATCGACCTGGAAGCGGCCGCGGCGCAGGGCATCAAGGTGGTCCACACCGGATACTTCGGCAGCCCCACGGTTGAACTCACCTGGGCGCTCATCTTGGGCAGCGCTCGCCACCTCACCGAGGAGGCTGCGGCCGTCCGCCAAGGCGAATGGCAGCACACCATCGGCGATGACCTGTCGGGCCAAACGCTGGGAATCCTAGGGCTCGGCAACCTCGGATCAAAAATCGCCCAGGTGGCCTTGGCGTTTGGCATGAATGTGATCGCGTGGAGTCAAAACCTCACCGCGGACAAGGCACGTGCGGCCGGCGCCGCGTTGGTCTCGAAAGATGACCTGCTGCGGCAAGCGGACTTCGTCTCGATACACTTGGTCTTAAGCGAGCGCACGCGCGGGCTCATCGGCGCTCGCGAGCTATCCCTGATGAAGCCAAGCGCGCGCTTGATCAATACCTCGCGTGGACCCATCGTGGTGGAAGCGGACCTCATTCAGGCACTCAATTCAGGGAAAATCGCCGGTGCCGCCATCGATGTCTACGATACCGAACCACTCCCGCCGGATCATCCGTACCGAAGGCTCGCGAACCTGCTGGCGACGCCTCACGTCGGCTACGTGTCGCGCAGGCTGTACGAGCGCTTTTACCGCGACACGGTGTCAAACATTGTCGGCTGGCTGGATGCGCACGGCTAGCGCGGCGATGGCCTCGAGGCGCCGCTGGTGCAGGCGCTCCGCAATCTGCGGGCCGGCATGCTCCGCAATGTCCTGCGGCGTGGGCTTGATCGCGGCGGCCGCGTCGCGCGCGGCCTGTAGATATTCCCGCTGCGGGTAAGGAATGCTTTCCAGCCCTAAGCGGCCGCGCGAGTCCGCCTCGCAGGCCAGCAGCGCCTGCGCGAAGCGCTCGGGACGGCGCAATGCGTCCGTCTTCTCCAAAATACCCAGGATGGTCTTGGGCCTTAAGTCAAAGGCACGGTGCACATTGCCGTGATAGCGCGCCACGATCACGCTCAAGTCGCGATACTCATTCGGCAGGCGCAGCCGCTCGCTCAATGCCTCGATCAGCGCCACGCTGTGCTCTTCGTGCCCCTTATGGCCGGGCCATTCGGCCTGCGGCGTCGCCGCCTTGCCCAGATCGTGCACCAACGCTGCGAAGCGGACTCTTACATCCGTACTCAAGCGCACCGCCTGGTCGAGCACCATCAAGGTGTGAACGCCGGTGTCGATTTCGGGATGCCATTTTTCGGGTTGCGGCACGCCGAATAGCGCGTCGATTTCCGGATAAATGACCTTCAATGCACCGCACTCGCGCAAAACCTTGAAAAACACACTGGCGCCCGGCTCCTGCAGCGCCTTCTCGGTTTCCTGCCACACCCGTTCTGCGACCAGGGCATCCACCTCGCCGCGTTCGACCATCGCCCGCATCAGCGCCATGGTTTCGGGAGCCACGTGAAAACCTAAGGACGCAAAGCGCGCGGCGAACCGCGCCACCCGCAGAATGCGCACCGGATCCTCGATGAAGGCGGGCGAGACATGCCGCAGGACGCGAGCTTGCAAGTCGCGCCGGCCGTTGTATGGATCGAGCAGCGAACCGTCTTCGGCCTTGGCGATTGCATTGATGGTCAGATCGCGGCGCGCGAGATCTTCCTCGAGCGAAACCTGCGGCCCAAATTCAACCGCGAACCCCCGATAGCCGGGCGATACTTTCCGCTCCAGACGCGCCAGTGCATATTCTTCATGCGAGTCCGGATGCAGGAACACGGGAAAGTCGCGGCCCACCTCGCGATACTTCAAACCCAATAGTTCGTCACGGGTACTTCCTACGACGACCCAATCGCGTTCCTTCACGGGCAGACCAAGCAGAGCGTCTCGAACGGCGCCGCCAACCAGATACACTTGCATGCGTGAATATTAACAGCATGGCCGCCACAATCCGCGCGAGTGTAGCCATCGCGCTGATCGCTGCCTTGAGCGGTGGCTGCTATCTATTGCAAAGCGCCCAAGGCCAGCTGGCGCTCATGTCCAAGCGGGAGCCAATTCCCCGCGTCATCGACAACCCCTCGACGTCCGCCGCCCTGCGCGCGCAGCTCAAGTCGGTCACCGCCATCCGCAACTTCGCCAGCCGCGAGCTGGGATTGCCGGACAATGGCAGCTATCGAAAATATGCGGATATCGGACGGCCCTATGTCGTGTGGAATGTGGTCGCCGCGCCGGAATTTTCCGTCGATCCGAAGCAGTGGTGTTTTCCGATCGTCGGATGTGTGGCTTACCGGGGCTATTTCGTCGAGAAGCAGGCGCGCCGTTTCGCCGCCGGATTGCATGCCAAGGGATTCGACGTGGTGGTGGGAGGCGTCGCGGCCTATTCGACCCTCGGCCACTTCGATGACCCCGTCTTGAGCTCCATGGTGAATTGGAACGACGTGGAGCTGGCCTCGATCATTTTCCACGAGCTGACGCATCAG
>DASQPK010000131.1:0-35831 GCA_035643995.1 Steroidobacteraceae bacterium | reverse complement strand
GCCGACGTGCCGGCAACGCCGGGGAACTACAAAGTCAGTCTGGGGCTCCGCGACCGTGGCATCCAAGAAGCCCTCGTGCACGTTACGAACCTGGGCAACTACACACTGCTGGTGGGCAGGGACAATCTGCTGTTCAAACCGCTGCAGACGCGTTTCTGGTACGGACTGGCCGCGGCGGTTGCGGTGCTGTGCATTGCCGGCTTATTCGTCGGCATCATCACGCGCCGCGCGCTGATGACACGCGTCAACAGCATCCGGCAGACGGTATCCGCCATCATTCACGGCGACCTGAAGCACCGGCTGCCCACCCACGTGAACGACGATGAACTCAACACACTGTCGCGCACCATCAACGGCATGCTCGATCAAATCGAGCTGCTGGTCCACGGCGTGCGCAACGTATCGAATTCCATCGCCCATGATCTGCGCACGCCGTTGGCGGAGCTGCGCTCGCGGCTGGAGGAGCTGTCGCTCATCCGGCCTTCCACCGACGAGACCTACGCGGAGATCGACGGCGCGGTGGCCGATGTCGACCGGGTCATTCGCATTTTCGATGCGCTGTTGAGATTGGCTGAAATCGATGCCGGCATGCGCCGTTCGGGCTTCGTGTCGCTGGACGTGTCCGATCTGGCTGCCAATGCGGTGGAGTTCTACGAACCTGCCGCAGAGCTCAAGAGCATTGATCTGACGTTTCGCTCGAATGGAGCGCTGCTGGTATCCGGCGATCCTGTGCTCCTCGCCCAGGCTTTGAGCAATTTGATCGACAACGCACTCAAGTACGCGCCGCAACACGGCTCGATCGAAGTGGCGGTGGCAAGGCACGGCGCCAACGCGGAAATTTCGGTCTCCGACAATGGCCCGGGAATCGATGAGCTGGAAAAAGCCAAAGTGGTGCAGCGCTTTTATCGCGGCGATGCTAGCCGGGGCACGCCCGGCGTGGGCCTTGGCTTGAGCCTGGTTCAAGCCGTGGCGAAGCTGCATGGCAGCCCGCTCGAGTTGCGCGATAACGCTCCCGGGCTGCGAGCCGTTTTGATTCTAGCCGTCGAAGAGTCGGGCGCCTCGCTGCGCGAGACGGCGCAACCCGCGCCCGCGCCGGGGGCGGCCGGCAGCGTTGCGACCTCGACGTTGGCCTCTTTGCCGTAAGATCGGCAAATGCTCATCAGCTGCGTCGCCTATCAGGACGGCACCAAGCTCGGCGATATCAAGATCGCACAGATCTCCGAATACATGAATCGGGCGCATTGCTTCGTCTGGGTGGCCCTGCACGACCCCACGGCCGATGAGCTTGCCGAGATGCAAAGATCCTTCGACCTGCACCCCCTGGCGGTGGAGGATGCGCTGGTCGGGCATCAGCGGCCGAAGGTCGAGGAATATGGCGACAGTCTGTTCGCCGTGCTGCATCTGGTTGAGCCTGCCGAGGGGGAGTATCGCGTCGGCGAACTCGCCATCTTTGCCGGGTCTCGCTACATTCTGTCGGTGCGTAGCCGGGCGCAGAAGGGTTTTTCCGAGGTGCGTGCCCGCTGCGAACGCGAACCGAAGCTGCTGCGCCAGGGCCCCGGCTTTGTCCTGTATGCACTCACCGACGCGGTGGTGGACCGCTACTTCCCGATTCTCGACGGCCTGGAAGACGAACTCGACGGTATCGAACAGCGCATATTCGCACCGGAGGGCGCGCCGCGCGCCAATATCGAATCCCTCTACGCCCTCAAGCAGCGCCTCATGGTCATGAAGCATGCCGTGACTCCGCTGCTGGAAGGCGTCTCCAATCTATCCGGCGCCCGCGTGCCGGTGCTGTGTGCGAAGATCACGGAATACTTTCGGGATATCTACGATCACTTGCAGCGTCTGAACCAAACGGCCGATTCCATTCGCGACACCGTCGCCACTGCCATTTCGGTGAATTTGTCCCTGGTCACGCTGCAAGAAAGCGAAACCATGAAGCGCCTGGCCGCTTATGCGGCGCTGCTGGCCGTGCCCACCATGATTGCCGGCATCTATGGCATGAACTTTGAGCACATGCCGGAATTGAAATGGCGCTATGGCTACGCGATCTCCCTGCTGTTCATGGCGGCGATCGATGTATACCTCTATTTTCGCTTCAAAAAAGCCAAGTGGTTGTAGTTGTACCGGCGCTTCGCAATCCTGCTCGCACCGCTGATCGATATCGCCGCGTTTTGCGCCTTGATGGCTGCAGGCGTGTCTCTCAGAGCCGGCAACGCTCTGGCCTGCGCGGCGGGCATCGTCGTCACATGGGTGTTGCGATGGCAGGCCATGAATGCTGCCGAACGCCAATCTCAAGATGGGCAGTTGTACCTGCGCATATTGATCATCGGATTCATGGGACTTTTCCTGCGCGGCGGCGCATTGGCGCTTTTGACGCAACGCTGGGGTTGGCCGCCGCAACTCGCGATCGTTCTCGTGGTTGCGTTGGGGCTCGCGGTGACCTTGCCGGGGTTCTCGTACGCCGCTTCCGAAGCCGCGAAAAAGCCCTGGCGGCTCGCGATCGGTCTCATCGCCTATGCCGTTGTGCTGCGATTGATCTACGCCGGCTCGGTCGAAATGATGCCCGAAGAAGCGTATTACTGGAGTTATTCCCGGCATCTGGACTTCGGCTATCTGGATCATCCACCGATGGTGGCGTGGCTGATCCGGCTCGGCACCGGCCTATTCGGGCAAACAGAATTCGGCGTGCGCGCAGGGGCACTGTGCTGCGGGGCCGTCACGTCGGTTTTCGTTTACAAGTTGGCCCGCAATCTGTTCGGCGAGGCCGGTGCGCTCGCAGCATTGCTGTTGGCGCAAACCCTACCCTACTTCTTCCTTTCCGGCTTCCTGATGACGCCCGATGCCCCTCTCGCTGCAGCATGGGCGGCCTCGCTTTATTTTCTCGAGCGCGCGCTGATCGGCAACCAATCCCGCGCTTGGTGGCTTGCGGGTGTCTCCCTCGGTATTGGGATGATCTCAAAATATTCCATCGCAATCCTGGCACCGGTGACGATGGCGTTCATGGTATGGGATCCGAATTCGCGTCACTGGCTGCGGCGCAAGGAACCCTATCTCGCCGCCCTGCTGGCGCTGGCGCTGTTCTCTCCGGTTCTCGTCTGGAACGCGCAGCATGAGTGGGCGTCCTTCGCCTTCCAGACCTCGCGCCGCATTGCAGAAGCTCCGCAGTTCGCGCTGCATAAACTGATCGGCTCCATCATCGTATTGATCACACCGACGGGGCTGCTGGCCGTCGCAGGCGTGCTCTGGACCTGGCCGCATCCTCGCGAGGGGCTTGCCGAAGCCGCCCGCCGCCGGCGCCTGTTCACTCTTGCCATTCTTGTGCCGCTTGCGGTGTTCGCAGCGTTCAGTTTGCGCCACGAGGTAAAGCTCGATTGGACCGGCCCGTTGTGGACTGCCGCGCTCCCCGCGATGGCATTCGCCATGATCGCCGTGGATGCGAAGGTCGGCAGATTCAGCGCATGGATTCGCGCCGCATGGATGCCCACCATGATCACCATGCTGCTGCTTTACGGCGCCGGCCTGCACTATCTCGTTCTCGGGCTGCCCGGCTTGAGGTACGGCAAGCACATCGAAGTGGTCCCGGTTGGTTGGCGAAATTTAAGCGCGCACATCGTTGAAACCGCGAACGCCTACGCGCGGCCCGGCGGCGCTCCCGTGCTCATCGTCGGCATGGATCGATATGCCATTGCCAGTGAGCTGGCGTTCTACGGCGGCGCGCGGACACCAACCGGCCTCGAGACCGCGAACAGCCATCTATTTGGCGGCATGGGCCTCATGTATGAACGGTGGATGCCGCGCGAGGCGCAGGAGCACCGAAATCTATTGCTCGTCGCCTGGACCCGGGGCGAGCTCGAGGATAAGGCGATCGAAGCACATGTGGGTCGACTGGGTCCCATCGAGGACGACGTACTCGTGCGGGACGGAATCCTCATCCGGCACTACTATCATCGGCTGGCTTTCGACTATCATGCCGCGGCAGCGGGTAAATGACTTAAAATGCAGCCATGATACAAAAATTTTCATTGCTGATCGCGGCCAGAATTGCAGTCGGCGCCTGTCTCTTGCACACCGGAGTGGGCACTGCGCAGACTCCTGAGCAAGCGAAGATGTGGGAGGCGCAGCGCGCCCAGGCCCAGGAAGAGGTCAAGGCGAAGGCGGAACGGTTGGCTACGCAGCGCGCGGCCAGAAAAGCGAACCCCATGGCCTGGGTAGGCACGCTGAATCCGATGACGGCCGGCGGTTGGCAATTCAGGGGCGTCGCGCCGGATGGATCGTGGGCCTCCTTCAGCACCGATCATCAAATGAAGCGCTCGGGTCACCTCATCACGGTGTGGCTACGGGAGGAATACCCGGAGCCTCAGCGAAACAGCGGCGGCGACATTTATTTCAGTTATGTCGAAAAAATTCAATACGACTGCGGGAATGAGCGGGCTCGCGCGCTGCTGATCATCTACTACTCGGAGAACAACATTACCGGCAGCGAGACGAGTGAGGCAACCGACGTCAAGCAAGCCGCCTGGGTGCCCATCGTGCCCGGAACCCAAAGCGAAAACGTTTATCAATGGGCGTGCGAAATCGCCGGCGGCGCGGCGCACTGACCGGCACTACGGGGCATTTGATTCACATGGGCAGGACGCAACCAATTGAATGGTTGCTGCCAGCAGCTGCGTTCTGTCGGCACAGGGGCCGACCAGAATCTCGACTTCGCCGGGCTCGAACACAGGTTCGAGGTCCAGCCCGAGAAAGCGCAGTTCCGCGGCGCGCAGCGACAGGGTTACGGTGCCGATCGCGCCGGGCCGCAGGCTGATCTTGCCGAAGCCCTTCAGTTCAAGCTTGGGCCTCGAGACGCTCGCGACCTTGTCATGCGTAAACAAGAACACGGTTTCTTGCGCCTCCCTCGCCCCTTGATTGATGACATCCACCTGAACGGTCACCGCGTCGTCGATCCCGATCGCGCCTTTCGATAGCCGGAGATTCGACAGCTCAAATCGACCGTAGGTGAGCCCAAAACCAAAGGGGAACAGCGGCTCATTGGCGACGTCGAGGTACTTGCTGGTAAATCGGTCGTTGCTGTCGAAGGGCCTGCCGCTCGGGCGCTCACTGAAAAAAATCGGCACCTGTCCGGTAGCCCGCGGCCAGGTCACCGGTGTACGGCCGCTCGGACTCTGTTTACCCAAGAGGACGTCAACCAGGGCGTGACCGGCCTCGCTGCCCAGGAACCAGGCCGCGAGCACGGCGTCCGATCTCTCGATCAGCCACGGAACGATCAGCGGTCGCCCGGAAAATAGGATTACGATCACGGGCGTGGCGGAGCGCTGAGCTTGCTCGAATACCGCTTCCGCGAGCCGCCGTTGAATCCCCGGCAGACCCAGATGCGCGCGGCTCGACGCCTCCCCGCTCATGCTCGCGGCTTCTCCAAGACATAGGATGATGGCATCCGCAGTCGCGCAATGATTGACTGCCGCGGCAATCCCGCTGACATCAGGACTCTCGATCGCAACGCCTTCGGCGTGCAACATCTCGACATGCGGCAGAGCCGTGCGTAAGGCCTCCAGCACCGTCACGTGCCCTTGCGGCGCGGCGGCACCCCACCACACCCCGCGCATTTCGGCTGAGGCATCCGCCAAGGGACCGAGCACTGCCACACGCCGCACCGAGCCCGCCAGCGGCAGCGTATCGCCGGCGTTTTTCAACATCACGATGGAACGAGTCGCGATGGTGCGTGCAACCTGCCGGCGGTTCGTGAGCGCGGCCGCGGATTCGCGTGTCTTGCCGCGACGATAGGGGTCGTCGAACAATCCCAGCCGCTCCTTCAAGATCAACACGCGGCGAACCGACTCGTCAATCTCGGCGACGCCGATTGCTCCGCGTTTCAGCGCAACCGGTAAGCCACGGCGATAGGCGTCGGACATCATATCGATGTCCACGCCCGCCTTGAGCGCCAGAACCGCGGCCTCGGGCAAATCCGCAGCAATACCGTGGCGGATCAATTCAGCGATCGCGTTATAATCGCTGACAATGACGCCATCGAATCCTAAGCGCCCGCGCAGCCAGTCTCGAAGCAATGCCTTGTTGGCCGTCATCGGGACACCATTCAGGTCGGTGAAGGCCGGCATCATGGCAGCCACGCCGGCGGATATCGCCGCGGCAAAGGGCGCCATATGGACCTCGTGCAAGGTGCGTTCAGAAATGTCCACCGGGGCATAGTCACGCCCCGCGGTGACCGGCCCATAGGCGCAGTAGTGCTTGGCAACCGCAGCAAGTGAGTCCGCATGCGAGAGCAATGCACCCTGAAATCCGCGCACTTTGGCTTCGGCGATGCGCGCCCCTACCAGAGGATCCTCGCCCGGACCCTCGGCGCTCCTGCCCCATCGCGGATCCCGCGCCACATCGAGCATGGGCGCAAAGGTCATGGCCAATCCATCGGCGGCAGCCTCCTTCGCCGCCTCGCGAGCGCTCAACGCCCAAACTTCAGGGTCGAACGCCGCCGTTTCGCCCAGGGGAATGGGAAATAGAATCCGATGCCCGTGGATGACGTCATAGCCGATGAGCAGTGGAATCCCCAGACGCGACTCTTTGACCGCCAATCGCTGCATCTCGTGCACGTTTTCCGCGCCGACAATATTGAGCAAATTACCGATCGCGCCGCTCTTGATCGCTTCGGTGGAATCTCCCGCAATCGTCGGGCCGGTCACCGCCTGGCCACAGGCTGTCATGGTCATCTGCCCCAGTTTTTCGGTCAGGGTCATGCGAGCGATCAAGCTCTCGACACGGCTCACTTAACTAAGCTCCCCTGGGACGCCATCGTGAATGATAATGCCCGGATCACAATGCTTGAGAGAAACGCATGATTAATGACATGCCGGATGGATCGGCCGAGCCTAAGGCCGACGCAGAGGAAATCGCGGATGCACGCCTCGTGCCGCAGCTCGAAATGATGGCACGGGCCCTGTGGGCGGCACCGGTGCGCAATACGCTGTTTTTGCTGTCGGGGTCCATATTTTTCGTCATCGCTGCCACGGCTTACGGTCAAATTCGCCTCAATAGTTGGAATCAGCCCTTCTATGATGCCCTGTCGCACCGCAATTTTACGCAATTCCTCTACCAACTTGGCATCTTTGGTCTGATCGCCGGCATCCTCTTGGTCCTTAATGTCGGCCAGCGCTGGCTCACCGAGACATTAAAGCTCAAGTTGCGGCAGGGCCTGGTTCACGACCTCATTCAGAATTGGCTGGTGCCCGGCAGGGCATTCCGGTTGACTAACGCGGGCCCCATGGGCGTCAATCCGGATCAGCGCGTGCACGAAGATGCCCGGCATCTCACTGAACTGTCCGCCGATCTTGGCATTGGATTGCTTCAGTCATCAATCCTGCTCGCCACCTTCGTGAAAGTACTGTGGAGCCTGTCCAATAATTTTGCCTTCCACTTCGATGGACGGCAAATCGTGATCCCGGGCTACATGGTGTGGGCGGCGGTGGTGTACTCGGGATCCGCTTCGCTGGTCAGCTATTGGGTCGGCAAGACCCTCGTCGATCGCAATGCGGAGCGTTACGCGCGCGAGGCGGACTTGCGGTTCTCGCTGGTGCGCGTGAACGAGCATATCGATGCGATCACCCTAAATGGCGGCGAAGCGGACGAAGCGCGGCGGATCGATCTGGATCTTGCGGGCGTACTCAAGGCCACCGCGCGGTTGGTCACGGGCCTGACCAATCTCACCTGGATCACAGCCGGCTACGGGTGGTTTACGTTGGTCGCTCCGATTCTGGTCGCCGCCCCGCTGTATTTCGCCGGCAACCTGACCTTCGGCGGCCTCATGCTGGCGTCCGGCGCCTTCTTGCAAGTTCAGTCCTCCTTGCGCTGGTTCGTCGATAATTTCAGCACCATCGCCGATTGGCGCGCGACCCTGTTGCGCGTCGCGGGTTTCCGCCGCGCGGTGCTCGGCATGGACGTCATGCACGATGTCGAAAGCCGCATCTCTTATGCGCCCGGAAAAGCCGGCGAATTTGAAATTGACGAGCTGCGGATTGGCTCGCCGCGCGGCTGCACCATGCTGCAGGAAAAAAAGGTGCGAATAAAGGGTGGAGAACGCGTGCTGATGGTCGGAGACTCCGGAACCGGCAAGACTCTGCTATTTCGCGCCCTGGCCGGATTGTGGCCGTGGGGCACGGGAAAGATCGCCTATCCTGCCGGGGACGAGATCTTATACATACCGCGTACACCCTATCTTCCTCCCGGCACGCTGCGCGAAGTGCTCGCCTATCCGAAGGCTGTCAACCTGTTCGAGACCGCGGCGTGTTCGGATGCACTGGCCTGTGTCGGCCTCGCTCGCCTCACGCCGCTGCTGGATTCGACGCGGCGTTGGGACCGGGAATTGAGCGAGGACGAACAGCACGCCTTGGCGCTGGCCCGCGTGCTCATCCACAAGGCGCAGTGGGTGGTCATCGATGAGGTACTGGACTCTCTGGATGACAGGGCGCTCGACCGGTTCGTTGATATATTTACCGGCCAGCTGCCGGATTGCGGCGTGATTCATATCGGACGCTCCGATGCGCATAAATTCTTTTCGCGGGTGCTGCACTTGGTCAATGATCCGACCGCAAAGAAATTAATACCCCCGGCGTCGCCTGCCGCTTTGCGGCCTGCGACGGCAACTACTTAGAAGGTTCTAAATATGCGAAAACCGAAGTCCTTACGCCCGGCCGATCTTGCAGCCTTGCCCGACGAGGAATTGCTCGAAGCAGTGCAAAGACAAACCTTTGGGTTTTTCTGGGAGGCGGCACATCCGGTCAGCGGTTTGGCGCCGGACCGGTGCAAGACCGTGGCAGGACCCTTGGACGATTTGGTGACCATCGGCGGTTCGGGATTCGGCGTGATGGCGATCATCGTCGCTGCGGAGCGCGGATGGGTCACGCGCGCGGCCGCCGCGGAGCGCCTCGGACACATGCTGGATCTGCTGGTCAAAGCGACCTGCTATCACGGCGTGTTCCCGCATTTCATGAATGGGCGCACCGGCGCCACCATACCCTTCACCCGCAAAGACGATGGCGGCGATCTGGTCGAAACGTCGTTCTTGATCATGGGGCTGCTGTGCGCGCGCGAATATTTCAGCCGCGACACGCCCGCCGAGTCCAAGATCAGAGGCCTGGTCAACTATATGTGGAGAGACGTGGAATGGGATTGGTACTCGCAAGGCGGACACCGAGTGCTCAAATGGCACTGGAGCCCGAACAACGGCTGGGCACAGGGCCTGGATATCCGCGGGTGGAACGAATGCCTGATCACTTATGTCTTGGCCGCATCCGCCCCGCGCTATGGCATCGACGCCAACGCCTACGAAACAGGGTTCACAGTCGGCCGTCATTTTCTCAATGGCAAATCCTATTACGGCATCCCCTTGCCGCTGGGGTATCCGTTTGGCGGACCCTTGTTTTTCACGCAGTATTCCTTCTGTGGAATCGACCCGCGCGGCCTGAAAGACCGCTATGCGGATTACTGGGAACAAAACGTCAATCACGTGCGCATCAATCACGCGCATTGCAAGAAAAATCCGCTGCATCACAAAGGCTACGGCGCCTCTTGTTGGGGTCTTACATCGAGCGACGGTCCCGACGGCTACCGCCCGCACGCTCCGGATGAGGACGATGGCACGATCGCCCCCACTGCGGCGCTGGCGAGCATGCCGTATGCGCCCAAGCAGTCGATCCGGGCCACACGTCACTTCCTCAACGTCCATGGCGAAAAGATTTGGGGACGATTTGGCTTCGTCGATGCATTTTGCGCGGCAAGAGATTGGTACGCAGATACGTATCTCTCCATTGATCAGGGGCCCATCGTGATCATGATCGAGAATTACCGCACGGGTCTTTTATGGAAGCTGTTCATGAAGGCGCCGGAAATTCAAGCGGGACTGCGGGCGTTGGGCTTCACCGGGATGGGCTCCTAGCTGATGGAAGCGCTCGATCGCTGGATAGAGCGTCAGTACCGCCACAGCGCGGCCGCCATGATGCGCAGCATCTCCCCCGTCGGCATCGTCAAGCACCGGCCCGGATTCGCGCAAACCGTGAAACCGCGCAAAGGCTCCATCGTCGCATCGCCGGTGCTCGGCGCCTACGATCCGGAACCGGACTATTTCTTCCATTGGTACCGCGATTCGGCGGTGGTGATCGATGCCCTGCGGTTGCTGTTCGAAGACGCCAGCGTCGAGTGCAATGCCCTTTCAAATTTTGCCGACTTTGTGCATTTCAGCTTGTCGCTGCAGGTGCTCGATGGACGCAGCTTGAGCGGCCCCGGTGCGGGTCCGGGCTCGAGCTCGGGCTCGGCATGGCGCGACGCCATCGCACCGGACTATCGGCAATATGTGCGCTCCGACGAGGACCTCGCGGCAGCTCATGGCGAGACGGTTACCGGCGAGACACGCGTCAACCCGGACGGGACTCTCGATATTTCCAAATGGCCCCGGCCGCAAAATGACGGTGCGTCGATGCGCGCGATCACCCTGCTGCGCTGGCGGCACAGTGCGCACTTCGAACCCGACCTCGGCGGTTTGGTCGATGCGCTGCTCCGAGCCGATCTTGAATTTACCCGTCGGCACTGGCGCGAAGGCTGTTTCGATATTTGGGAAGAGGAAAAGGGACTGCACTACTACACGCTGCGCTTGGCCGCCGCGGCTCTCGATCGCGGCGCCGGCTGGTTCGACCTGCAAGGCGAGAGTGCCGCTGCACTCGCCTGCCGCGCCGACGCTGCCGAGATCCTGCGCCTTCTTGACGGGTATTGGCGGGAGGATTTGCAGTTCTACCGGTCGCGCATGCTGGAAGCGAATGCACCCTCGGGGAAGGAACTCGATATCTCCGTTATCTTCGCCGCACTGCATGCGGCAGGAAGCGGCGAGACCCATTCTGTGCGCGATCCCCGGATGCATGCCACGCTGGCAAAACTGGAAGCGCTATTTGACGCCGAATATGCCATCAACCGCAACCGCGAAGGCCGGGCGCCGGCCATGGGCCGCTACGCGGGCGATGTCTATTATTCGGGCGGCGCCTATTATTTCTCGACGCTCGCGGCGGCGGAGTTCTGCTTTCGAGCCGCACTCGAGTCGCAGGCGATTGGACCGCCGGCGCGCAAGTCACTGGTTGAGCGCGGCGATGCGTTTCTCGAGACGGTGCGCAGGTATACGCCGCTCAGCGGCGAGTTGTCCGAACAATTCGATCAGCAGACCGGCGTTCAACGATCCGCGCAACAGCTGGCATGGAGCTATGCAGCGTTCATCTCGTGCACTGCGGCGCGCCGGCAGGTCATCCCGCGAAGCGCATAGGCAGCTTGCCGAGCGAGGCGAGTGAGGGCTTCGGCAGCCGCAGAAGCTCCGCAAATGAGGCCGCGGAAACCGCGGCGCTCATCAGAAATCCTTGGATGGAATCGCATTCCTCAGCCTGCAGAAACTGCAGCTGCGCGAGCGTTTCGACTCCTTCGGCGACGATCTTCAGATCGAGACTGTGGCCCAGCGCGATGATTGCCCTTACGATGGCCGCATCATCCGGGTCCTCACTGATGTCGGCGACGAACGAGCGGTCGATCTTCAGGGTATCGAGCGGAAAGCGCTTCAAATAGTTCAATGAACAGTAGCCTGTGCCGAAATCATCAACGGCAAGCGCAAAGCCAAACTCCTTCAGTGCCAGCAGCGAGCGGCGCCCGGCTTCGGCATCGCGCATCAGGACGCCTTCGGTGAGTTCCAACTCGAACAGCGATGGCGACAAATTCGCCTGCGTGACCGTTTCGCTCAAGCGCAGCAGCGCTTCGGGATGCATGAAGTCGCGGCCGGACACATTCACCGCAACGTGCGGCAATGCCAATCCTTCGCCGCGCCATTGGGTGAGATCGCGGCATACCCGCTGCAGCGCCCACTTGCCGATGTCGCCGATCAGCCCGGTCTCCTCGGCCACTGCGATGAAGTCGCCGGTCGGAATCTGGCCGCGTTCGGGGTGGAACCAACGCAACAGCGCCTCGCCCCCCGTCAATCTCAAGGTCCGCGCATCGTACTTTGGCTGGTAGTAGACTTCGAGACTCGAATTCTCGACCGCCCTTCTCAGTTCCATTTCCAGGGATAGTCGTTTGAGCGCACGCGCATTCACGGCGCTGTCGTACACACGCAGCTGATTTCGGCCGCTCGACTTGGCCTCGTACATCGCTCCCTCAGCGTTCTTGAGCAAGCTCTGCACATCATCGCCGTGTTCGGGAAACGTCGCGATCCCAATGCTGGGCGTCACCACGAGTTCGTAACTGGCCTGCAGAAACGGCGCCTGGTGCAGCGACAATATTCTCTTTGCGACCTGCTCGGGCTGGACTGCATCGGAGATCCCGGTGAGCACCACGATGAACTCATCCCCGCCCACGCGCGCGATCTGTCCCTGCACGCCGCCCACGCCGTCCTGATCAAACGTTGCCTGCAGTCTCTCGGCAACCTGGCGAAGCAGCGCATCGCCCGTACCGTGACCCAACGTATCGTTGATGCGCTTGAATTGATCAAGGTCCACATAGAGCAAGGCCAGATGCCGATGGCGGCGACGCGCCTCGTTCAGCGACTGTGCCAGGTATTCGCGGATCCATTCACGATTGGGAAGCTCTGTGAGCGTATCGAAATAGGCCAATCTGTGTATGTGCGCCTCTGTCTCCTTGCGCGCGCTCACATCTCGAACGATGGCCAATACCTGGCCGGCGGAATTGGGCAGGTATCGGCATTCAAAGTGCCGCATCACTTGCGCCTTGGCTTCCATTGAGAACTCGAACACAGCTGCTTCGCCCCGCAGCGCAGAACTCAGACAATCCATGGCCCGGCCCCGCATGGTCCCGGGAATCAGATCGAAAAACGATGTCGGAGCCGTTTCGCGCGGCGTTTCGGACAGCCCTGCGATGGGACTGAAACAATGTCCGACGACGCCGGCGCTGTCGACCAGAAAGATGCCGTCAGGGATCGCCTTCAGCAGCGCAGCATTTTTTTGCTCGCTGAATCGCAGCGCGTCGATGGTGCGCGCGCCGCGCATCACGTAGCGGATGCGGTGTGCCAGCAGCGTCCAATTGATCGGCTTGACCACGAAATCGGTGGCGCCGGCCTCATAGGCGCGATCGATCGATACGCTGTCGTCGCATCCGGTGACCATCACAATGGGCAAATCCGCGCCGCCCGGCAGGGATCGAATGTTGGTGCAGGCTTGATACCCGTCGCCTTCCGCCATTTCCACATCGAGCAACGCGATATCCGGCATGCGCAAGGCGCAAGCGGCAACGGCGGCATCGCCGCTGGATACCATTTGTACCGCGAAACCCGCCTCATTCAGCATGGCGTAGGCAATCTCGCGCAAAATCGCATCGTCATCGGCGATCAGCACGCGCACCGGTGTGATCGGCTTGCTCATGCTGACCTGCGCATCTCTATCTGCAGCTCGTCGCGGACTTGAGCATGCAGTGCTTGGATCTGGGTGTAGATCTGGCCCGCCGAGGCAAAATTGCCCGCGCGCGCGGCATCCTCCAGTTCTCGGCACAGTTGCGCCAAGCCATGTGCGCCGACGTTGCCATTATAGGATCGCCAGGCGTGGGCGGCGCGTGCCAGGTCGGCCGCATTGCCGGCACTCAAAGATTGCTCGATCGAGGCGATGAGCCCGCGCGAATCCACCAAGTACAGCTCGCCGATGTGCATGAGCATGTCCTTCGGACCGCGCTTGGGCAGCGCGCGCAGTGCATCCAGGGTGGCGCCGTCGAGAATGGGCGCATTCGGCGGCGCGGGCGGCGCCGACACCGGCGGGCGCAGCGGATTGCCGCCAAGCCATCGCGACAGAATCGCGTGCAGCGCCTCTCGCCGGAAGGGCTTGGCCAGATGATCGTCCATTCCTGCCGCCAGGCACGCGGCGCGCCCGGCACTCGTCACGTCGGCGGTCAGGGCGATGATCGGAACATGAATTCCGGCCGGCTCGCGCTTGCGTACGGCTGACGTCGCCGAGAACCCATCCATCACCGGCATTTCGCAATCCATCAAAATGGCGGCGAAAGACCTCGTTTGCAGAATGTCCAGCGCTTGCTGGCCGTGGTGTGCGGTCTCCACTTCCAGCCCCAGCGATGTCAGCATGCCGATCGCCACTTCACGATTCAGAGGTTGATCCTCAACGACCAGAACACGGCCCGTCAGCGGCGACAGCGTCCCTGCGGGCTTTTTCAGCGCGATCGTGCGCTCGTTCAGAGGCGTGCTGCCGCTGCCGCTGCCGGTGAGCACACGGTACAGCTCCGCGATTCGCAGGGGCTTGGTGAGCTCGGCATCAAACGGCGACGAACCCGCAGCGGCGGGCGCGCCCAAACTGACGAAACTGAGCAGCCGGATCGTGCGCAGGCCTTGGCCCTGGCGGCCGCGTACTTCTTTCCACAGGCTCGCGGCATGAGTGATCAATTCATCATCGACCACCACGGCGTCATAGGTTGCGCCGGCCGATGCGCTCAAGGCCTCGGCCAACGACGCGACTTCCATCGGGCGGCCGGACCACGTTCTCACTGTTCTGCCGATCAGCATGCGGGCAGCTGCGTTGTCATGCACCACGAGCACCCGCAGACCGGCGAGACTGCGCGGCAGCTGCGGCAATTGAGAGGGCGAATCCGCAAGCGGCAGGGATAGTTCAAACGAGAAGGTGGAGCCTTTGCCGGGCGCGCTGCTCACCGCGAGGCTGCCTCCCATCAGTTCGATGATTTGCCGCGAAATGGCCAGGCCAAGACCGGTGCCGCCGAATCGGCGCGTCGTCGAGGCATCTTCTTGCGCGAATTCCTCGAATATTCTGGTCTGATTTTCCGGCGCGATTCCCACACCGGTATCGGCCACGGCAATGCGCAATTTGACAGAACCCTGTTCCGAGCCCAGAAGTTCCAAGCGCAGAATGACTTCGCCGCGCTCGGTGAATTTCACCGCGTTGCCGCCGAGATTGACCAGCACTTGACGCAGACGCACAGCGTCCAACTTGACTCGCGGCAGCGCAGCCGCCGGTGAATCGCAGAGCAGCTCGATGCCCTTGGTTGCGGCGCGCGCGGCCAGCATTTCAACCGTTTGTTCGAACAATTCGATCAGGTCGCAGTCGACGGGATCCAGCTGCAGCCGTCCGGCCTCGATCTTGGAGAAGTCCAGCACGTCATCGACGATGGCCAGCAGCGAATCGGCCGAGCGATGAATGGCCTCTGCAAAACGCCGCTGCGACTGATCGATATGGGTATCGAGCAGCAAACTGGTCATCCCCAGTACGCCGTTCATGGGTGTACGTAATTCATGGCTCATGCGAGCTACGAAGTCGGTCTTGGCGCGGCTCAAGACCTGCAGCTGTTGATTGCGCTCCTCGAGTTCGTGCGTTCTGATGCGCACCGTGTGTTCGAGCTCGCGGCTGTAGCGCAGCTCGCGCTCGCGGCGCTGACGCTGAAAGCGCCATAAATAGAGGAGTATTGCCGCCGCAGCCAGCGCATAGAGCATGCGCGCCGCAAGGGTATTCCACGGCGCCGGCGCCACATGCACGGGGATGCTCAAACTATCATCGCTCCAAACGCCGTCGGCATTCGCTGCGCGCACCTTGAATAGGTAATTGCCGGCATCCAAGTTGGCGTATGTGGCGCGATGCATGGTTCCTGCATCGATCCAGTCGCTGTCGAAGCCTTCCAGCCGGTAGGAGTAGTGATTGTCGGCAGGCGAGGTGAAATCCAGCGCGGAAAAATCCAAGGTGACAAGTTTGTCGTTATAGGCCAATGTCAACGGACGCGTCGCGTTCGGCAGCTCTTGAGCGGCTATCGGCTGGTTGAGCTTCGAGGCCATGGTCAATACGACGCGCGGCGCCGGTCCTTCGGAAGCGATAAGGTCCGGCGAAAAAGCGTTGAAGCCATGGTTGCCACCGAAATACAAAGTGCCGTCGGCACCGCGGAAGTGCGCATTGACGTTGAATTCATCGTCCTGAAGCCCATGCACTTGATGGAACAGCTTGACGGAATGCATATGAGGGTCGAATCGCGCCAGCCCATTGTTGGTGCTCAGCCACAAGCGCGAATCCCGATCCGATTCGATACCCCAAACCACTTGACTCGGCATCCCGCTGAGTCCGGATTGGTTTTCGAAATGTACGGCTTCGGGCTGCGCTGAAGTGCCTATGACGCGATCGAGGCCGTCCGCCGTGCCGACCCACAAGTCTCCGTGCGGATCGATGTGCAGCGCATACACGGTATCGTCGCTGAGACTCTTAGGGTCGCGGTTATCACGTCGGTAAGCGTAGAAGCGGCCGGATTTGCGTTCAAGAAGATTGAGACCTCCGCCGATGGTGCCAATCCAGAGATTGCCGAGTGCATCCTCCACGATTGCACTGGCCTTGGAGCTGCTGAGCGATTGGGCAGTCGCCAATCCGAACGGATAGCGCGTGATCTTGTCCGTAGCCCGGTCAAAGCTGGCCAAGCCGCCTCGAAACGTGCCGACCCAGAGCGTACCGAGTCGGTCTTCGTATAATGACATGACCCCGTCGGCGGGCAGCGTGTTCGCATCGGCCGCCGTCGAGCGGTAGACGCGAAGCTTGCCGCTGGCAAGATCCAGCCGGTCAAGTCCGCCGGACATGGTGCCGATCCACAAGGAGCCCTGATGATCGTTGAGCAGCGCCATGACACGGTCGTCCGAAAGCTGTGGGCCGGCGCTGGATTTATCCGCGCCATAGTGGCGCTCGCGCCCGGTGCGGCTGTCGATTTCGATCAATCCCCCGCCGATGGTGCCCACCCACACCTTCCCCGCGCCGTCATCCGCGAAGGATTCTATTTGCGACGCGCGAAACGCATCACTGAAGTAGTGACCCAGCAGCCAACTGCGTGGATTCCAGTGGCTGGCGCCGCCCTCGCGCGTCCCGACCCAGAGCACGCCGCCGCGATCTTGATAGAGAGATGAGACACCGCTGTCGCGGAGGCTTTGGGGATTGTCGGCATCGTGCCCATAGCGGACGAAAGACTCCGAATTACGATCAAATAAATCCAGTCCATCGGCAGTCGCGATCCACAAACGCTTTGCATCGTCTTCCAGCACCGCCCAGACGTGGTCATGGCTCAGTGAATGGGGATTGCTCGCGTCATGCCGAAACACCGTGAATGTAGTGCCGTTCTGGTCGAGCCGGGCGAGACCGCCGTTGACAGTACCGATCCAAAGCGCCCCGGTATGATCTTCCCGGATGGCGCGAACCCGAGAGTCGCGTATCTGCGCGGCGCTCATAGCCTCGCCGAAATTAATGAAGCCGTCGCTCAGGGTATCGTAGCGGCTGAGTCCGCCGTCCGTGCCGACCCAAATTCGGCCTGCGTGATCGACATACAACGCGCCTATGGCATCGGAGGGCAAGGAATGCTCATCGGAATCCTGATGTCGAAAATGTCGCGCCGACCCGGTCCGCGGGTCGAGTACATCAAGTCCATGATCCTTGGTTCCGGCCCAAACGAACCCGTTGGAATCGATCAACAGCGCGCGAACGCCGTCACCGGCCAGCGATTGCGGACGCTCGGGATCGTGCCTGAATTGCTCAAATTTCTCGGTACGTCGGTCCCAGCGCGCCACGCCGCCGCCGTCCGTAGCGAGCCAAAGATCGCCGTGCGCGTCTTCGGCGATGGACCAAATGTAGTCGCTCGCAAGCCCGCGCTGATTGCCGCGTTCACGGCGAAACTGCCGTACCGTGTAGCCGTCGTAGCGGTTCAGCCCCGACTCAGTGGCAAGCCACACGTAGCCTTGGGAATCCTGCAGGATGCTGCTGATGGTGCTCATTGAGAGCCCGTCGCGCACCGTAAGGTGCTCGAAATACATGGGTCGGGTCGCAGGTGTCGGAGCACCTGCAATTGCGACGCCATGTAGCGCCGCCGCCGCTATGCAGGCTGCCAAAGTGCTGAGAATGCGCCCGCGAGCCCGCATGCAGGTGCTTTATCTATTCCGGCAGCGGTACATCGGCGCCCGTGTAACCGTCGGCCCATGAATAGCCTTCGCTCCATGAATAGTTGTCGGCCCATGAATAGCCGTCGGCCCACGAATAGCCGTCGGCCCATGAATAGCCGTCGGCCCACGAATAACCGCTGCCCGAGGTATATTGACCATTCCACAGCAAGCCATCGAGCAGCTCCGCCACGCCCTTCACGAGGCTACCCACCAACGGCACGTTCGACACTAAGTTGCTGACGCCGCCCAGCAGGCCGCCCAACAACGAACCCACCAGGTTCGTATTCGAGGCCGACACTTGCATGATGTAGAAATTGCCGTTGGCATCTTCGTTGGCGCGGCCGCCGTAATGTTGCAAACCGGCGAGATCGAGCAGCACATTGATGCCCTGATTCGCGCATTTCGATGCGGTGCTGTAGGCGGCGGCGCGCGCGTCCACCAAGCCCGCGCCCTGCTGGAATACGGTGTAAGCCAGTTTTCCTGACGAATTGACGGCCGGACGTGCACCGGACATCAAGTGGCACTTCACCTGATCCGGCGTCAACGAGGGATTCACCTGCAGCATCAACGCCACCACACCGCTGACCGTCGCAGCTGCCTGCGATGTGCCCGACATGGTCATGTCGCTATACGGTTCAGTAATCCAACTCGGATACTCGGTGGCCAGCGTGCCGTTGTCGGGAGCGTAGGCCTTGTTGTGGCCGCCCATGCCGACGACATCGGGCTTCACGAATCCCTCGAAGGTCGGACCGGCGGACGAGAACGAGGCCAATTTATATTGCTTGGTCTGCAGCGGAAAATAATTGTCGGTGACGGCGCCCACGGTGATCACGTAAGGAACGTTGCCGGGGGCATTGATCGACAAGGCGTCCGGACCGCGGTTACCGGCGGCGGTGACCACCACGATTCCTGATGCCCATGCAGCCATCACCGCCTGATTGAGCGGATCCTGCCAATAGGGCCCGGAGGGCGGCGCGCCCAACGACAAATTGAGCACGCGAATGCCGTACCGCTTCCTTTGATTGATGACCCATTGAACGCCGCTGATGACATCGGAATAGAGGCCTCGGCCGTTGCTATCCAATGCCCGCACGGAAACCAAGTTGACCCCGGGGGCAACGCCCTGATATTTGCCCGTGGTGGCAACGCCGCTACTGGCGATGATGGATGACACGTGTGTACCGTGGCCATAAGGATCGTTGATGCTTCGGCGATAGCTCTCCAACGGGGACGGCTGGTAGTAGCCCGGACTCTGGCGCGCCAAAATGACATCGTACTGTGCCAGCACGCGGCTGATCCCGCCCGGCGCGTTCTGCAACGGTCCCTCTTTATTCCATAACCCGGAATCAAGGACTGCAACCGTGACACCGCGGCCTGTCATCCCGCCGATATGCAAATTGGCGGCATCCACTTCGCTGGGATAGTAGGTTTCGGGCAGGGCGCCCAAGGAGCTCGCAACCACGGCCGTGTCATTGTAGATGTGCAGCTGTGCTTCCTGTTCGGCGCGCAGCGCGGCTATTTCATGCTCACCGAGTGACGCAGCAACTGCGCGGATCACACTGAGATCGCCGGTCACGATGCCGCCCGCACGCAACACGGCGTCGCGCGCCGCCTCGGCACTGCCTGATTGCACGATGTAGCGCTGCCGGGGGTAATTCACCGCGACGCCTGATTGCGCAGGCAACGATGCCGCGGTCCGTGGCTTGGCGGCCACTGTCCGCGCAGCGGGAGCATTTGCTGCGAGGGCGCTGCGCGGGCTGCGGTGGCTCGACGCCATCAGAGACAGCGCGACACCGAGCGCGCCGGCGGTCAGTAACCAAAGCGGGAGCCGGTACCTTCGTGACATGTTGCGTTCATCCCAGCTGCCAAAGCGGCAGGTAATGCGCAACATTCTCAGCTATTTACGGCGTCTAAAAATAGCGACACTCACCATAACACCAGTGACGCACGTCTCAATTATCAACCCCGCTCCGACTATGTAAACACCGGGACAAATGTTGCGGCAGCGACTCGTGATATGGCGGCGTGGCGGCACGACATAACGAAAATGAGAGTGCGAAACAGTCGACTAAAGCCCTAGAATCGCAGCATTTTGTTGATCACGAGAACGGTGATCAGCGCGGTGATGAAGGCAATCAAGACGGTGATGGTGACGCCGACGATGCCGTCTCGGTGCTCCCGGTACCACAGGTCCATGCGGCCCCGCCGTGTGTGAAGACGGATGGCGCGATCCGCGCCCGCAAACGTGACGGCTGCGTAGAGCATTCCGTCGCTGCGCTTCGCATAGGTAATCAGGCGCCGGTATTGCAGGTAACGCAGCGGCAGTTCGAGCTTTGCCGTGATCAGCTTGGCGCGGATCTCTTCAGGAAAGTCGGATGCATGGAGACTTTGAAGTTTTCCGTCCTTGTGCCAGGCATCGCTCTCCCCCAAAGGATGCATCGCCAGCCACAGCAACTGCTCACTGGAAACCTGCACATCTTCATCGATGTTCTCGCGGTAGTAGTACAGGCCGTGCAGGATGCGATCTTCGTCGGCTCTGCTCATTTTGGGTGGTGTCGCATAATCTAAAGTGGCAACATGCTCATGATGGGGAAGGACAATAGCATCGTGCCGATATTACAACGCCGGAATCGGCGCACCTGGTGGCTGTTGACGCCGGCGCTATGGCTCATCGCCGGCAATACATTCGCCGCCGGCATCCTGTTCATCGGCAACAGCTTTACCTTTGGCTATGGCTCGCCGGTGCGCTACTACCGTCCCGAAAGCGTTGCCGATCTTAACAGCACCGGCCAAGGCGGTGTGCCTGCATTGTTCAAGTCATTCACAGCACAAGCCGGCTTGCCTTACGAGGTTTACCTCGAAACCGAGCCCGGCGTCGGCATCGACTGGCACCTGGAGCACAAGCTCGAGGTGATCGGGCAACGCTCCTGGGATGCGGTGGTCATGCACGGATTCAGTACCTTGGACTCCAAGAAACCCGGCGATCCGACTCTTTTGGTCGCGAGCGTCCGACAGATGGCGCAGTTCCTGCGCACCAAGAATTCGAAAACGGATATCCGCATCATGGCAACCTGGCCGCGGGCCGACCAGGTTTATCTGGCCAAAGGCGCGTGGTACGGCAAGCCGATCGAGGCTATGGCCCGCGATGTGCGTGACGGCTACGACCGAGCAGCTGCGGGGACCGCCGGCATCACGGTGGTCCCGGTGGGCGATGCCTGGGTGCGGGCGATGCGCACGGGTGTCGCCGACTCCAATCCCTACGATGGAATCGATGCCGAAAAAATGAATTTGTGGACCTACGATGCCTATCATGCCAGCACCTACGGATACTATCTGGAGGCGTTGGTGTTGTTCGGCAATATCACCGGCCGTGATCCCCGTTCCCTCGGCGCGAATGAATGTTCGGGCTTCGAACTGGGTCTTTCGGGCGCACAAGTCGGCGCGCTTCAGCAAGTGGCGTTTGATCAGCTGGCGGCCGAGGGTACACTGCACGCAGCGGCCGCCAAACCGGAGACCAAGTCCTCCCCGCCCGCCCGGTGCAGTGCCCTGCATTGAGGCGAACTTTTGCAATCGCCGAAAATACCTTTAAATAACATGAGGACGATAACCATGTGGCGTTCAACGACTCTCGGCTTGGGCTGTCTGCTGCTCGTATCACCCCTGTATGCGGCTCTGAAGCCCGGCGCGCAGGCGCCCGCTTTCACGACTCAGGCGACGCTGGCCGGAAAACCGTTTACGTTCACCCTGGCCGATGCGCTCAAGAACGGGCCGGTGGTGCTGTATTTTTATCCGGCCGCCTTTACCAAAGGCTGTACCGTTGAGGCCCACGAGTTTGCCGAGGCAACCGACAAATTCAAGGCCATGGGCGCAACGGTGATCGGCGTGTCGCACGATGACATCGACACTCTCAACAGGTTCTCCGTGAGCGAATGCCGCAACAAATTCGCGGTCGCCTCGGATGCCGATAAGAAAATCTCCAAGGCTTATGATGCAACGATATTTTTCACCTCGTACACGAACCGCACGTCGTACGTGATTGCCCCTAACGGCACGATTATCTATGAGTACACAGCCTTGAGTCCGGACAAGCACGTCGAGAACACCATGGCGGCCATTGCGAGCTGGCGGGCTGAAGGCAAGAAATGAGTTCTTCGGTGCGGGCATCCTGCGCCGCAGAGGGCTGCCGATCGGCAAACGCGGCTTTAGCGGGAAAATGCGAACCAAGACCGGGCCGTGACAGAGACGAGCCTCACAGTATGCGGGCGCTGCACTGTGTATTCGTCCGCCGTGCGGCTAGAATTCGCGCTCACAAGGGAGCGAATCCATGATTACCCTCATCGTTCTGGCATTTTTGATCGCGGCACTGCTTGCCTATCTGGTCGGCATTTATAACGGATTGGTGCGGGTCGGCGCCTCGGTCAAGCTCGCCTGGTCGAATATCGACGTGCTGCTGGTTCAGCGCCACGATGAATTACCAAAGCTCGTAGAGGTGTGCCGCCAATACATGGAATATGAGCGCGATACCCTGGAGCGTGTGACCAAGGCACGCAATGCGGTCGATGCGGCGCGCAGCTCGGGCAACGTGAACTCCGTAGGCGCGGCAGAACAGGAATTGCGGGCGGGCCTCGGCGGGCTCTATGCCGTTGCCGAGCGCTATCCAGACTTGAAGGCGAATGAAGCGTTTCGGCAACTGCAGGCGCGGATCAGCGGATTGGAGACCGCAATCGCCGATCGGCGCGAGGTCTATAACGATTCGGTGAATGCGAACAATGTCCGCCTGCAGACGTTTCCCGATGTGCTGGTGGCAAGCTTCGGGGACTTCCACCCGGCCAAGCTCCTGGAGTTCATGAGCGATCAAAAATCCGACGTGGACGTGAAGGCACTGTTCGCGCGCTGATCGTGGATCTCGCAGATCCATATGCGAAGCTCCGACATTCTGCATTACTGGGAAGCCGCAGCGGTCTTGGCTGCGATCGCGTGCTGGGCTCTCTATAGGTTCACGGCGAGCATCCGCCGCGACCGGTATCTGGAAGATACCCCCCTCGTTAAAATTCGCTCGGCGGCGCAGGGCTACGTCAAGGTCTTCGGCCGGGCCAAGACGGCGCAACCCGACCCGACAATCTCTCCACTCAGTTTACGGCCCTGCGTCTGGTGGAGCTACAATGTCCAGGAGAAACAGCGCAATGCCAAGGGCGAGACGACTTGGCGCACCATCGATAGCGCAACGAGCATCACCCCGTTTGTGCTGGCGGACGCCGATGGTGAATGTCTCGTCGGTCCCATCAATGCCGAGATTACGCCGACCAGCCGTGATGTTTGGTACGGAGACTCGCCCTCCCCGGGAGGCCCACCGGTTGCTTCACGAGGATTCATGAGCAGCGATCTCTATCGATACAACGAGCAGCTGCTGCATGTCGGCGACCAACTGTCGGTGACCGGTGAACTGCGCTCGAATTCTGAAATCGAGACAAGCGCCGGCGCTTCCGCGGCACTGCTGCGTCAATGGAAATCGGACCAGGGAGCATTGCTCGCGCGATTTGACCAAAATCACGACGGCAAAATCGATTCCGGCGAATGGGATGCGGCACGCAGCGCCGCTGCCGCCGAGTCTCAAGCGCACACGCTTAAATCAAACATCGTGCGCACCAGCTGCATCGGCGAGACCACGCACGGTGAACCGTTTCTCATCGCTCCCATGGACTCGAAACATCTCGTGATTCGAGAGAAGCTCTTCGGCGCAATGTTTCTCGCGATCGGCGTCGTGTGCGCCGGATTTTCCGCCTGGGCGATCGAGCACGCGCTCGCGCTGGCGCCGACCTAAGCAGTGGCAAAGCCCAAACTCAATCAATTCTGGCAGGCGTTCACCCCGAAACTCGTGATTGTCTGGCGCGAAGGCCAGATAAAGAAATACTGGCGCAACGATGCGCTCGCGGGCCTGACGGTCGCCATCGTGGCGCTGCCCCTCGCCATGGCGCTTGGCATTGCAAGCGGCGCGACGCCCAACCAAGGTTTGGTCACGGCGGTGGTTGCCGGATTCCTGATCTCACTGCTCGGCGGTTCGCGCGTACAGATCGGCGGCCCGACCGGTGCGTTTGTCGTCATTGTCGCGGGCATCATCGCCGCGCATGGTTATGCCGGATTGGTTTTGGCCACCTTGCTGGCGGGATTCATTCTCATTGCGGCCGGCTACTCAGGGTTGGGCCGGCTGATTCGCTTCATTCCGATGCCGGTGGTCACGGGATTCACCGCCGGCATCGCGGTGATCATCGCCTCCAGCCAGGTGGGGGATTTCTTGGGCCTCACTACGGCGAAGCTGCCCGCGGAGTTCATTCCAAAGTGGGCAACCTATCTGGGCGCACTCGGTTCGACCAGCTTCTACGCCCTCGGTGTGGGCAGCGCAACGCTGTCCGTCATTGTGTTGCTCAGGCGATTCGCGCCGCAACTGCCGGCCTTTCTCATTGCGCTTCTGCTTGCTACTCTGGCGGTCGCGCTGCTGCATCTGCCCGTCGCCACGGTAGGCGATCGCTTTCCGGCCATGCCCACGGGTATGCCCGCACCGCATATTCCGAACATTTCGCTGGCATTGATCCAGCATCTGCTGCCGTCTGCGTTTACCATCGCCTTTCTGGCCGGCATGGAAGCCTTGTTGTCGGCAACGGTTGCGGACGGGATGACCGGCTACAGCCATCGCTCAGGCCAGGAACTCGTCGCTCAGGGCGTCGCGAACATCGCTTCTGCATTGTTCGGCGGTCTGCCCGCGACCGGGGCCATCGCCAGAACAGCCACCAATATTCGCGCGGGCGGACGCACGCCGTTAGCCGGTATTTTCCACGCGGTGTTTCTGTTGATGTTCTTATTGGTCGCCGGAAAGTTGATTTCCCATGTACCGATGGCCGCGCTGGCGGCCATTCTGCTGATTGTCGCCTGGGGAATGAGCGAGGTGGAACGCTTCAAGACCTTGCTCAAGATGGATGCGGGGGAGCGCGCCTTGTTGCTGCTGACCTTCGCGCTGACGGTGCTCGTAGACCTGACCGTCGCCATTGGTGTGGGCGTCACGCTCGCCTCGCTCCTTTTCATGGCACGCATGAGCGACACCACAGGTCTTCTGCCCGATGAACTCAGCATCGATGACCCCACGCAGCGCGCCTCGCTGCCCAAGGGCGTCGAAGTGTTTCGCTTTGCCGGGCCGATGTTCTTCGGTGTCGCCCGTGAAATGCTGGATGCGCTGCATCGAACGGGCCGTTCGCCCAAGACCATCATCCTGCGCATGGAGCGCGTGCCCTACATCGATTCGAGCGGCGCGAGCGCCCTGGAGGCCTTTGTCCGGCAGGCCCATGGTGAAGGCACGAAGCTGATCCTCTGCGATCTGGGCGAACAACCGGCCGCGCTTCTGGCGAGGTTGTGGCCCCAATTCATCGGCGCTGAGCGCGCCACGACATTCCAGGCAGCGCTGGATCAGGTCTCAGCTATTTGATCTTGGCGACGCGTCCTTGGGTTGGGTATTTTTGAAACTGCAGAGCGTCGTGCCCAGGAACGACGCGCTCCACAGCGCCCGCCAGCTGAATCATGCGTTCCTGAGCCTTGATATTCGCCGGGTGATCCGCGTCGCTGAATGTGGCGCTCGCCTTGTGCTCACTCAAGTTTCGGTAGAAATAGACATTATCTGAAGCGAGCACATAGGGCAGCTTGCCGTCGACACGCAGATATTGGGACGCAAACGTGTGCCGAGATCCGATGAACACGCGAATTCCGGGAATGATCTCCACATTATCGCCATCGACCAGCCGCAATCGTCCCGCGGTGTTCAACCGAACCAGTTGTTGGACGTCATCCGGGTCGATTCCGCCGTGTTGGCCACCGGTCTGCCACGCATCTCCCGTGTAATAACGAAACTCGTCTCTTTGAATCCACACCGTCGCCTTGGGGAACAGGTCGATGCCTCCCATGTGATCCCAATGCGCATGGCTGATCACGACATCGGTGACGTCCTCCGGTTTCACGCCGGCTTGCCGTACTGCTTCATCAGGCCGCAGGTAATCCGTGATCGCCCACTGCTTGAACCAACGCTCCCGGTGAAACCCACTGTCAAAAAGAATATTGCGGCCGCCGCCGCGAATGAGCCACACCACAAAGTCGACATCGACTTTCTCGTCTTTTGGCCCCTCCACCACCAGGGCGCTGACCGGAACGCCGGGAGATACGCCGTAGCGTATGGCCTCGATCGAGTACTGCACCGGCGTGTCCATCCCCATCAGCCCGAAGGCTAATGCAGCGAGCATGAATCGTTTCAGCATGGATTGCGCCAAGGTGGGTTGGAGAGCTTGTGCCGTTACATCTTTTTTGCTTTCGCCAAATAGGCTTTGGTTTCATCGCCGACGATCGCAACCAGGTTGCCCATCGTGAGATTGGCGTCGATCAGATGCAGACCCCAGTCTTGCAGTACCTGGCCGTTCACGACTACGTCCCCGGATATGTCATTGGTGCGTGCGCCGCCCGCAGTTGGATGAACGGTCACTGCCAGATAGGAACCGTGCTCATCCGCCACGCAAGCCGCGCTCAACAAGCCGGGTACTTTGACGAAAGACGTGTCGATGGGCTTGGCAGGCTGAGTCCAATCGAAGGGTTCTCGCGGACCGTCGGAACCGGTGGAAATGCGGCCCACCGACAAATAAGCGTCGAGGACGCCGGAACCGCCGCCCAAGGCAGCCGGATTGGCGCATACCGCCTGCATTCCGTCCGGCGCTTTGCCGAAGCGCGAATTGGCCGGTGGCGGCACGTTGACGCGGAAATCCGCGAACGCAATGACACAGCCCGTCTGGCTGTTCGAATGACAAACCGGAATATGTTTGAACGCACCGCCAACGTCGGCGCCCTTGGGCACCGGTAGGTTGGTTCCCATCAGGATGGCGGAAATCACCTTGTTTTGTACGGGCTTGCCGTCGATCTCATCCTTGATCAACCGCGTCAAGACTCCCGAGCCCTGGCTGTGACCGACCAGCACGACGCCGCGGCCCTTATTGTCATGGGCGAGATAGTAATTCCATGCCGCGAGCACATCGTTGTATCCCAACTCGCGATCGGCCGGGATGGGCTTGCCCACGATCATCGCGCGCAGCGCAGTCAGCGTGACTTGCCGATACATCGGTGCGAATAAACGGCACTTGGCCGCAAAGCGCGCAAACTGCGCGTTCACGACTGATTTTTCGGCACCGGTGATGGTTAAATCGGAATTCCCGCCCGGTTCGTTCGACACGGTGGGATAAACATAGAAGCAATCGATCGGCGGATTCTTTCCCGCATGAAATTTCTCGCGCGTCAGTGTGCCATTGACGGCAACGATGGTCGCATCTTGAGAAACCGTGCAGGCATCCTGGGCGTCGGGCCTGCACAGCCAGACGGCGGGATTGGCGTAATCGGCAGCCACAGGAACGACCGGAGCGGCCGGCGCGGCGGGCGCGTCTTGCGCACCGCTGATGTCAATTGCGGCAACACCCAAAATCAGAATGAGCGCTGCCGCGAAAATCGATTTCAACATGAAACTCCCCTTTGAGATCCTTGTTCTTGGGCATTATAGCGCGGGGAAACGCGCTCCTAAGCCTCAAGACGGAGAGTTTGGTGCGGGCTTACGGGATTAGATTTCCGACGTCCTCCAGAGCTTTCATCACGCCCCAGAGCAGAGGCAGGCCAATCACCAGCCACAGCAGCACCAGCTTCAGTGTGCTCGTGGACGTGCCGGCGTTCTGCACTGCAGATCGCTCGCCCTGAGGCCGGGATACGTCTGCGCCGGTGATGGTGTTTTCCATGATATCTCCCGATAGACTGCTTATTCGATCGTTCATACCAAGTACATCGAAAACGGCAGGCGAATCGGGACATCAGGGTTGGGTCTTTTCCGCAACCGACTCCCCCAACCACAGGGTGCACGCGGCGAGCAGGGGCGGAATCGCGAAACACCAAATGCCCTGCTTGGCATAGATCAGCGCTGCGGCGGCACAGCCCGCGGCGAAGGCCGTGACGCCGGCGGACATCCTGGACAGGCGCATATGAATCGCTGCGCGTGCATCCGCCGGAACGCCGCGCATCAGATCGGCGAGATCGATCATGATCTGTATCGTATTGCCGGTCATGATGGTGGTGGGCGGCAAGGCACCCATGTGAATTCTATGGATGGCGTTTTGAATCGCCATCGCCGCGACCAGCGCCATGCCGGTCAGCAGCGCCGCCCATCCGTCGCCGCTGTCGAACGGTCCGAATCCAATGGCCAGCACTGCCCCCGTGGTCAGCAACGCCACTTTGAGAGCGAGAATGGTGCGAAACGCCGGCAAGCGTTTCGCCACAAGCGCCACGCTGAGAAGGCGCACACCCAACACGACGAGGCAGAACATCGGGAGCGCCAGCAGCTTCGCTAGCGCGCCGCTGGTTCCCAGCACGAACGAGGCACCGAGAGTTACGAAATTCCCCGTGACGTGGGTGCTGAACAATCCGTGCAGCGCGAGATAGCCGGCGGCATCGACGTACCCGCCGTTCACACTCAAGAGGATGGGCAAGCCGGGTTTCATAGACGCCTCACTGGACGGGATGATTCGTTACTATAGCTCTCAAGGAGCACGTACCGATTGAAGACTGCCGCAAAAACAAGCCTCGCGTTACTACTACTCGCCGCCTCGGTCAGCTGCACACAGCCGGCCCCGTATGGTCTCGCTGTGCGAGTTGCCGCGAAGCCGTACTTGCAGATGCCGCCGCGGGCCGACGGCAAAATGCCTGTGCTTCTCTCGCAAACCGGCGTCTTCAGCGATACCGCGAAGCGGATACCGAGTACTGGGCTGATTCCCTACGAGCTTGCCGTCGCCTTTTGGTCTGATGGGGCCGACAAGTCACGCTGGATTGCCCTACCGAGCGGGAACATAGCCTTTTCCGCCACCGGCGAGTGGCGCTTTCCCCCGGGCACGGTGTTCGTGAAGAATTTTGACCTACCCACGGACGCCGCTCATCCGAGCGCCAAACGCAGGCTCGAGACGCGCCTGCTGGTGTGCGATTCCGCCGGCGGCGTTTACGGCGCCGTGTACAAATGGCGAGCCGACGGCAGTGACGCCGACTTGCTCGCGGGCAGTCAAACCGAAGACATTCCCATTCGATCGGCCAATGGAGAGCTCCATCAGCAGATCTGGTACTACCCGAGCAGACAGGATTGCCTGACCTGCCACACGGCAAAGGCCGGCGGCGTGCTCGGCGTGAAGACGCGGCAAATGAATCGGACCTTCACATACCCTTCAGGGGTTTCCGACAATGAGTTGCGCACCTGGAATCATCTCGGCCTGTTCACGCCGGGGTTCAAGGACGACGATCTGCGATCGTTTGCAACGCTCGCCTCCGCCGATGACGCCTCGCGCACGCTCGAAGATCGTGCGCGATCCTATCTGGATGCGAATTGTTCGCAGTGCCACCGTCCCGGCGGCACGGTGGCCAATTTCGACGCGCGCTATGACACGCCGCTCAGCGGCCAGGCGCTGATCGATGGACCGGTGTTGATCGATCAAGGCATCGACCATCCGCGAGTCATCTCACCGCATGATGTTTGGCGCTCGATTGCATACATGCGCGCCAATACGTTAGGGGATATCAAGATGCCGCCGCTGGCGCGCGAAACCATCGATCAAAAAGGCATGCAGCTGCTCAAAGAGTGGATCAACAGCATGCCCGGTCGCCCGGTGTTGCCGCCGCCCGTGATTTCGCCGCCGGGTGGAACGTTCGCCGGACAGGTTGAGATTTCCCTGACGATGAGCGAACCCGGTTCCGACATACGCTACACCGTGGACGGCACCGTGCCGGGCGCCACCGATACGCGGTATGAAAGGCCAATCAAACTGACCGGCCCTGCGGTGCTTCGCGCACGCGCCTTCAAGGAAGGATTCACCCGGAGCATCACCGAGCAGCAGGTATTCATTATTGGGAAGTGATGGCGATTCCCCAGGGGCTCGAGCCGGCCTTGATTCGGCTTATTTCTTTGTTCGCCTTAAGATCGACGATGGACACATCGTTGGAAGGCCCATTGGCGGAAAAAAGAAATTTCCCGTCAGGCGACAGCGCTATTCCCCACGGACGAGTCCCCACTTTGATCGTGTCGAGCAATTCGTAGCTGTGGCTGTCGAGTACGGAAATCGTTCCTGCACGTCCGTTGCTGACGTACAGCCGTTTTTCGTCGGGCGATAGCTTGACGCTCATCGGCCGGGAGCCTGCGGGCAGCGCAATGGTTTTCATCACTTTCGCATTCACGGTATCGATGACATTCAGCTCGCCCGCGGATTCCGAGGGAATGAATCCGATACCGCCGGCGGACAGGAAAGCTACGCTGCGCGGTCGTCCATTCACTTTGAAATGCGCCACCGCCGAGTAGGAACCCGTATCAACCACATAAATGTCGCCGCCGGCTTCGCAGGTGACGTAAAACCGCTTGCCGTCCGGCGTGGTGCTGACGCCTTCCGGTTCCAGACCCACCGGGATGATGTGCTCGAGCTTCGCGGAAACAATGCCGATGACCGTCGCGGATTTTGTATCTTCGTTTGAAATGTAGATGTGGCGGCCATCCTTGCTCAAGGCAAACTCTTCAGGATCCGATCCGGCCTTGAGCTTGCCGGTGAGCTTCTTTGTCGCGACATCCAGTACGCCGATTCCATCGGCAGCCTTGTCTGCATTCGCATCATCATCGTCGTCATCGGCCTTTTTCCTGTCGAATATCGGATTGCCGTGGGCGTCAATCTGAGGCGGCGCTCCGACAGGAGTACCGCTCAAGGCCACGTACACAGTTTTGCCGTCGGGGCTCGCATGAATGCCGCGCGGCCGTTTGCCGACCGGAATGGTCGCGGCGATGCTGAAGTCGCCGCCATTGATCACGGTGACGTCCCCCGATCTCTCATTGGTCACATAGACCTGGTAGTTCGCGGCATGCACCGGCATGGCCACCCAGGCCGTCAGCGCTGAGAGGAGCGTCGCTCTGTTTCGCATGGTGGAAGGATGGTGGCCGACTCGCGGCGAAACCGCAACTTTTGAGTTGGCGGCGCATGCGTGGTCCAATAGAAGCGAATATGAATCGCTCTACTGCCAGTGCGCAAGGCAATTCCAGCCGATTGATGCAGGAGCCTTGGTATCTGCCTCTTGCTGATGAAGTGCGCCTGTTCGAGGCGGCGTACGAGGCCCGCCTTCCGGTACTCTTGAAGGGGCCCACGGGCTGCGGCAAGACGCGTTTCATCGAACACATGGCGTGGCGGCTATATCGGAAAATCGACAGCCCGCGCCGCCGGCTCGAGGTGCCGCTGATCACCGTCGCCTGTCACGAAGACTTGAGTGCCACCGATCTGGTCGGACGCTACCTGTTGTCAGGCGACGAGACCGTCTGGATGGATGGACCGCTGACCCGTGCCGTTCGCAGCGGCGCGATATGCTATCTCGACGAGGTGGTCGAGGCGCGCAAAGACACGACCGTCGTCGTGCACTCCCTGACGGATCATAGGCGCGTTTTGCCCATTGAAAAGACCGGCGAGCTGCTGGATGCGCATCCCGGCTTCCTGCTGGTGATCTCGTACAACCCTGGCTATCAGAGTGTGCTCAAGGATCTGAAACCTTCAACGCGCCAACGCTTCGTGAGCCTGGATTTCAACTACCCCGGCATCGATATCGAAGCGACCATCATTGCGCACGAAAGCGGCGTGGACCCAACGCTTGCGCGCCGGCTCGCAGTTGTGGGTGAAAAAGTGCGTAACTTGCGCGAACATGGTTTCGAAGAGGGAGTCAGCACTCGTCTGCTGGTTTATGCCGCGCAACTCGCCGCCGGGGGCATTGAGCCGCGCCGGGCTTGCGATGTCGCTATCGCACGCGCGGTAACCGATGATGCCGAGGTCCAAAAATCCATCGGTGCGATCGTGGATGTCCTGCTGCCGTGATCTCGCCCGTGACACAGGAGCGCTGCCCTGCTCACGTCTGTTTCGCGGATATCCATCGACTCTTGGCGCTGTTTGCGCAGGGCCTGGCCGGCCGATATTTGCATTTGAAACTGCTCGAGCCGAAGGACGCTCCGCAACGGAACGCGCCAATGACCGATGAGGCCAGCATTTTTCTGCCCGCGCAGATCGGGAATTTCGCGACGGCGCAACACAATCTCGGCGCGTATCGAATTGCTGTGCTGCATCAGATCGGCTACTGGGTGGAAGGCACCGCCGATTTCGATTTGCACCAATTCTCTGCCAAGTCCTCAAGACCTGCTTTGCTGCGCCGGATTTTCTTCGCCATCGAAGATCTTCGAATCGATACGGCGATGGCGCGCCGCTATCCGGGTGCGCGCGCGGACCTTGCGCGGGTATTGGCCCAATCCCTTGCGAATCGCCCAGCCATCAGCTCGATGCCGCCTCTACCTGCATTGATCGAGGCACTGCTGCAATTTTCGCTTGGAGCGCCGCGTGCGGCGCTGGTGGCCGGTGACTCGAGCGGTCTGCTCGATGGGTTGCTTGATGCAGCCGCCGCCGTGCAAAGCATAGACGCCGACGTCCATGACAGCGCGCGAGCATCGCTTGCGATATACGCCCAACTCGAAAATCTCGGGCCGGCAAACGACGAGCAGTCGCCGGCGCCGTCATTGGCGAACGCAACGGCCGCCATGGATGGCAAGCCTGATGGCGAATTTGGGCCATTTCCTGACGATCTGGAGCATGGCTCGGCTTTGGGTCTCGAGTTTCGCGGCGATACGACTTCCGACAAAGCAGTCTGGCGCCGCTCCAGCCGCCCCTTCGCAGCCTCAACGCGAGAACCGCCGCCGCCCGCCGGCGCAATGACCGAGGAGCGCAGTGCCGGGCATCAGACGTTGCCGCTGCGCTCACCGGTTGCTGCCGTTCTACCCTTGGAAAATACAGGGCCGCGCAGTTTTCTGTATGACGAATGGGACTTTCATCGAGAAGCCTATCTCGCCGCCTGGTGCCGGGTCTTCGAGCACAGACTGCGCGGCGAGGAGTTCGGTTTCATCGAGGACGTGCGTCGGCGCCATTCCACGCTCGCACACCACGTACGGCGGCAATTCGGATTTATCAAGCCGCAGTCATGGCGTCGTGTCCGGCGCACCAGCGACGGTGATGAGCTTGAACTCGACGGATTGATCGAGGCCGTGATCGATCGGCGCACCGGGCATGCCAGTGATTCGCACTTGTACGTGCGGCGCGATCGCGCGTTACGCGATGTAGCGGCGGCATTTCTGGTCGACATGAGTGCGTCGACCGATTTTGCACTGCCCGGTTCGGCAGCCGCCGCCAAGTCTGCAGGCGCCGCGACCGTGGCGGCGCAAAGCGGACTGTATCTTTACGGCGGTCACGACGATATACCGGAACCTATATTCGCACCGAAGCGGCGAGTCATCGACGTGTCCAAGGACGCACTGGCATTGATGTGCGACGCACTTCAGGCACTGGGGGACAGCTACGCCATTTACGGGTTTTCGGGCGACGGCCGCGACAACGTGGAGTTTCACGTCGCCAAGGATTTCGCCGACAAACTTTCCCTAAGGACCTGGGGAGCGTTGGCGGCCATGCAACCGCGCCGCTCGACACGCATGGGTGCCGCAATCAGGCACGCACTCAGCAAACTCACCCGTGAGACGGCTGGGATCAAGGTCTTGATCATCGTTTCTGACGGCTATCCGGAGGACCACGACTATGGCACCGATCGGACTGACCGCGAGTACGGCATTCAAGATACCGCGCGCGCGCTGTGGGAGGCCGAGCGTGCCGGGGTTACGGATTTTTGCGTGACCATCGATCCGGCCGGCCACGACTACCTGCGGCGCATGTGCAAGGAAGCTCGTTATCTCGTGATCGACGACGTCACCGCGCTGCCGCACGAGTTAACCAAAATCTACAGAACACTGACGGCGCGCTAGCAGTCGCCTAGCTCCGACAGTCCGGTTCAAGTTGCCAACCGAAGCACCGATGTGAGCTGGGCGATGGTATCGATGGTCACGTCCGCTCCGGCGGCCAGAAGTGATTTCTCCGCCGCCGCAATGCGCGCCGCGCGATCGGCGGCAGGCAGCGCCGACAACGCCTGCTCAGACAAGCCCACGCCGTTGCCCGATGCCGTAATTCCGACCGTGAAGCAGCCCGCCGCTCGACCCTCGGCAACGCCGACCTCGGTATCATCTACTTTCACGACGCGCGACAGCGGCCACACCCCAAGCTCGGCGCACGCTTTATAGATCATGAGGGGCGTCGGCCTTCCTGCCGGCGTCTCGCCGGAACAAACGACATGATCCGGAACATAGCCTTGAGCCGCCGCTTCGCGCAGCACCGGCGCCATCATCGCGCGGGTATAGCCGGTTGACGACCCCACTTTGATGCCTTCCGCCTGGAGCGCTTCGACTGCAGAGCGGGCGCCGTCGATGAGACGCGCTGTGCGCGCCGCCTGATCGCGCATCAGCGGAGCCAAGTCCGTCATCAACTTTTGAACATCCGCATCGTCTGCGGCGCGGCCGCAGGCCTCAGTCCACGCCCTGGCGATGGCGGGATCTTGAATCAGCGCGCGGACATGATCAGCCTTGGGCTTGCCCATATCGCGACGCGCCTGCGCGTCGCTGATCGCCACTCCTCGAAATGCAAAGGCCTCGCGCAGCGCAATGACCGGCGCCTGACAACCGAAATCCACCATGGTCCCCGCCCAATCAAAAATGACCAGATCGAAGCGATCGCGTATTGCCATTTGCCTGCACTCCGCCAACCTGCGCTCCGCCAACCTTCACTCCGCCAAAGAGATCCGCCACCACTTCCTCACCAATCGCGAAACCAATCGATGCGCCCGAGCCGCTGGTTATCATCACAATGCGCACATCGCGCGCTGGGGCATCGATGAACATCGTGCGATCGGGGGCAGCCGCATAGGTGCCCATCCATCGTTCGCGGACGGCAGGAGGCGGCCGGCCCGTCGCTGCGGCAAATTCGCCGAGAATGAGTTCATCGATATGCTCGTGCCCAAAACAATCCTGCGTGGCCGCGTAGTCATGGCTATCACCAACGATGAGACTGCCGTCCGCGCTTTGCACCACGATAAGATGAATCCCGTGCTCGAGATGCTCGCCCTGCTCCGCCTCGAGCCGCGCGCGCAGCGGGGCAGCTTCCGCCAGCGCCGAATAACCAGCATACCGCAACAGGCTAAGATCCGACATCACGGTGCTCGGCAAGCGAAAACCAGGATCTGAAAGGCGCAGCATTTGCAGCTTGCAGCGGCTCACCTCATACCTGGCTATTCGCTTCGGGTAGAGCGAGTAAACATCATCTCCCGGACATACCACCACGGCCCCGGCCCGCACCACGCCCCGTGAAGTCTCGAGCAGGGGCGGCGCGACCGACAGCACCGCGGTCTGACGCAGGAACTGGACACCCCAGCGCTCCGCCAACCACGCGGCGATTTTCGGGATTGCCTCCCGCGATTCGACGCGAAGATCAATAGAACTGCTGAGCACGGCCTGTACCTGTTCATTCACCAACTCAGGACAGCGCGCTCGAGCGGCGGCGCGGCTCATGAGCTCGCACCCCTCGCCCATTTCCGTCTTGAGAAACGACTCGAGGATCGCCACCGCCTCCGGCCGGCGCGCCGTCAACCACAGGCCGCGCTGCAGAATGGGAATCCCGGCTTGCTGAGCCACTTCTTCCCATATGGCGCAAGAACGCCGGGCACGCGTCCATGCCGCACCACGCTCCTGGCCCGCCACGGTAACGAAGCCGAAGTTGCGCACCGATGCGCCGCTTGATTGGGAATCGCGGTCAATGACAACGACGCGCAATCCCTTGAGCGCCGCGGCGCGTGCGCACGACAGCCCAATGATTCCCGCACCGACAACCGCAAGGTCAAA
>DASQPK010000130.1:0-12876 GCA_035643995.1 Steroidobacteraceae bacterium | reverse complement strand
TGCTCGACCGCGCAGCAGGGTTTCAATCGCAACTTGAGCGTTGCTGAAATAGTCGGCCAGGTGTGGCTGGCTCATCGTGAATTGACCGAGTCGCGTCCCGGCCACGGCGACGGCCGCAGCGGCGACGCCCGCGCGAACATCACGAATATCGTGTTCATGGGCATGGGCGAACCGCTGGCCAACTACCGCAATGTGGTGCCGGCGATGCGCACATTCCTCGACGATCTGGGATACGACTTATCGCGCCGCCGGGTGACGTTGAGCACCTCGGGGCTGGTTCCGCAGATCTATAAATTGGCGGAAGAATGCAATGTCGCGCTGGCCGTGTCGCTGCATGCGCCGAACGATGAATTGCGCAACGAACTCGTGCCCATCAATCGAAAACATCCGATTGCCGAATTGCTCACCGCCTGCTGGCACTACATCGATCAGCAAAACGGCCGCAGCATCACTTTCGAATACGTCATGCTGGACGGCGTGAACGACAAGCCGGAGCATGCGCGGCAACTCGCCCGCCTGATGCAGGGGCATCCGGCCAAGCTCAACCTGATTCCCTTCAATGTGTTTCCGGGCACCAGGTACCGCCGCTCTCCGGCCGCGACCATTTTGAAGTTTCGCGATATTTTGAATGATCACGGCGTCATCGCGACGACGCGCAGAACGCGCGGCGATGATATCGAAGCGGCGTGCGGGCAACTGGCGGGCAGGGTCACGGATCGCACGCTGGTGCGGCTCGGGACGAGGCTCTCGACGGTGTCGCGCACGCCGGCAGAAGTTCAATGAAGCTGAATCCGAAGTTACTTCGTGCAATACCGGTGCTGGCCGTGATGGCGGTGTGGAGCTTGACCGGATGCCGCCACGAGCCTCCGGCTTATCAACGCCAGGTGCGGACCTACAAGAAAGAGCCTACCAAGGCAGCGATTGCCAATATGCAGCTGGCCATCGAGTACATGAAGCTCGGCCAGCTGTCGAACTCGCGCGAGCGCATCGAGAGGGCGCTCAGCCAGGATTCCTCAAATGCGGATGTGCAGATGACGGCGGGTCTGGTGTACGAGCGCATCAATGAGATGTCCAAGGCGGAACGAGCCTACGATGCCGCCAACCGCCTCGGGAAGGGGGATCCGAACATCGCCAATACCTACGCAGTCTTTCTGTGCCGCACGGGCAAGACCGCGGCGGGGCAGAAATTGTTCCAAGAAGTTGCGGTCAATCCCTTGTATCAGACGCCGTGGGTGGCATTGGGCAATGCGGGTGCGTGCGCGCGCAGCGCCGGCGACTTGGAGAATGCTGAAAAGTATTTCAATCGTGCGCTCGCGATTCTTCCGAACTACAGCGAGGGCTTGCTGCAATTGGGCAACATCGCGTTCGATCGCGGCGATGCGGCGCAGGCACTGGACATCGTGCAGCGCTACCTGGCGGTGAATCCGCCCAGCCCTGAGGTGCTCTGGCTCGGGTTCCGCGCGCAGCGCAAGCTGGGCGATACGGTCGCGGCGGCAGTATTCGCGCGGCGCGTGCAGGCTGAATTTCCGAATTCCGAGCAAGCACAAAATATGCGCAATGGCGTCAATCGATGAGCGCGTCCGCGGTACCGCCGGGCGCCACGCTCAAGGCTGAACGCGAGCGTCGTGGCTTGAGCGCCCAAAAGGCCGCCGATGAAATGCACTTGGATCGATGGGTCATCGATGCGCTCGAGGCGGACGACTACAAGCGCATCGGCCCGACGGTTTACGCCAAAGGCCATCTGAAGAAGTACGCGGCATTGCTCGGCTTGCCGGCAGCTGAGATCCTGGCCGGTTACGAATCGCGCCCGCCCGGGCCGGTCGAGGCGATCTCCGCCGGCCCCAGCATGCTGTTGTCGACGCGTGATGAGGGACCGGCCCTCGGCAATTGGTCGCCGGCGCAGATCGTGGGTTGTCTGATCGGGGCATTGTTGCTGGCCGGCGTGCTGTGGTGGAGACCCTGGCATCAGCGCAGCAAGGCGTCGGTCAGCAGTCCGCCGGTGGCCGCGGCATCGGTGGCGACGACGCCGGATGAACCGGCCGAATCCGGCGGTGTCTCCGCCGTAGCCTCGCCCGTCAACTCCAGGGATATGCCCGCCGCGCCCCCCGTGACACCGTCGATGGATAACGGCGCGGCCCCGGCATCCGATGCGGTTGCAGTACCGACGCCCGGCGCAGGCCGGGCGCGACTGCGCTTGAGCTTCTCCGCGGATTCCTGGGTGGACGTGCATGATGCCAACGGCAGGCGCACCTTCGCGGGTAACGGACTTGCCAACAGCGTGAAGACCATCGCCGGCGCGGCGCCGTTGCGCGTGTACTTGGGTGCAGGCAGCGGCGTGCAACTGGAAATCAACGATCGCGCCGTCGCCATCGGACCGCAGTTTTTCGCAGGCGAGGTGGCGCGCTTCGAGGCCGGCGCCGACGGGGTCCTGCGGCGCGATTCGCGGGGCGACCCCTCGCGCACCGATCAAGCGCACGGCGCGCCACCGCGCGCCACGCGTCCGCCCGGCTGATCGGAGAAGCCTTTGAGCAAGACTATCGAGCCCTTGCGCGGTGTGCATGATGTATTGCCCGCGCAAATCGCAGCCTGGCAACACCTGGAGCGCATCACGCGCCAGGTTTTTGCGAGCTACGGGTACGAAGAGTTCCGGGTGCCCGTGATCGAGCAAACCCAGTTGTTCAAACGCTCGATCGGCGATTTCACGGATATCGTGGAAAAGGAAATGTTCAGCTTCATCGATCAGGGTGAAGATCACATCACCCTGCGTCCCGAGGCGACCGCCGGCATCGTGCGCGCCGTGATTTCGAATGGAATGCTGCGCGAAGGCCGGCTGCGCGTATGGTGCATGGGGCCGATGTTTCGACGCGAGCGCCCGCAAGCGGGACGTTATCGCCAGTTTCATCAAATCGACGCGGAAGCCTTCGGATTCGAGGGTCCGGATGTCGATGCGGAAATGATTCTGCTCTCAGCGAGGCTGCTCAAGCTCCTGGGACTGCGTGATGTGAAGCTGGTGGTGAACTCGCTCGGTACGCCGGCATCGCGTGCGGCCTATCGGGAAAAACTCACCGCCTACTTCAGCGCACACATCGCGTCGTTGGATGATGACAGCAAGAGGCGATTGGCCGGCAACCCGCTGCGCATACTTGACAGCAAGAATTCGGGAGTGCAGCGCATCGTCGCCGGTGCACCGCTGCTGCTCGATTCGCTCGACGCGGAGTCTCGCGAGCATTTTGAATCCCTGTGCGCTCACCTGCGCAGCGCCGGCATCGAATATCACATTGAGCCGCATCTGGTGCGCGGACTCGACTACTACACCCGCACCGTTTTCGAATGGACCACGGACGCGCTGGGTTCGCAAAGCACGGTATGCGCCGGCGGGCGCTATGACGGCTTGGTCGCGCAGCTCGGCGGCATCGACACCCCGGGGGTAGGGTGGGCGATGGGACAGGAGCGCATCGTCATGCTTCTGCAGAAGAGGGATGCGGAATTACTCAGGCAGCGGCCGCAGGTTTATTTGGTGCTGGTTGGCGAACTTGCGCAGATCCCGGGTTTCAAACTGGCGGAGCAATTGCGCGACGCCTGGCCGGAGCTGGCCTTGCAGGTCAACTTGGGCGACGGGAGTTTCAAAACGCAATTCAAGCGCGCCGACAAGAGCGGCGCCGAATTCGCGCTCGTATTGGGGGATGACGAGGCGGCCAGGGGGGTGGTGGCGGTGAAGGCGCTGCGCCGTGAACTGGCGCAGGAGGAATGCCCCATGGAAAGAATCAGTGAACGTATCGGCATCTTATTGGGTCTCAAAGGGGGCGGGGAGCGGAATCATGGCTGAAGAATATCTAACCGACGACGAACAACTGGAAGCCGTTAAGCGTGCTTTTACTGAATATGCCCCGTGGATACTGGGCGGCGTGGTGCTCGGCGTAGGCGGCTGGTATGGGTTGCAGCACTACAAGTCGCACAAAAACGAAGTCGCGTTTCGGGCCGCCGACCAGTTCAGCCAAATGACCGCCGCGCTGCAAATGAACGATCCGAAGAAATCCCTGCAGATCGCAGACGGCCTCATCAAGGATTTCCCAAACTCGCCGTATGCCGACCAGGCGCAATTGACGGTGGCCCGCATCGACGTCGAAAGCGGTAAATCCGCCGATGCCGTGGCACCCCTGACCCAAGTCATGAATAACTCCAAGGACGCGGAGCTGCAGCAGATCGCACGGCTGCGCCTGGCGCGTGTGTTGATCGATCAGGGCAAGCCTGACGATGCGATCAAGCTGCTCGCCGCAGGCACGCCGGGAAGCTTCGCGGGCCGCTACCATGAGGTTCATGGGGACGCGCTCTACTCGAAGAAGGACATTCCCGGCGCCATTGCGGAATACAACGCGGCTTTGGGCGCGAGCAACGGCGGCGCGGAAGCCGCGATGCTGCAGCTGAAACTCGCCGATCTTGCTTCAAACGAAAAGGCTAAACCCTGATGCGCCTATTGCTCCCCTTGAGTTTCGCCGCGCTGCTCATCGCCGCCGGCTGCAGCAAGGATAAAGACGTCGAGCCGCCGGCGAAATTGGTCGACTTTCCGGCAACGCTCCCCGTGAAAAAACTGTGGAGCGAAGGCGTTGGCGGCGGCAAGAAGCAGATCAAGCTGCGTTTGGGGTTGGGGCCGGCGATCGACAATGGCTTGGTGTTCGCAGCGAGTCACAAGGGCGAGATCGTTGCGGTCGCGCTCGATACGGGTCGCAACGTGTGGGTCAAGAAGTTGAAAGTGCCGATCTCCGCAGGACCCGCGGCGGGCTCCGGCATTGTCGTGGCCGGCAGCAGCAAGGGGGCGGTCATCGCGTTGGATGGTGCCACCGGCCGTCAGTTGTGGCGCTCGCAGGTCAATTCGGAACTCCTGTCCTCTCCTGCCATCAGCGCAAACGTCGTGGTGATACGCTCGGTCGACGGCCGGCTGCACGGTCTCGAATCGCGCACCGGGAAGGAGCTATGGTCGGTCGAGCAGCAGGTCCCGCGCTTGAGCTTGCGCGGCACGGCGATCCCCATCGTCGCCAAAGAAGTGGCGATCAGCGGATTCGACAACGGCAAGGTAATGGCAGTGTCGCTGACCACGGGCGACACGCTTTGGGATACGGCACTGGCCTCTCCTCATGGCCGCACGGAACTGGATCGGCTCGTCGACATCGATTCAGCCGTTCGAGTGGTCGGCGACAACGTATTTGCAGCCGGATTTCAGGGGCGTACGGCGATGCTCGCGCTCGATTCAGGGCAGCTTTGGTGGTCGCACGACATGTCGAGCTATCGCGGCTTGGCGGTCGATGCAGACAATTTATATGTCACCGAATCCGACGGGACCGTGGTGGCGATGCGCCAGCGAGACGGCGCCGAACTTTGGCGCAATGACAAGCTCAAGCGCCGCGGCTTGAGTGCTCCCATCGTCACCAGCACGGCGATCGCCATCGCCGACTTCCAGGGCTACTTACACTGGCTGGACAAGAACACCGGTGTGCTGGTGGCCAGGGAACACATCGCGAAGCAGCGTGTTTCCAATCCGCCGGCCGGCGCGAACGACACCATCGTCGTGCTGACCGACGGCGGGACCCTGGCGGCGTACCGAGCCACTCCTCGAGTGTCGAGCCCGCTCGCCAAGCCGGCGACGCCAGGCGCCCCGGTGGCAGCACCGGTCACTGAGCCTGCGCCCGCACCGGCCGCCGAGACAGCACCGGCCGCCGAGACAGCACCGGCCGCCGAGACAGCGCCGGCCGCCGAGCCTCCTGCTGCCGAGGGCCCGGCTCCTCCTCCCGCGACTCCGCCTCCTGCTGCACCGCCTCCTTCCTCTTAAGGCGTAGGCGTGCTGCCGGTAGTCGCACTGATCGGTCGCCCGAATGTGGGCAAATCGACTCTGTTCAATGCCATGACCGGTACGCGCGATGCACTGGTTGCGGACTTGCCCGGCCTGACTCGCGACCGACAATACGGATTCGCACGGCGCACGGAGGTACCCTGCATCGTCGTCGACACCGGTGGTCTGGTCGAGGACGCCGATGTGATCGAGAGCTTGATGATCGCGCAGACCGAACGCGCGATCAGCGAGGCCGATCGGATCGTCGTGCTGGTGGATGGCCGTGCCGGTGTGACGCCGCGGGATCAGTTCGTGGCGCAACTGGCGCGACGCAGCGGCAAGCCGCTGTTCCTGGCTGTGAATAAAACCGAGGGATTCGATCAGGATATCGCGGTAGCTGATTTTCACCAATTGGGATTGGGAGAGCCGCTGCCGATCGCGGCAGCCCATGACCAAGGCGTGATTTCGCTGCTCGAGACAGTCCTCGCGGGCCTGACTCCGGATCCGCAAGACGGTCCGGAAATGCAGGGAATCAAGGTCGCTGTGATCGGCCGGCCGAATGTCGGCAAGAGCACGTTGATCAATCGCCTGCTGGGCGAGAACCGCATGGTGGCCTTCGATCAGCCAGGCACCACGCGCGATGCCGTGTTCGTGCCCTTCGAACGCGACGGTGAGCGCTACACGCTGATTGACACCGCCGGCGTGCGGCGCCGCTCGCGTGTTGAGGAAGCGGTGGAGAAATTCAGCGTCATCAAGACTCTGCAGGCGATCGAATCCGCGCACGTGGTTGTCGTCGTGATGGATGCGCACGATACGGTCGCCGAACAGGACGCGAGCCTCTTGGGCACGGTGATCGAGCAGGGCCGCGCCTTGGTTCTTGCGGTCAACAAGTGGGACAATATTCCCGTGGAACAGCGGGATTTGATTCGCCAGCAAATCGAGCAGCGGCTGCAATTTGCGGATTTCGCACCGCTGCATTTCATCTCGGCGCGCCATGGCAGCGGCGTCGGAGAGCTGTTTGCGTCGGTACGCAAGGTGTACGCGGCCGCCATGCGCGATATGAGCACACCGGAACTGACGCGCGTGCTGGAAGCCGCCATCGAGAGCCACCAGCCGCCTCTTGTCAGTGGGCGCCGCATCAAGCTTCGCTACGCGCACCAGGGTGGCCGCAATCCTCCCGTGGTGGTCATCCACGGCAACCAGACCGATCACGTGCCGGATGCCTACAGGCGCTACCTGGTAAACGTCTATCGCAAGGCCTTCGACCTGATGGGCACCCCGGTCAGAGTGGCTTTCCGGGGAGACGAGAATCCCTTTGCCGGCAAGCGCAATCCCTTGACGCCCAGACAGGTACGAAAACGCAAACGGTTGATCCAACGCAATAAGCGGTAAGATCGGACTGCGCTACCTTGGGGACGCTCCCGTGCGGCAGTTCTTCAGAACAAAATCCTTTCGAATCTCAGGCGTGGTTGCGCTGCTGCTCTGCGTCTATGCGATTGCGGGATTTTGGGTGGCGCCCAAGTTGTTGCGCAGCAATCTGATGAAGGAGATTCCGAAAACACTCCCCGGCGTCACACCGGCCGTGGGTGAGATTCGCGTCAATCCATTTTTGTTCCAGGTCGAAGTCAGGGATTTCTCGCTCACGGGGGGGAACGACACGAAGCTCGTGGGATTCGGAAGGCTGTTTATCGATTTCGAAGTGTCGTCCATCTGGCACCGCGCCTATACCTTCAAGCACATTGATATCGGATCGCCCTTTGCAAACGCCGTCATATTCAAAGACGGTAGCTTGAATCTGTCGTACTTGAGTCCGAAGCCGGCCGAAAAACCGAAGCCGGAACCAAAAAACGCCGAACCCATACCCGCGCTGCGCATCGGCTCCCTCAAGGTCACTCAAGGTTTTCTGTCGTTCGATGATCGCAGGCGACAGTCCGATTTTGCGACGCGGCTGGAACCCATCAATTTTGAGCTCCAGAAGTTCAGCACCGGCATCGAGGGCGGACGCTTTACTTTCACCGGCGCCTCGAAGCTTGGCGAACGAATCGAATGGCATGGACACCTCTCGGTGCAACCGATCGAGTCCGACGGCGAATTTCAAATTGCCGGGCTGCAAGTGCACACGATTTGGGAATATCTGGAGGATCAGCTGAGTTTCCAGGCCAATTCCGGCAAAATCGATGTAAACGCAACCTATAGGTTCTCCTTGAAGGATGACGTCGATCTGAAGGTGGACGTGTCGAAAGTCGCATTGACCGATCTTGCCGTCAGGCCGAAAAATTCAGATATTGATTGGATTACGGTGCCTGAATTGATCTTGAGCGGCACCACGCTCGACCTGAAGCGGCGACAGGCACATTCCGATTCGCTGTCCCTCGCGGGCGTCAAGCTCGTGACTTGGCTGGAGCCGGACGGCTCGTTAAATTTGCTCAAACTCGCCGCGGCACCGGTGCCTTCGGCATCCGCACCGGCTGCCTCGCCGCCGACCTCGCCGCCGTCTTCGCCACCGACTTCGCCGCCGACCTTGGGCGCGCCCGGCGGCGGCGCAGCGCCGGCGCCCGCGTGGGCATTTGACCTGCGTGAATTTACGCTCCGCGACGCCAGTGTTTCAGCCGAGGATCGACGCACCAAGCCGGCCGCGAAAGTGCTTCTCGCGCCCTTGTCCATCAAGGTCATCGGCGCCAACCTGGATCTTGGCAAGCCATTGAACGTTCAGCTCGAATCAAAGATCAATGACGCAGGTTCATTGAATGTGACGGGAGTTGTCACCCCGCAGCCCCTGGATGCGAATTTGACCTTAAAGTTGGCCGGCGTCGAACTGGCCGCCATTCAGCCCTATATTGCGCAATACACTTCCATGACCCTGCTGTCGGGCGCGTTGAGCGGCGATGCCAAGGCCCACTACGGTCCGAGGCAACCTGCATTGCAATTCGGCGGGAATATCAGCGTCGCGAATTTGCACACCGTCGACAATGCATTGCACCAGGACTTCATCAATTGGGAGGGCTTGGATATTCAGGGGCTGAATTTCCAGCACGATCCGGATCGTCTGGATATAGATCAGGTCACGGCCCGCAAGTTGTACGCGCGAGTCATCATCGAACCCGATGCGTCCATCAACGTGAAGCGCGTGTTGACCGGCCCGGGGGCCACGGTGGTCGCACCAAGCGGAAATACCGGGCCGCCGATCGCGGCGACCGCGGCGACCGCGGCGCCTGCACCGACGGCGCCGCTGCCTGCTGCTCGGGCCAAGAAGCCCGCGGCAGGGAAGGGCACAGCGGCTGCCGCAACGTCCGCAACGTCCGCAGCGGCCGCGCCGACCGCAGCGCCGGCCATGCCGATGTCCATCAAGAGAATCGTGCTCAAAAGCGGCCAGGCCAATTTCGCCGACCTGTCGGTGATGCCCAATTTTGCGACCGGCATCCAGAATCTCGAGGGAACCGTACTGGGTCTCTCCTCGAAGACAAACTCGCGCGCGAAGGTCGACATTCGTGGATCAGTGGATGCTTTTGCGCCCGTGTCCATTTCCGGCGAGGTGAATGTGCTGAGTGCAGCCCTTTACACCGATCTGGCGATGAGCTTCAAGAATATCGAGCTGAGCACCTTCAATCCTTACTCCGGAAAATTTGCGGGCTACAACATCAGCAAGGGCAAACTCACCACGGACCTGCACTACAAAGTCGACGGCCGCAAGCTCGATGCGCAACATCACATCATCGTCGATCAACTCGAGTTCGGAGACAAGACCGAAAGCAAGGACGCGGTATCTCTCCCGGTCAAGCTCGCTGTGGCGCTGCTCAAGGACCGCGACGGCGTAATCGACCTCGATCTTCCCATTACCGGCTCGCTCGACGATCCCCAATTCAAATTGGGCCCCATTATTTGGAAGGTCTTCGTCCATATCCTGGAAAAGGCGGTCACCGCACCCTTTGCATTGCTGGGCGCGCTGTTCGGCGGGGGCCCGGATCTGCAGTTCGTCGATTTTCAGCCGGGCGTCGCTGAACTGGATCCCGGCGCCACCGAGAAGGCCCGGACCATGGTGAAGGCCTTAAATGCCCGGCCGCAACTCAAAATGGAGATCCCGATTGCGGTGCTCGGCGAGCTCGATCGCCCGCAGCTGGTCGAGGAGAAGTTTCAGGCGCAGATCCACGAAATTCAGGCGGCAACGGCTGCTCGCAAGAAATCATCCGGTCCGATAATCGGTTTTGAGCAATTAGACGCGACCGCACAGCTCGACCTGCTGACGCAGCTTTACACCAAGAATTTAGGCGCCGAGCCGAAATTCCCCGAGTCGATCGCGGCCATCAAGGCCAAACCGGAGATAGTCGCGGCGAAAGTCGAATTCTTGGGCCGTGAATTGCATCAGCGCATCGTCATCAGCGATTCTGACTTGACGGCATTGGGTCAGCAAAGAGCCATGAACCTGCAACAAGCGTTGTTGACCGGCACGCAACTCGATCCGGAGCGGGTATTTCTGGTTGCCAATGACAAGGCAAAGAACCACGACGGACGGGTCCGATTGGAATTGTCGCTGCGATGACAGCGTCGCGCTGCGCATCGTGGTGCAGGTCGTGCGCATCCGAACGGGTGAGCGCGACGCCAGCGCCATTTAGACTACTCACCGAGGAGCAGGAACGCGAAGGCCTGGACATCTCCCTGCACGGAGAGAGTATCGAGTAGCGTTCGCCGGAGGCGCCGGTTGGGCGTAAGCTAGCGCCAACAAGGAGCGCCGGATTGCCCATCCTCGACATTTTGCTCATCGCGCTGGCTGTGATCCTCTTGTCCGGTCTGCGTGTCGCGCAACAATACGAGCGCGGCGTGGTTTTCCGACTCGGCCGCTACACGGGACTGCGCGGACCCGGCTTGTATTGGATCATTCCCTTAGGTATTGAACGCTCGGTCAGGGTGGACATCCGCACCCGCACCGTCTCGGCGGAGCAACAAGAAACCATTACCCGCGATAGCGTGACCATCAAGGTCAACGCGGTACTTTGGTACCGGGTCATCGATGCGGCAAAGGCAGTCATCGAAGTGGCTGATGCTCCTGCTGCCGTGTATCAGTTGGCATTGACCGGCCTGCGCAACATTATCGGCCAGCATGATTTGGATGAAATCCTGCAGGGGCGCAACAAGATCAACACGCTGTTGAGCGACAGTATCTCCGGGTCGACGGCGGCCTGGGGCTTGGAGGTGCAGCGTTTCGAAATGAAGGATGTGGAATTGCCGATAGCCATGCAGCAGGTGATGGCCATGCAGGCCGAGGCCATTCGTGAAAAGCGCGCGCGCATCATCAAGGCCGAGGCGGAACTCGAGGCATCGGTGAAGCTGTCGGCGGCCGCGGCGCAGATCGCCATGAATCCGGCAGCGCTGGAATTGCGGCGCATGCAGATGATCTCCGAAGTGGGCGCCGAGAACAACAGCACCACCGTGCTGATGATTCCATCGGATTTCGTTTCCCTGGCGCACAACCTGAACGACTATCTTGCGCGGCAACGGCCGGCAAAGCCCGGGGGAGAGCCTGAGAAAAATTAGCTGGGCAAGGCCATGTCTGCTGACCAGTGTGTTTTCCAGGATGTCCGTTTTTGGCGACAGTCGTTGTTGCAGAGATTTTGCAGCCGAATAATTCGTGATCGAAGTCTCATTTTGAGACCGATTATGCCGGTTAATCTCCTCCTGCCCCCACGACCTACTGGCACACGGAGAAAACCGAATGAGCAATCCCTACAACAGCGCGACCGAGCGAGCATCTATTTTGGGTCCGACGCTTTATTTCAAGGGCGATCTGACGGCCGAAGAGGATCTGTTGATTCAGGGACGCGTGGAGGGCTCGATTACCCATACGCAGCGCTTGACCGTGGGTCCGCAGGGCACCGTCAAGGCGAATATCAAAGCGCAGCTGATCATCGTTGAGGGCACTGTGGACGGCGACTTGCAGGCTGAGAAATCCGTCTTCGTCAAGGAGACGGCCAAGGTGTGCGGGAACATTTATGCGCCCACCGTCAGCATCACCGAAGGTGCCAATTTCAGCGGCAGCATCGACATGGACGGTAAAAAAGCCGCTCAACAGTCGGGCAAATTCGACCCGGTCCGGCCCTCCAAAGCCGCCGGTGGCGTCGCCTAACAATGTCGTGGTTCAAGAAACCTCTCGATGGAGATGATCTCATGATGAATGCGAACTCAAGCCGCTCCGGCGCGCCCGAACCTTCCTTGACACGCCCGGAGCCTCGAGTGCCGGGCGCCGAACCACGATCGCCGGCGCCGCGCATCTCAGAGCCGTCGCGAGTCCCTGATGCCAAGGCTGCGGAACCGGCATCGCGAAATTCGGTCCTGGGTCCGACTTTGAAATTTCGCGGCGAACTGTCAGCTCAAGAAGATCTGATCGTTCAAGGCAGCGTGGAAGGGTCGATCACTCACACGCAAAGCCTCACCATCGGTACCGACGGCACGATGAAGGGTGACGTCCGCGCCCGCGTCATCGTCATCGACGGCAAGGTCGAGGGCGATCTGTATGCCACCGAGTCGGTCAATATCCGCGCCACCGCCAAGGTCAAGGGCAATGTCTTTGCACCGCGCGTGGGGATCAGCGAGGGAGCGTTCTTCCAGGGGCAAATCGAAATGCAGCCCTCGGGTGCGGCCGTCCAAGAGCACAGTGCACGCTTGCGACAGGCGGCGATGTCGCCGCTGATCGAAGGAGCTGCCGTCGATCAGATGTTGGGCGGGTCTTGAATTACCGGTCAATTCGGCACGAATAGTTCAGGGTCCACCCAGGCGCGATTGAGGCTCAAGCCCCAATGCAAGTGCGGCCCGGTCGCGCGGCCGGTCATACCGACCGCGCCCAGCGTCGTTCCTGCGGCTACGCGCTGACCGGGTTTCACGTCGATGGCACTCAAGTGGCAATACATGCTGATCAGGCCGCGGCCATGATCGACAAATACCGTATTGCCATTGAAGAAATAATTGCCGGTGTCGATCACAGTGCCCCCGATCGGTGCTTTCACCGGCGTGCCGGCGGGTGCAGCGATGTCCATGCCGCTATGCGGGTTGCGAGACTCGCC
>DASQPK010000129.1:0-41331 GCA_035643995.1 Steroidobacteraceae bacterium | reverse complement strand
CCGCCGCGCCGTCATGAACCTCGCCGATTTTGTGGGACACGCCGGTGTAGAACAAAATACGCTCCGTCGCGGTGGTTTTCCCCGCGTCGATGTGAGCGGAAATACCGATATTTCGGTAGCGCTCAATGGGCGTAGTGCGTGCCAAGATAAATATTCCTAGGCGATTTTCAGGCCGTTTTCATGCGCTTCGCGATTTTCATGCGCTTCGCGCAACGCTCAACGGGGTCGAAGCGACCCCGCCAGATAGATCGATATAAGGCCGAATCAGCGGAAAACCAGCTCAGCAGCCCTTTCCCGGCCCCCTACCAGCGGTAGTGCGCGAACGCCTTGTTGGCATCGGCCATGCGGTGCGTGTCCTCACGCTTGCGCACGGCGGCGCCGCGATTTTCGGCAGCCTCCATCAGTTCGGCGGCAAGGCGGTGAGCCATGGACTTCTCGCTGCGCGCGGTGGCCGCTTCAATGACCCAGCGCATGGCGAGGGTCTGACGGCGATTGGCTCGCACTTCGACAGGCACTTGGTAAGTGGCGCCGCCCACCCGGCGGGACTTGACCTCGACCACGGGCTTGACGTTGTCCAGCGCTTGCTGCAGCACAGCAATGGCTTCCACGCCGGCTGCACCGCTCTTCTTTTCGCTGATGCGGTCGATGGCGCCGTAGACGATTTTCTCGGCGGCTGACTTCTTGCCGCGCTCCATCACCATGTTGATGAATTTGGCCAACATGTCGTTGCCGAACTTAGGGTCGGGAAGAATGGTGCGATGGGGGGCTGCTGCTCTGCGGGACATTGAAAACCTTTTGGCCTTGACAGGCTATTTTTTGGGACGTTTGGCGCCGTACTTGGAGCGGCCTTGCCGGCGATCGCTGACACCGGCGCAATCGAGCGCGCCGCGCACCGTGTGGTAACGCACTCCGGGCAGATCCTTGACGCGGCCGCCGCGAATCAAGACCACCGAATGCTCTTGCAGGTTGTGGCCCTCGCCGCCGATGTAGCTGGAAACTTCATAGCCATTGGTCAGGCGTACGCGGCAGACCTTGCGCAGGGCCGAATTAGGCTTCTTCGGCGTGGTCGTATACACGCGCGTGCACACGCCGCGCTTTTGCGGCGAAGCCGCCAGGGCCGGAACCTTGGACTTCCAAGCGGGCTCATTGCGGCCGGTGCGGATTAATTGGGTCGTCGTCGCCATAAATACCTTTAGAGGCCGCCCCTAGGGTGAAGAGCGGTCCATTGATGCAAAACCTTAAATTTACGGGCTATATGCCAGGCACAAAGTGCCCTTGAGACAAAGGCCGGCGATTGTAGGAACCGGCCGCGTGAGTGTCAAGGTAAATGCTGCTACGCAGCAAGCATTAAACGATGCACATCGTTAAAGGCGCCGCCGCAAAGTCTCACGGTGGATCGACCTCGTAACCCTTGGCGCGCAGTTCATCCAGCAAGCCGCCGCGTTCGAGCAGCATGTCCAAGTTGACCACGGCAATCGTCGTCCCCGCGGATCGCAGATACTTCTCGATGTTTTCCAGCCACGTCTGGCGTATGCGGCCGATGACATCGAGCGCCCCCTTGCCGGCATCCAATGCCGTGCGGCACGCGTCCACATCTTTGAGCTCCGGCAAGTTCTCGATGCGCTCGACATTGCCGACCGCCCACGCCTGAGCGCGGTCCACCAGCCTGGGCAAGCCGCTTTCAATGGTGGTGAGCGATGCCTCGACGCAGGTGCGCTCGGTCGCCGCAGGCATCGTCTTCAAAGCCTCCAGCATGTCGCTCACGCCCGCAACCTTGATCTCTTCGACGCGCACGCCATGTTTTTTGGCCAGAACTCGCAGCGCCGCGCCAAGATCGAGCCGCATGGACAAATTCACCTGATGAAAGGCGTCGCGCTGCAGAAATGCAACCGCAATGATGGGGCGATATCGTTCCCACTTGTCCGCGTCTTCACCGACGTTACTGCGCTGTGCCGCGAAGCGGCGGTACAAATCGGGCGGCAAAACATCCCTCAGCTTCTTACCTTTGCCGACCATCAGATATTTCCGATCCGCAATGAGCATCCACAATATGCGCGGGATGCTGATTTCAAGGGGCTTCTGAACGAGGACCTGACTGGTGCTCTCGAGCACCGATTCCACTTGCTTTGAACGCCACGTGATGTCCCGAGGCAGCGGCGAAATGCTCCCCAATATCCAGACGTTGGCGGCACCGCGATGCACGTGCCACATGCCGGGGCCTGCGCGTTCCGCAGTCACCACTATTTCATCGAGCGCCGGCGGCTGATCGGCGCGGCACGCAGCCGCTGCAAAGCAGCCCGCAAGCAGGCTTGCCGCCATGAATGCCGCGGTCGCAGTTCGCATGCGGCAAAGACTACAGGATCGGCGCCCGGGCTTTTAAGGTCTCGCCTGCGCCATGAGCCCCAAGGGTCGCCCTTCCGGATCCTTGAACATGGACAGCCATTCCTCGGTTCCGTCGCCATGCCTGTGGATCATGTGCGGCGCGTTGATGAATTCGACGCCGCGGGATTTCAAGAGTTCGTAAGCTTGCGCGATATCGCCGACACGCAGGTACAGAATCGATTCGGGGACCGCGGCCGATTCCTGGCTCAGCATCAGCCGGGTTCCGTTGCAATCAAAGAACGCGAGCTTGCCGAATGTATACAGATGCGGCAGGCCCAATACGCCTTTGTACCAATCTTCCGCTTTTTTGATGTCATGCACGGATCTTGCGATCTGAGCGATTGAGCCAAGTTTGATCTGCGCATTCACGTCTTTCTCCTTCAGAGCACTGTCTTTGGGCGCGCGGTGCCAGTGCCGCAATTCCTTGCGATTGGCGAGGCCCAACTTGGCGAGCGCATTTGCGACGTGATACTTGACCGCGTCGATGCTGATCCCCCGACGTTCCGCGATCTGGCGGCTCGTCATACCATGCTTGACGGCGTGCACGGTCCGCCATTCGGCGGGCGTCAACACATCATCGTGCGGGGGTCTACCCATGACCCCATGGTATGCCGTCGCGAGCGCAATTTCCCTCCCCCTCACTGTGCCGAGGCTGGCTCGCGGATTTTTCCCCGATACATCACGGCGGCGAGAGGATTGCCGCCGAGGCCGTAACAGAGTTGTGCGGGCCGCTCGATACGCCAGAACGCCAGATCCGCGCGTTTGCCGACCTCGATGGTGCCTACGTCCTCGAGCACACCCAGTGCCTGCGCGGCGCTGCGCGTCACGCCGGCCACTGCCTCTTCGGGCGTCAAACCAAACAGTGTGCAAGCCATGCTCATCGCGAGCAGGATCGAGGTGCACGGCGAGGTCCCGGGATTGCTGTCGGTGGCGACGGCGAGCGGCAGGCCTGCCTCGCGAAACAACGCGATGGGCGGCGGCGTGGCCTGTCGCAGCGTGAAGTAGGCGGTCGGGAGCAGTACGGCCACGGTGCCCGCGGCCGCCATGGCGCGCGCGCCCTCAGCGCTGACGTACTCGAGATGATCCGCGGACAGCGCATGGTATTTGGCCGCCAATTGCGGCGCACCCATGTCGCTCAATTGACCGGCATGCAGGTGCGCGCGAAGCCCCAGTTTTTCTGCGGCCTCGAGGAATTGCGCCGTCTCCGGCACGGAGAATGCGATGCCTTCGCAGAAACTGTCGACGGCATCCACCAATCCGGCCGCGGCCAGCTCGTTGAGCCAGGGACCGCTGACTTCGTTCACGAAGCGCTGACGCTGTGCGGCGCTTTCAGGGGGGAGCGAATGCAATCCGAGAAAGGTTTTCTTGACCGATACGGGCAAATTTTCGCCCAAATCGCGCGCGACCTCGAGCAAGCGGCGCTCCGCGGCGAGTTCCAGCCCGTAGCCTGACTTGATCTCGATGGTGGTGACGCCCTCCGCCATCAAACACTTGAGGCGCGCCAAGGCTGATTCGTACAACGAATGGCGCGAGGATGCGCGAGTTGCGCGCACCGTTGATTGGATGCCGCCGCCGGCACGCGCAATATCTTCATAGGACATGCCGCCGAGCCGCTGCTCAAATTCCTCCACGCGATTTCCGCCGTAGACCAAGTGGGTGTGGCAGTCGATCAGCCCGGGCGTGATCCACATCCCTGCCGCGTCGCGGACAGGTATACCCCGGGCTTGGGCCCGCCGCTGTCCTTCCGCGGCAGCGCCGATCCACGCAATGCGCTCGCCTTTTATCGCCAGCGCCGCGTTTTCAATGCTGCCGTAGGGAGCAGTGCCCGCCATCGTCGCGATATTGGCGCCGATCCACAGCTGGTCCCAATCGATATCCTTAGATTTCCCCACAACGTTATGATACCCAAGATGGCTATTTACCGTTTGCAGTGCGCCTATTTGCCGCAGGGCTGGAGTCGCGATGTGCTGGTCACGGTTTCTACCGAAGGAGTCATCACCGCAATCGATCCGGGCGCGGCCGCAGATCCGCAGCGGGCCGCAGGGCCGCTACAGCAGATTTCCGGGATGGGGATCGAGCGCGTCGATGGCATCGTCATCCCCGGCATGCCCAACGCGCACAGTCATGCATTCCAGCGCGCCATGGCCGGCAATGCCGAATACCGATCCACTGCGCGCGATAGTTTTTGGACCTGGCGCCAAGCCATGTATGCGCTCGCGAATCGCATCGGGCCGGAAGAATTGCGGGTCGTGGCAACACAGCTGTTCGTCGAAATGTTGAAGGCAGGTTATACCTCGGTCGCGGAATTTCACTACCTGCACCGGCCGGGCAGCGCCGAGCAGTACGCGGGCGAGAATCTGTTGTGGGAGGCGATCGGCAGTGCGGCCGCCCTGGCAGGCATCGGCTTGACGTTTTTGCCGACGCTATATCAAAGCAGCGACTTTGGCGGGGCGGCGCTCAAGCCTGAGCAGGCGCGCTTTGCACTGGAAACCCATGCCTTCTTGCGGGCCATAGAAGATCGTATCGGCGCTGAGCGACGGGGTGGCGCCGGCGCCGGCGTCATACGAACCGGTGCCGCATTCCACAGTCTGCGCGCGGTTCCGCTCGATCATCTGCGCGAGGCCGCACTGGCCTTGCGCGCCATCGATTCAAGCATGCCGGTGCACATTCATGTCGCCGAACAATCGCTCGAAGTACGTGCCTGCGAGCGCGCGATGGGCCGCCGCCCCATCGAACTGCTCTTGGATCAAGCGCTCCTCACGCAGCACTGGTGCGTGGTGCATGCCACGCACGCCACGGTGGAAGAACTTCGCGGGATTGCGGCGGCCAATGCCACGGTGTGCGTTTCAATCAGCACGGAAGCCAACCTGGGCGACGGCTGCTTCGATACCGCGCGCTTCTTCGAATCGAACGGGCGCCTGTGCATCGGCTCTGACAGTCAATCGACCGTGAATCCGGCTGAGGAGTTGCGCTGGTTGGAATATCAGCAGCGACTGCGCAAGAAGCGCCGGGTCGTTCTTGCAACGAAAAGCGAATCGCATGTCGGCACCCGGCTGTGGCGCGACGCCGCTCTCAGCGGCGCGCAGGCGATCGGCCAGCCGGTGGGCACGATCGCGGTTGGACGACGCGCCGATTGGCTGGTTCTGGAGGCCTCGCACCCGGCCATGGCGGGCGCGGCGCCCGGCTCGGCTTTGGATCGTTTGTTGTTCGCGGGTGCCGATAAGGCCATCTGCGACGTCATGGTCGGTGGGCGTTGGGTCGTCAAAGACCGCAGGCACGGCGCCGACGATCAGTTGCGGGAAAGCTTTCCCCGCGTAATGAACGGCTTGGCGGCTGGTTGACTGTACCCTAAGCTCCCGCTATGAAATGTCCGGTCGTTTTCGCCCCTAAAGGAACAGCATGCCCGCCCCCGTAAGCCCAAGAAACATTCGCGCGGCGCGCGGCAACACTCTAAGCGCTCGAACCTGGATGACCGAAGCGCCGATTCGCATGCTGATGAATAACCTGGACGCCGAGGTCGCGGAAAATCCCGCCGAACTGGTGGTGTACGGCGGCATCGGGCGCGCCGCGCGCGATTGGAATTGCTTCGACCGCATCGTCGAGACGCTGAAGACTCTGACGGAAGAGGAAACTTTGCTGGTGCAGTCGGGCAAACCGGTCGGTGTATTCCCGACCCATGCGGATGCGCCGCGCGTGCTCATTGCGAATTCCAATCTCGTGCCGCACTGGGCGACCTGGGAGCATTTTCACGAGCTTGATCGCAAGGGATTGGCCATGTTCGGCCAGATGACCGCTGGTTCGTGGATCTACATCGGCAGCCAAGGAATCGTGCAGGGCACGTATGAGACCTTCGCTGAAATGGGGCGGCGCCACTTCGGCGGTAATCTTGCGGGCAAATGGATTCTCACGGCGGGGTTGGGCGGCATGGGCGGCGCGCAGCCGCTGGCCGCGACCATGGCCGGCGCTTCGCTTTTGGCCGTGGAATGCCGCCAAAGCCGGATCGCCAAACGCGTCGAAACCGGTTATGTCGACGCGCAGGCGAAGGACTTGGACGACGCGCTGGCGATGCTCGAGACCTCAAAAGGGAATGGCAAGCCGATATCCGTCGCGCTGCTCGGCAATATTGTCGACGTGCTCAACACGCTGCTCGAGCGCGGCATCAAGCCGGATGTGCTGACCGACCAAACGTCCGCGCATGACCCGGTCAATGGCTACCTGCCGCAAGGCTGGTCCGTCGAGCAGTGGGACGAACGACGCGTGGGCGATCCTGCCGGCACGGCGGCCGCGGCCACGCTGTCGATGGCCAAGCATGTCGAATACCTGCTGCACTTCAAGCGCATGGGAATGCCGGTGTTCGACTACGGCAACAACATTCGGCAAGTCGCGTTCGATGCCGGGGTCGCACGAGCCTTCGATATCCCTGGGTTCGTGCCGGAATACATACGGCCGTTATTCTGCCGCGGTGTCGGCCCTTTCCGTTGGGTGGCGCTCTCGGGCGACCCCGAGGACATCTACAAGACCGACGCCAAGGTCAAAGAATTGATCCCCGATGATCCGCATTTGCATCATTGGCTCGATATGGCGCGCTCTCGAATTCACTTTCAAGGATTGCCGGCGCGCATTTGCTGGGTGGGCTTGGGCCAGCGTCATCGCCTGGGTCTGGCATTCAATGAGATGGTCAGAAGCGGCGAGCTGTCCGCGCCCATCGTGATCGGACGCGACCACTTGGATGCCGGTTCGGTGGCGAGCCCCAACCGCGAGACGGAGGCGATGAAGGACGGCTCCGATGCCGTTTCCGACTGGCCCTTGCTCAATGCGCTGCTCAACACCGCTTCGGGCGCAACGTGGGTCTCGATTCATCACGGCGGCGGTGTCGGCATGGGCTACTCGCAGCACGCCGGCCTGGTGATCGTCTGCGACGGCAGCGACCCTGCGGCGAAGCGCATTCGGCGCGTATTGTGGAATGACCCCGCAACCGGGGTCATGCGCCATGCCGATGCCGGCTACGAGACCGCGATTGCCTGCGCGCGCGAGCAGGGACTGCGATTGCCGATGATCGCGCAGCCGTGAGCGACGCCTTGGAAGTCGAAGCCGGCACACTATCGCTGTCAGCCTTGCGGCGCATCCATGAGCAGCCGACGGTTCTGAGACTATCGCCGCCGGACCTTGCTCGAATTGCACGGGCGAGTTCTTTGGTGGATAAAATCGTCGCGGCCGGCGATGCGGCCTACGGCATCAACACCGGGTTCGGCCTGCTCGCCCATACGCGCATTCCCAATGAGCAACTCGAGCTGTTGCAGAGAAATTTATTGCTCTCGCACGCAGCGGGCGTGGGCGACGCACTGCCCGACCGCGTCGTTCGGCTGATACTCGCGCTGAAGGTCAATGCGTTGGCCCGCGGCCACTCCGGCATCACCATGGGGCTCATGGATGCGTTGCTCGCCCTGCTCGAACATGAGGTGTATCCGCTGATTCCTGCGCAAGGATCAGTGGGCGCATCGGGAGATCTGGCGCCTTTGGCGCACTTGAGTACCGTGCTGCTCGGCTTGGGTCAGGTGCGTGTGCGCGGCACGGCGATGCCCGCGAGCGAGGGCCTGCGCATCGCGGGATTGCAGCCGATCAAGTTGCGGGCCAAAGAGGGACTCGCGCTGATCAACGGCACGCAGGTCTCGACAGCGCTGGCGTTGGCCGGCCTGTTTGGAGCGGAGGATGTATTCGCCGCCGCGGTGGTGGCCGGAGCGATGTCGGTCGATGCGTTGAAGGGCAGCGATTCGCCCTTCGATGAACGCATTCAACAAGTCCGCGGACAACCCGGCCAGATCGCCGTGGCGCGTGAGTATCGGGAATTGATCGCGGGCAGCGCCATTCGCGCGTCCCACCTTGATTGCACACGTGTACAGGACCCGTATTCCTTCCGTTGCCAGCCGCAGGTGATGGGCGCGTGTCTGGATCTGATTCGCAACTGCAGCGTGACCTTGGGCATCGAAGCCAATGCCGTCACGGACAATCCGTTGTTGTTCACGGAAGCCGGAGACGTGCTGTCAGGCGGCAATTTCCACGGCGAGCCGGTGGCGTTCGCCGCCGATACGCTTGCCCTTGCGATTGCGGAGATCGGCAGCCTGTCGGAGCGCCGCACGGCCGTATTGGTGGACCCCAAAATGAGCGGCCTGCCCGCGTTCTTGGTCAATAACAGCGGCCTGAATTCCGGGTTCATGATCGCCCAGGTGACGGCGGCCGCTCTGGTATCGGAGAATAAGACCATCGCGACGCCCGCCAGCGTCGATTCGATTCCCACCTCAGCGAATCAAGAAGACCATGTCAGCATGGCGACCCATGCGGCGCGCCGCTTGAGCGTCATGGTCGACAACGCCGCCGCCGTGGTCGGTATCGAATTGCTGGCGGCCGCTCAAGGCATCGATTTTCATCGGCCCGCCCGATCATCTCCCCGCCTCGAGGAAGTCCACGCGGGCATTCGCCGGGATGTTCCCTTCTACGCGGCAGATCGCTACTTCGCTCCGGATATCGATGCCGCGCGTTCTTGGGTAAAATCAGGGCGCTTCACCGCGCTGGTGAAACGAGTCCTACCCTCGAGGTCCGAGTCATGAAATTGTCCGGTGCCGTATTGTTTTGCGCACTCTGTCTGGCCGGCATGAGCCGCGCCGCCGAAGTCAACATAGCCACGCTGACCTGCGTGAAGTATCAGAACGAAGTGATGGCCCCGCCCACCGCGGCCCCGGGTTCGGATCCCATCAATACGATGATGTGGCTGTTTGGGTATTCGGTGGCGAAGTCCGGAGCGCACGTCATGTATGGAAACGCACTCGCCGGCTTCGGCTTTGCGCTGGATGCGGAATGTAAGAACAACCCTACCGAAAGCCTCTTTGATGCACTCTCGGTGGTCAAACCCGATTCCAAGAATCCGATGGACTTGACGGGACTGGAATGCGAAACCTTTGCAACCCGCCACCTGGATCTCGTGAAATCGGACGCCGAGAGCGCGAACACCATCATGATGTGGTTGTTTGGTTTCGCCGTCGCGAAATCCGGCGGCCACATCTTTGACGCCGGCGCACTCAGCGCCTTCGAGGCCGCACTCATGGGGGACTGCAAAAAGTATCCCAGCCGAAATCTCTTCGACGCGCTGACCGGCGTCAAATTCGGAAGCTCTAAGAGCTAGGCCAAGCGCCACCTTTCTGCCTTGATTGCACGCTGCGCCTGTTGCGAGACTCGCGTTTCGTAGATATATAGCGCTGCGCCTGTTGCGAGACTCGCGTTTCGTAGATATATCAAAATATTCTCGCGTCGCCCTGTTTACTCTGCAAAAACGCTTCCGTTACGCAATCCATGCCGCTAAATGAAACACGCGATTCGATCGTGTGCGCCTTTCAAGTGCATGAGCATGGCTGGCACAAGCCCGCCATTTCCGTAACTCACTGATCTCGCACAACTCATCCATGTTGGCACGACGGGTGCTTTCCACTTAGACCGTCGGCGATGCGCTGCGTCGTTCTGAGATGAAAAAGATATATCTACCAGCGGGAGGGACTTCGTTCAATGAAATTAATTAGCGCAATTATCAAGCCTTTCAAACTTGATGAGGTTCGTAAGGCCGTGAGTGATGTGGGGGTTCAAGGCGTCACTGTCACCGAAGTGCGTGGCTTTGGACGGCAACGCGGGCATACCGAGATCTACCGGGGCGCCGAGTACGTCGTCGAGTTTGTACCCAAGACGAAAATTGAAATCGCCGTTGAAGATTCCCTGGCTGAACAAGTCATAGAGGCAATCATCAACTCAGCCAAGACCGGGAAAGTCGGCGATGGAAAGATTTTTGTCTGCGACCTCGCGCAAGTCGTGCGTATTCGCACGGGTGAACGCGACGCGAGCGCGATCTAGAACTACATGGGGATTAGCACTGATGAATAAACTGTTTCAATTGCTTGGTCTCGGCTTGATGGCGCTCTTCTTTCACGGAGCGTGGGCTGAAGAGACGCCGGCCTCCGTTGCACAGGCCGCCGCGCCTCCGGCCGCCGAAGCTGCCGCGCCTGATGCGGCAGCTCCGGCCGGTCCCACCGAACCGACGTTGATTGGCACCGATAAGATCAACTCTGGCGATACGGCCTGGATGCTGACCTCCACGGCTTTGGTGTTGATGATGACCGTACCAGGCCTCGCACTCTTCTACGGAGGCATGGTCCGCAAGAAAAATGTGCTGGCAACGTTGATGCAGAGCTTCGCCATCACATGTGTGATTACGATCTTGTGGTGGCTGATTGGATATTCGTGGGCATTTACACCGGGTAGCGCCTACCTCGGGGGCGCAACACGCGCGCTTTTCAATGGCATGACGATGATGAAAGACGCCAACAAGCTGACCGTGTCGCACTTGGCGCTCACCATTCCGGAAACCGTCTATGCGATGTTCCAGCTGACATTTGCGATCATTACTCCTGCATTGATTGCAGGTGCGTTTGCTGATCGCATGAAATTCTCGGCAATGCTCGTGTTCATGTCGGTTTGGTCGCTCGTCGTTTACTGCCCGATTGCTCACTGGGTTTGGGAGCCGTCAGGTTGGCTTGCCGTCAAGGGCGTTCTTGACTACGCGGGGGGCACCGTCGTGCATATCAATGCAGGTATAGCCGGGCTCGCAAGCTGCTTGGTGCTGGGCAAACGCGTGGGCTACGGGAAGGAGGCCATGGCGCCGCACAATTTGAGCTTGACGCTCATTGGTGCGTCCCTGTTGTGGGTCGGCTGGTTCGGCTTCAACGCGGGTTCCGCAGGCGCCGCGGACGGGCGCGCAGGAATGGCGATGGTTGCGACACAAATCGCGACGGCTGTGGCGGCGTTGAGTTGGATGTTCGCCGAATGGATCGTCAAAGGGAAACCGAGCGTCTTAGGGATCGCATCGGGCGCAGTTGCAGGCTTGGTGGCCATTACACCGGCGTCAGGCTTTGTAGGTCCGACGCCATCGGTGATCATCGGCCTTGCCGCAGGAGTCATTTGCTTCTTTGCGGCGACCTCGCTGAAGCGTGCGTTGGGATATGACGATTCGCTCGACGCATTCGGCGTGCACTGTATCGGCGGCATTATCGGCGCGTTACTCACCGGCGCCTTTGCCAGCAAGGAAATCAGCGGGGCGGACGGCTCCGTGATCACCCAGCTTTGGGGCGTCGGGACGACGTTAATTTACGGCTTTGTCATGAGCTTTATCATTTTGAAGGTCATCGACATGACCATGGGCCTGCGCGTAACCGAAGAGCAGGAACGCGAGGGTTTGGATATTTCCCTCCACGGCGAAAGCGTGGAGTAGCTACTCAGCGGCGATTGTCCCAAGCCGGTGGCGCCATCGCCACCGGCCTCGAGGATTCTTTTTGTCTGCGATTTGGGTGTTTCACAATATTGAGGGGTGAATAGTATGAGAAAGCCAACAAAGCAGCTGCTGGCTCCGGCGCTGATGCTGAGTATTTCAACCTGCGGTACGGCCCTGGCGGCGGATGAACCCGTCAAACCGGCCGCTTCGACAACACCATCGTTTTCCGATGTGCTTACTGCCACAGGTATCACGGAGAGTGGCTACGTCGCTGCGTCCTATTTTCATTCCAACGGCTACGGCACCTATCACCAATTTGACAACAAGCATGATAGCTTCCAGCTCGATCAGGCCGGATTCACGCTTGCCTTTCAGCCTAAAGACGGCTTTGGCGCCTTGGTGAATATCGCGGCCGGCGAAGATATGAAGATCCTGAACGCCGCGGAGGGCAGCAATCCCAACGCCTTCGATATAGTGCAGGGGTTCGTGCAGTATGCCGCAGGCCCGCTGACCGTCATCGCCGGCAAGTACGTCACGCTGGCAGGCGCGGAAGTGATCGCTCCCACGGGCAATACGAACTTTTCCCGGTCCCTGCTGTTCTTCGCGGAGCCTTTGACCCACACGGGCGTACGCGTAACGTACGCCGCGAGCGATACGCTCAATATCGTCGCAGGCGTCAATAACGGATGGAATTCCTCGTCCTTGTCGACGTCAGGCTCCAAGACCGCGGAGATGGGCGTTGCTTGGACTCCGAGCAAGACGTTCTCGTTGGCGGCTCAAGCCTATGTCGGCAAAGACCCGACCTTTGATGCTCAAAGGATATTGGTCGATGCGGTGGCAACGTACAGCGCGACGGATGCACTGACTTTCGTTTTGAGCTACGACTGGGGAAAGCAGCAGCAGCATGCGGCTGGTGATCCCGACTTGAACTGGAATGGAGCCGCCTTCTACACGAACTATGCATTGAATGATCAATGGCGGGTGTCCTTACGCCTCGAATACCTGGACGACAAGGAAGGATTCGTTTCCGGCTTATTGAACACGCCACAGAAGCTGAAGGAAGGCACGTTGACGTTTGGTTATGCCCCCGCGAAGAGCTTCGAGTTACGCATAGAAGCCCGTTACGACAAGTCCGATAAGGCGACCTTCCTGAGGACGATAAGCACGGACGCGACTATCAACCCATTTGCGGACAGCCAGACGGGTTTTGCGCTGCAGGGCGTCTACAAATTCTGAGCGCTGCGCGACGAACCCGGCACCAACGGCTACAAGGGCTTGGTGCCGGGGTTCGAGGCGCCGGTCAAACCGGCCCATTTGGCGAAACCGCTCCGCGTCGATCCGCCGCCAGGCACCGTCCGAGCCCTTCCAGAGGACTGTTTGTGCAGTCTTATTCCCGATTGATACACAATATTTACTAGCTTCCTCCCGGTTTTGACGGGATCTTTGCACCGCTTCATCTAGCCTTTGACTGTGGCCATTTTTAAGACCACAGCGCTGAAATAGATGAAGGAGATCTCTCATGGCCGCCCGTATTCTTTCCATTGTTGCCTCTGCTGCCCTACTGGCATTGTCGAACCTCGCTCAGGCGAACTGCAGCCCCACATTGACCGAACACTTTTCAAGCGTGCAGCGGATCGTCGATTCAGTGCGGCCGGATAAGCCAGGGCAAATGCGAGTAATCGCCGGCGACGGCTCTGTATTTACCGGTGCTGAAGCGCATTGGATGAAGGCGCAGCTACTTTTGGCACAGAAAGAATGCGCACGGGGTGATGAGCCTGCAGCCGACACGGCTTTGCGGGGGATAAGCGATTTCTTGAGTGCCCACCACGCACCGTAAAAACAGATGCGCGCGCATCAGATCGCGGAAGTCGAAGATCCATCCGAAGAGGGCCCCAAGGCTTGTAGGAATCCACCGATACCGAATCGCTAAGACCTTTCCTACGGTCAATCGGTCAGCGCACCCAATGCAGGCGACCTTGGCTTCGTGGTCAACTGCCTGCATGGACAAGAGCTTGGCAAAACGGGGGTTGGCCACCGTGACTGGGACTGGAGCGTTCCTCGTCCTCAGTTCGGCCATGGCGGCACCGCCCCAGAACCGCCCCGTTCAGGCCCGCGCTCAGGGCCAAATCCAAGCCCCGGGGCAGCATTTGGACCTGCGCGCTCCGTCCCCCGCGGTCGATGTTGCGGAAGAACCCTCCTCGTTCCCATCGATGTTGCGCCGCCGCAGTCTTGGCTTCCAAGAACCGCTCCGGCTGCCGGCGGTAGGCGTGGATGGCATGCGATCTCGCCCGGCCCTGCAGGACTTCGTGCGACGCGTCCACCATGAGGGTTTGCCGGTCGCGCGGCTGTTTGAAGGCAAGTCAGCGTTGCTGCACCTGGGCCTCAGTCCAAAAGGCAAGCCAGGCCTCTGGCTCGTGCAAAAGACACGCTGAACCCCCATCCTGGTATCGCCTCCGACGCTAGCGAGCCCACAGCAACACCTATGTCAGCGCCCCTTCGAATTCTCTACGTTGAAGACAACGCCGTCGTGCGTGAAGTAACGTCCGAGTTGTTGGCGCAGGATCAGCGCCAAATCGTGTCCTGTGCTACCGCCGAAGAGGCGTTGAAGGCGTTCGCAGCGGCCCCATTCGATCTTGTCATCACGGATGTGAGCCTGCCGGCCATGTCCGGCATCGAACTCACGCGCAGCATCTTGGAGCTCAAGCCGCGCGTGCCCATCATCCTTGCATCGGGCTATGACCTGGATTTCGGGGTCGAAAACTGGGCCGCGAATGTTCGTTCCATCATCAAGCCCTTTGACGCTGCCGAGATCGAAGCACTCATGAGCGAGTTGATGAGGGGTGCAGAAGCCTCCTAGGGATTGCCACGCGGGAGCCGGACGTGAAACGACGTCTCATCGCCATCGCCTGTTTTGACTTCGACGGCCCCGTCGTGCGCTTGCACGATTTGCGAAACGATATAGAGCCCGAGACCCAAGCCGTCGCCGCGTCCGGGTTGGCGCTGGCCGCCTCGAAAAGGATCGAAGAGGTGCGGGAGGATGTCAGGGGGTATGGTGCCTGCGTTCTTGACGATCAGCACGACGGAGTCTGCTCGCGTGCCGTCGAGCTGCACCGCAACCGGTGCGGCCGGCGTGCCGTGCTTGAAGGCATTGCCGATCAGGTTGGACACCACTTGGGCGACTCGCTCCGAATCCCAGTGACCGCTGAAAGTGCCTACATAAGCAGCCTCTATGGGCTTATCCGGCGCTGCCGCCTGATGCTCGCGCAACACCCGCTCGACCAGCGCTTTGCAATCCGTCGCCTCGCGCTTGACGGGAATGCCCCCGCCCAGTCTTGCGCGCGCCAGGTCCAGCATATCTTCGATCATGCTCGCCATGCGATTGCCGCTGGTGACGACGCGGGCGGCCGCTTCCAGCGCGGCTGGGTCGCTGCTGCGGCGCTGAAGCAGATGCGCTGATGCCAAAATTGCGCTCAATGGACTTCGCAAATCATGGGCCAGCAGCGCGGTAAACATTTCGTTGAGCCGCAACGTTTCAGTCCGATCGTTGAGCTCCAGCGCCAGCAGCTGGCGTTGCCGGTATAGCTGAAAGAACACGTCCGCCTTGTTCTTGATGATGTGAGGTTCGATCGGCTTATAAATGAAATCCACGGCGCCGCTTTCATATCCCTTGAATTGGCGATGCTGCTCACGCGCGCCTGCCGTGACGAATATCAAGGGGATGTGCCGGGTGCGCTCGCTGCCGCGCAAAAGTTCGGCGAGTTCGAAACCATCCATATCCGGCATTTGGACATCGAGAAAGGCGAGCGCCACATCGTGCACCAGAAGCAGCTCCAGCGCCTCGGAGCCCGAGCGCGCCGTCAACACGTTCACGTCATGGCGCGCCAACAAGGCCGAGAGCGCGAGCAGATTCTCCTCCAGGTCGTCGACCAGCAAACACTTGATCGGGGGCAGCGCGAATGTATCCATATTTTCAGCTCATCCGCATAGGTGTCGGACTTGCGTCCAAGGTTTGCAGCACGCCGGCGATTTCATTCAATGTCAGCACGCAGTCCGCCGGCCGCAGCTTGAGCGCGGACAGCGCCATGTGCGGCGCGCGCGCGGTGTCGGGTCGCTGCACGATGGTAACACCGCCGGTATCGTGAACTGCCGCGAGGCCCGATGCCCCGTCGTCGTTGGCACCCGTGAGGATGATGCCCAGGAGCCGGTCATGATAGATATCTGCAGCCGATTCGAACAGCACGTCGACCGATGGCCGCGAATGGTGCACCAGGTCATCGGCGGAGAGCGCGAGCTGCGGGCCCTGATCCACCAGCAGGTGGTAGTCGTTGGGCGCAAAGTAAACCGTTCCCGGCGCCACCATCTCCTTGTCTTCAGCCTCCCGAACCGGGACCGCGCATTTTTTCGCGAATATCTCGGCGAGTACGCTGGGCCGGTTGCGCGGCAAGTGAAGAACGATGAAAACCGGCGGCCGCAACCTTGCTGAGAGAGCGGGGAGCAGCACGGTGAGCGCTTCCACGCCTCCGGCGGATGCGCCGATGACCACTGCATCGATGCGGCCCGCCAGGTTCACAGCTCGGCCCGTTTTTGAAAGATTCGTTCTGCCGGCGCAAAGTCCAGGAAAGCCCCCGATTGCGAGGAGAACCGCAGCGATTCCTTGACGCCAATGCCTAGAAATCCCCGGCGACACAAAGCCTCATGAAACAATCCCAGCGCGCGGTCGCGCAGGGCGCGATTGAAATAAATGAGCACATTGCGGCAGGACACCAACTGTACCTCCGCAAACACGCTGTCGGTCGCCAGGCTGTGATCGGAGAAAACGATGTGATCTTTCAGCCACTTGTTGAACACGGCCCTGCCATAGGCAGCAGTGTAGTAGTCCGACAGGGAGGAGCGGGCGCCGGACTTATGATGATTGGCCGTAAAGCCCGCGATCCGCTCTACCGCGTACACTCCCGCCGCCGCCTTCTGCAGCATGCGCGTGTTGATGTCGGTTGCATAAATGATGGTCTTCGACAACACATCTTCCTCGTGCAATAGGATGGCAAGCGAGTACGCCTCCTCGCCCGCACTGCATCCGGCCACCCAGACCTTGAGCGAGGGATAAGTGCGAAGCAACGGTACCACCCGTTCGCGCAGCGCCAGAAAATACGCGGGATCGCGAAACATCTCGCTGACTTGTACGGTGAGGAAGTCCAACAACGCGGGAAATATGGCCGAATCGTGCACGACCTTGTCTTGAAGCTGCGACAGCGTGCGGCAATCGAACCGGCTCATTGCCGTCTTCAAGCGGCGCCGCAGCGATGCCGGCGCATATCCCCGAAAATCGTAGTGGTATATGTGATAGATGGCATCGATGAGGAGCTTGAACTCAATGTCAAACTCCCGGCCCGCGGCGCCCGCCGCACTTACTTCGGCATCCATACGCGAACCAGCGAAAGCAGTTTTTCGACGTCCAAGGGTTTGGCGATGTAGTCGTTCGCGCCTGCCGCCAAACTCTTGTCATGGTCGTCCGCCATGGCCTTGGCGGTGAGCGCGATGATGGGCAGGGTCTTCCATTCGCCGCGCTTGCGAATCTCGCGCATGGCGGTGAGCCCGTCCATCTCGGGCATCATGATATCCATCAGCACCAGGTCTATGCTCTTGGACGGTTCTTGCGAGGAACGCGTCAGGACATCAAGCGCCTCGCGCCCGTTGCGCGCGATGACCACGCTCATGCCTTTGGGCTCGAGCACGCTCGACAAGGCAAAGACGTTGCGTACATCGTCCTCCACGACCAGAATCCGGCGGCCCTCCAGAATGCTTTCCCTGTTGCGCACCGCTTTGAGCATCTGTTGATGCTCAGGCGGCAATTTGGCTTCGACTTGATGCAAGAACAGTGTCACCTCATCCAATAGCCGCTCCGGAGAACGGGCGTCCTTGATGATGATGGACTTGGAGTAGCGGCGCAGCCGCTGCTCCTCCTCGCGGCTCAGGGCACGCCCGGTGTAGACGATGACGGGCGGAAAGGCCACGTCTTCCTCCTGGGACATCTTTTCAAGAAGATCGTAGCCGCTGTAATCCGGCAGGTTGAAATCCACCACCATGCAATCGAAGGTCGTGGCCTTGAGACGCGCCAGCGCATCGCCCGCGCTCGCCACCGCCGTGATCTGCACATCGCCATTGCTCAACAAGTGCCGGATGCTTTCCCGTTGACGCGGATCATCTTCGACGACCAGCACGTGCCGCAGGCTTTGCGAAAACGTCGCTTCCATGCGCCGCAGCGCTCCGATCAGCTCTTCCCGCTTTGCGGGTTTCAGTGCGTAGCCGATGGCGCCCAATTCCAACGCTTCCCGTTTGTAGTCCGAAATCGACACAATGTGAACCGGAATGTGCCGCGTTCGCGGGTCGCGCTTCAGCTGGTCGAGCACGCCGAGTCCCGAATGATCGGGAAGGTTGACGTCCAAGATGATCGCGCTGGGCAGAAACTGGGCGGCGGCAACCAATCCGTCATTGGCCGACGTCGAGGCGATGCATTGAAAGCCCATTTCATGCACCAAGTCGCTGAGGATCATCGCGAAGGCCGCATCGTCCTCCACCAGCAAGATAACCCGGCCGCCGGGCGCGATCGCGTCGCGGTCATCCGCCGCGGCCGGTACGGGTTTTTCGGGGTCGGATCGCTTTCGGGTACTTACCGGAGGCGGCGCTTGCGCCTCCCGGGTGAGGGGCGCCTTGGCGCTGAAGCTGCGCGGTATGGTCAGCGTGAATACGCTTCCTGCCCCAAGTTCGCTCTGCACGGTGATTGCGCCCCCCAGCAGCGCGGCAAGATCGCGTGATATCGACAGACCCAAACCGGTGCCGCCGAATTTTCGGTGGATGCTGCCGTCTGCCTGGCGAAATGCCTCGAAAATCACCTCTTGCTGATGCGCCGCAATGCCTACTCCCGTATCTCGAACCGCGAAAGACACCGAATCGTCAGGCTGCGAAAACACCCGCAATGCGACATCACCTTTCTCCGTGAACTTGAAGGCATTCGACAACAAGTTCTTGAGAATTTGCCCGAGCCGCCGCCGATCGGTTTCGACCTGCTCGGGTGCGCCCGGCTCGATGACCCATGAGAAAGTGAGGCCGTTCTGATCGGCGGTGGGCTGAAATGTCTTGGCGAGCGACTCGACGACATTTGAAATGGCGACCTGCTCCGGCGCGAGCTCCACCTTCCCGGCCTCGATCCGCGACAAATCCAGCACATCATTGATCAACCTGAGCAGGTCATTGCCGGCCGACGTGATCGTCTGAGCATATTTCACCTGGGTGGCGGTCAAGTTGCCGTCCTTGTTGTCGGCCAGCAACTTCGCGAGGATCAAGGTGGAGTTGAGCGGGGTACGCAGTTCATGGCTCATATTCGCCAGGAATTCGTTCTTGTATTCATTCGCCCGCTGCAGCTCGTCCGATCTCGCCGTGAGCACGTCGTGCGCCTTGCCCAGGGCGTCTTTCTGGTGTTCGAGCAGATTGGTCTGCTCTTCTAGCTGCGCGTTGATCTGCTCGAGTGCCGATTGCTGCGCCTCCAGATTTGTCTGCGATTCTCGCAGCGCCCGGCCCTGCTCTTCGAGTTCTTCATTGGTGACGCGCAACTCCTCCTGGCCGGACTGAAGTTCTTCAGCCTGCTGCTGCGTTTCTTGCAGCAATTCTTCGAGGCGCCGGCGATCCTTGGCGGCACGCACGGCGACGGCGATGGATTCGGACGCGCGCGACAGCAGCTCACGCTGGTCGGCATCGGTGGCACCGAAGAATCCCAGTTCCAGCACCGCATGCACGACCCCGTCAATGCTTGCGGGAACCACCACCAATTCATTCGGCGTGCCCGTTCCGATACCCGACGAAATCGGTAGATACCCGGCCGGAACATCACGCACTCGAAGCGTGCGTTTGTCTCGGGCCGCTTGCCCGACGAGACCGTCCCCGGGGCGAACCGCCTCGAGCCCCTGCGCAGGTAGTGCGAAGCCTGCGAATCGCCAGTACTGGCCGGCTTCAGCCATATAAACGGCGCCCACCTGCGCATCGAGAAATCCAGCCAGAAATCCGAGCAGATTGTTGCCCAACTTATCGAGCGTCTGGTCCCCTTGCATTTGCTCGCTCAGGCCCATTTGACCGGACCGAATCCACGCCTGCCCTTGACGAGTGCGGAAGTCGCGCGACGCCACGACGGCCGCGCCCGCGATCAAAATCAGCAAAAGCCCCGAACCGCCCCATGTCACCGCCAAGGAAACCGTCGCCGCTTTTTGCGACTCCTGTGCGCGTCGCTCGATCAACTGCTGCTCAATCCCCACCATGTCGTTCACCGCGTCTCGGATACGATCCATGTAGATCTTGCCGCGATCGGTGCGGACAACGGCCAGCGATGCTTCGGTATGTCCCGCACGGCGCGCAGCGACCGTGGATTCGAGTTCCGTCATTTTGAGATTCGCGAGAGATTCGAGCGCATCGAGCCGCCGTGCCTGCTCGGGTCTGTTGACGAGCAACGCGCGCAAGGCCTTGAACTCATTCGGCAGCGCATCCTTGGCGTCCGTATAAGGCGTCACGTAACTCTCCTCGCCGGTGAGCAAAAAACCGCGCTGTCCGGTTTCTGCATCCTTCAACGTCGAGAACAGCGACTGCAGGAGTCGCAGCAGCTCGATGGACTGCGCCAGATTTCGCGCGGTATTCATCGTTGTCTGCAAAGACTTATATGACAGCAACGCGATGAGGACGACGGCGGCCACCGCCAGCAAGAATCCGATCAGGGTCCTGGCGGGCAGCGGCATGCTGGAACGCACGGCGCCAATCGAGCCAAGTGACGGGTTGCTTTGATCCATGGACCATTCGATTGATGACGCGCTGAAATTCTACGTGAGAACGCCAATTCTGCCTGTAGGAAATGGCTGACACCAACGGCAGGCGCGTGGCATGGCGTGGGCGGGTGTTAGTTTCTGCCTCGGCTCAAGGGCCGGCTCTGCAGGGATAGCAACAATAGAGCTGCGGCAAGCACGAAGTACGCGGCGCAAAATTGAACGGCGACGTTGCGCGCGATGCCATGCAACTGCCACAGTGCATAGGCGCTGCCATCGAGACGCACCGAGTGAACGATTCCGAAAAAGCTCAAGGTCCCGCCGGCAGCCAGGTAAGCAGCGGCGGATCGCAGCCGGTTCTCGGTCATTTCAACCACGAATGCGGCCCAGATCGTCGCCGTAATGATGAATCCGTTGCCGAGCGCAACGATCACGCTGAAGACAGGCAGGCCGTGTTCGGGCGCTGCCAGCAGCTGGGCCAATCTCTCGGGCGATACGAATTTTGGATCGCTCAGTTCGATGGTCATCAGACGCGCGATCGAGGGGAAAAAACTGATGGCCACGGCGGACGCATGCCGCGCGGGGACCGCGCTGAATGCTTGTGCGGTGATGCTCAGCGCCAGGAAAACCAGCACCGGAGCCAAGACAGCGAGCGGCACCAATTCGATCAAATTGGCCAAATATCCGAGCACGCCTCCTACGCCCACGAAAATTCCCGTCAGCAGCGTGTATCCGGAACGGGCACCCATCTCTTTGAATGCTGGATGACCGATGTAGGGGGTGGTTTGCGCCACGCCGCCGGCCAGCCCGGCGAGCAGAGTTGCCGCCGCCTCCGCCAGCAGAATACTGCGGACATCGTAATCGTCACCGGCGACGCAGGCGCTTTCGGTGTTGTTCACACCGCCCACGACCGTCAGGAGCGCAAAGGGAATGATCAGCGGAAGGTAGTCCCACAGTGCGGCGAAGCCGTGAAATATCCCGGCGTCGGGGTGCGGAAATGCTAGGCGCAGAGCCGGGATCGGCGGCGCGGGAATCTGCATGCCGAGAAACCCGAAATGCCCGGCTCCGTAATACAGCGTCGTCCCGACGATGACCGCAAACAGGACGCCCGGCATTCCCAAGGGAACCGGTCCCTTGGCAACCAGCGCGTAGAGGATGAGCCCCAGGGTCAGAAAACCCACTATCGGAAATTGCAGCAAATCGACCATGGGAAAGAAGCCGATCAATGTCAGCGCAATCCCGGCCAACGAGCCGAGCAGTCCGGCCATGGGAATCAAGCGCCGCACGGTCCTGCCCGCGAAGGACAGAATCAGCTTCAAGACTCCCATGGCGGCGGTCGCCGCCATGCCGAGATACCAGGTCTCGAGACCTGCCGAGGTTGGGTCAAGACCCGCGGCGCGGAACTTCGCGAAGGCGGGCCCCAGCACCAATAGCGCCATGCCGATGGTCGAGGGTGTGTCCAATCCGAAGGGCATGGCAGTGACGTCGCTGCGGCCGGTGCGGCGCGCAAGCCTCACCGCCAACCAGGTATAAACCAAGTCGCCCGCGAGCACGCCCAGCGCCGTTCCCGGGAACATTCGTCCGAAGACAATATCCGCCGGAACGGCATACACGCCGATCAACACCGCGGCCAGCAAGCCTAAGACCGACAGGTTGTCGACCACCAGTCCGAGGAAGCCGTTGACGTCGCCGGGGACCAGCCGAAAATAGGACGCGCGAACGGACCTAGTTACCAAGATTGAGAAGCGCCGCGTTGCCGCCGGTCGCCGTGGTATTGACGGTCAAGGTTCGTTCATTGGCGAATCGCGAGACATAATGCGGGCCGCCCGCTTTCGGACCCGTGCCGGACAGCCCGTTTCCGCCGAAGGGCTGCACGCCGACCACGGCACCGATCATGTTGCGATTGACGTAGGTATTGCCGATCGCCGTGTCTTCGAATATCTGCCGCCAAAATGATTCCAACCGCGTTTGCACGCCGAGCGTCAAACCGTATCGACTGTCGCGAATGGCCTGCAGCACTTCGCGGATCTGATCGGATCGATACCGTACCACGTGCAATACCGGGCCAAATTCCTCGCGAGTCAGTTGCGCGGCAGATTCAAGCTCGATGAGATGCGGAGCAAAAAAACTGCCGTGGGCATGCGCTTCGCTGAGCTTGCACGCCTTCACGATCCGCGCCTCCTTGCGCATGCGCTCAACATGCTGCGCCAAACCGTCGCGGGCAGCCGCGTTGATGACCGGTCCCACGTCGGTCTGCAGATCGGAGGGATCGCCGATGAGCAATTCATCCATGGCGCCGGCAATCATGTCCAGCACAGAGTCGGCGATTTCTTCCTGCAGGAACAGAAGACGCAGCGCCGAGCAGCGTTGTCCGGCGCTCATGAAGGCCGAACTCACCACATCGTCGACCACTTGCTCGGGCAGCGCGGTTGAATCGACGATCATCGCATTCAAGCCGCCGGTCTCCGCAATCAAAGGGACAATGATTCCGTCGCGTGAGGCCATCGCACGGTTGATCGTCAAGGCGGTCGCCGTCGAGCCGGTCATGGCCACGCCGGCGAGCGCCGGATGCGCCAATGCGACTTCGCCGAACAATCGGCCCGGCGTGGGCACCAAGTGCACCGCCTGCGGTGGAACGCCAGCTTCGTGCAGCAGCCGAATGAATCGCGCGGCGATCAACGGCGTGGGTTCGGCCGGCTTCGCCACCACCGCGTTCCCCGCGCCAAGCGCCGCCGTGACCTGCCCCGCGAAAATCGCCAGCGGAAAGTTCCACGGACTGATGCAGGCAAATACACCGCGGCCCTGCAATGTCAGCTCGTTCACTTCGCCCGTCGGACCCTCGAGACGCTGCGGAGCCGCGAATTGCTTGCGCGCCTGCAGCGCATAGTAGCGGCAATAATCCACCGCCTCGCGCACTTCCGCGATGGCGTCGGAAATCGTCTTGCCCGCCTCGCGCACCAACAGTCCGTGAAACTCCGCACGATTGGCTTCAAGAATATCCGATGCCTTCTCCAAGCAATTCGCCCGCGCATCGCCGCCGCCGCGGTTCCAGTCAGGTTGAGCCGCCGCAGCTGCATCGAAAGCCGTCTTGATTTCGGCGGCGGTGGCGTCGCGAGAAACGCCCACTTGCTCGCGCCTATCCGCCGGGTTGGTTATCGGACGGGGCGCTCCGGACAGCAACACGCCGTTGATGATGGGGCCCGAAGTCAGCGTATCCGCAGGTTTCTTGGCGCGATGCGTTGCGATCTCATCGCGTAGAGCTTGAAGTTCGCGCGGATCGCCGAGATCGATGCCGCGGGAATTGCGCCGATCGGAATACAAAGCGGCAGGTACGGCCAAGCGCGGATGCGCGAACGGCTCCAAGCGCTCGAGCTCCGAGATGGGGTCGCGGACAATCTCGGCCACCGGTACCTGTTCATCCATGAAGCGGTTCACAAACGAGGTATTGGCGCCGTTCTCGAGCAGACGCCTCACCAGATACGCCAGCAAATCCTTGTGTTCACCCACCGGGGCGTAGACGCGCACGCGCGGGAAATTCGCGACTTGGCGGGCCGCTTCCGCGTACAGCAGCCGGCCCATGCCATGCAGGCGCTGGAATTCAAAATTCGCCTTGGGCGGCGCGAGCTCCAGCACCGCGGCAATGCTGTGCGCGTTGTGGGTGGCGAATTGCGAATAGATCACGTCCGCGTGCTTGAACATGCGGCCCACGCAGGCCAGGTAGGACACATCCGTGGTCACCTTGCGCGTGTATACCGGGTAGCCGGCAAGGCCGCGCTCCTGCGCCCGCTTGATCTCGGAATCCCAGTAAGCGCCTTTCACCAGCCGCACCGTCATTTTTCTGCCGTAACCCCGGGCAGCTGCCGCCACCCAATCAATGACCTCCAAGGCGCGCGTGCCGTAGGCCTGCACAGCAAGCCCGAGCCCCGGCCAATCCCGTGTGGCGGAGTCCTTCGCCAGAGCCTCGATGACGTCGAGTGAGAGATCGAGGCGGTCTGCCTCCTCCGCATCAATGGTGAGCTGGACGCCAAGGCGCGCGGCTTGACGCGCCAGGTCGAGCGCTTGCGGCACGAGGCGCCGCATGACGCGCTCACGCTGCAGCAGACCATAGCGAGGCTCCAAGGCCGACAGTTTGATGGAAATGCTCGACGCGTCATGAACCGGGCGGCCTGCAGCCGTGGCGCCGATGACGTCGATGGCGTGTCGATAGGACTTAAGGTAGCGCTCCGCATCCTGCAGCGTGCGCGCGCCCTCGCCCAGCATGTCAAAGGAACATAGACCCACTTCCGCTTCTCGCGCGCTGCGTGCCAGCGCCTCTTCAATGGTGCGCCCCACGACAAATTCGCCGCCGATGATGCGCATGGCGCGGCGTACCGCAAGACGCACCAACGGTTCGCCCGCTTTGCGGCTCAGCTTCCGCATCCACCCGCCGGCATCGGTCTTGATGGACGGATCCAGCTCGAGAATGCCCCCGGTGAGCATCAGGCCCCAGGTCGAGGCATTGACAAACAGAGACTCCGATTGGCCGGCGTGAGAGGACCAGTCGCCCGACTTGAGCTTCTCGGCGATCAACCGATCTGCCGTGACGTCGTCCGGAATGCGCAGCAGCGCCTCGGCAATGCACATCAGCGCAATGCCTTCCTGGTTCGACAAACCGAACTCTTGCAGAAAGGCGTCGAGAAACGGACGCTCGGCGCGCCGTTCGCGCGCACCTTCAACCAGCGCCATCGCGACAGTGACCGCGCGGTGGCGCGCACCGCCGGTAAGCTCCAAGCTATGCAGCAGGCGCTTCACCGCCCGATCTTCAGGCCATGTTCCGTGGTCTCTTATCGTCCGGCGCAGCGCATCGAGCGAGTCGTCGGGGGAAGCTGGGTGCAGGTTGGCGGCCATGAGGATCTCGGATTTTAGTGACTTATCGTCGCAAAAAACACGGCACTGGGCAGGGATTTCGGATCAGTCTCAATTCTGCTGAGGCCAACGCTGCCCTGCGAAAACACGGCAAGATCCCAGGGCTCCAGCCTCACGGGCTGCCCCGCATCGCCGTGCAGCAACAATGGGGCCTCAACGCTGAATATCAAAGCGGACTTCGGCGCTGCCAGCGCCGTTGGACACTGATCCACGCGTACGACGCGAGCGTCGGCCAGCAGCGACTTGGACACCATGAAATTCAGGTCCACGCAGGGTCCCTGCAGCAAATCGCAGTGAACGGACATCGCCCCGTCGAATTCCACCGAATCGCCGGTCCGGCGCAAGTCACGCTGCTCTCCATTGCCGAATTTGAGCGTCAAACCTGCGCCTCGCAGCAGCACCATGCTGCGGCTGTATCCCGCGAAATCTGAAAAAGGTCCGGACGAATCGATGTGCGCCACGCTCAGGCGCCACAGAAACGGATCGCCGTCGGCCGGTACGCGCATTGCTTCATGCGTTATGCCGCCGCCATTTTTCCACGGAACCGCCGTGAAGGATGATTGGCGGATGATCTTGAGGGCCGTCGGCACGCGCGAATCATACAGTAGGCAACCCGAGTTTTTCTTGACTGCGCCGCTAATGCAATCTTGCCTGTTCCAGACAGGCTCGATTGCATCAGCATTGGATACGGCAATCAGTCAGCCCGCTGCAACATGCGGCGCGTGAGCATGGCGGCGCGCTGAATCCAGGAATGTGAACGCGCGTGCACCGGGCGGTGCGACAGAAAACGCCGTATATCGGCGGCCAGCTCGGCAGCCGTGGCATACCGGTTCTCAGGCTCGCGCTGCATGGCTTTGGCGATCACGGCATCCAGATCTCCGCTGACCCAGCGCTTGGACGACGACGCGGCGACGGACTCGGAGGCCAAACTTGCATCGTCGGTCAGCACTGCGCGAATGAGCTGGGTGGGGGTCGAGGTCTCGGATGCGAACGGATGCCGATTCGTCATCAGCAGATGCAGCAAAACACCGAGCGCGTACACATCGCTTGCGGGTGTTACCGTCTCGCCGCGAATCTGTTCCGGGGCAGCGAAAGCCGGCGTCATGCCCAGCGATGGCGGCGCATCGAGCGCCGCGTCGAGGGGCGCGGTTTTGGCTATGGACGCCGAGGTGGTCAGCGACGCGGACTTGGATATCAGAGAGGCGACACCAAAGTCCAACAACTTCGCGACGCCGTGGGCGGTAACCAGAATGTTCGGGGGTTTGAGGTCCCGGTGCACGATTCCTTGCGCGTGCGCGTGTGCGACGGCATCGACTACCGGCAGAATCAGCGCCAACCTCGCTTCCAGCGACAGCGCCCTGCCGGCGCAGTATTCGTCGATGCGAATACCCTCGACGTACTCGAGGATGAGAAACGGCTGGCCGTCCTCTCCGAAGCCGGCATCAAAGAGCCGGGCGATGTTGGCATGAGATTGCCGCGCCAACAGGCTTGCCTCGCGGCGTATTTGCTCGGCGCCCTGGGCAGCGACGCCTCGATGATCGAGGATCTTGACGGCGACTTTGCCTTCGAAGTGCCCGTCGCTGCGTCTGGCCAGCCACACCGATCCCATCCCGCCCCGGCCGAGCAGGGATTCTAGGGTGTAGGCACCGAACTGCTGCCCCGCCACAGGCTCGGCGCCGGGGCTCAAGGGCGAGCACTCGAGGAACTGCGCGGCATCGACCGCGGCGTGCGTGGCCAGAAGCGCGCTCAAGTCAGCGGCCAACCGGGGCTTCAGAGCTTTCAGTTCGCTCAGCCAGCGCTCGCGCGCATGTGCTTCCAGATCCAGCGCTTGATCAAGGTAGGGGGAAATTTCTTTCCATTGTTCCGCGCTGAAGCGCCCTACGCGATCCACGCAATCCCTCAGGTTTCCGTCAGCTCATGCTGGAGCAGGATGCGGGCCTTCTCCCAATCCCGCTTGACGGTTCGGTCCGAGGTGCCCATCGCCGCTCCGATTTCTTGAAACGTCAACCCACAAAAGAATTTCAGATCGACGACCTGTGCAAGCCGCGGTTCGATATTGGCAAGCGCATCCACAGCGTCACCGAGGCGCTGCAATTCAGCATCCGACTCGACGCCCTGCGGCATCTCGGTGGGCAGCACGGTGATCTCGAACTCCCCGCCGCGTTTCTGCGCTGAGCGGCTGCGGAAATAATCGATGATCAATCCGCGCATCGCGCGAGAGGCATACGCCAAGAATCGCGCCCGGTCCGGAAAAGATGTCGATCCGCGGCTCGACATGTCCAGATAGGTCTCGTGCAGCAGCGTGGTGGGACTCAAGGTAAGCGAGGCATTGCGCCGCAGCTGGCGTTGCGCGAGGTTATGAAGTTCCGCGTACAGAACCGTGAACAACTCCTCGCGGGCTTTTGCGTCGCCGTTTTCCGATGAGCGGATGAGAGTATTGAGATCCGTATCGGACATGTCATCGCGTTCCTCAAAAGTGCAGTCATTTTACTGAGAAATCCAAGAATATTCCCGCGCTTGCGGCTGATTTTTCCGGGCTTTCGGCCTATTTCCCGAGCTTCGCGGTGACATAAGCTGCTACATCCCGGATCTGCGCGAAGCTCAGCGCGGCCGCGAATGGCGGCATATTGTTCTTCCCGGAAATCACGGTGTTGGCGACGAGTTCCAGCGCGACGGCCTGGGTGATGTCCGGGCCGCCACCGTGACCGCCTTTGCCCTCCTCTCCGTGGCAGGCGGCGCACACTTGAGCAAACACCAGCGCTCCGGCGGCCGCGTCTCCGCCCTTGAGCGAAACCGCGGTTGCTCTGGCGGCCAAGGCCTGTGGCGGCTCTGAGGGCGGAAGCTTCCCGTCAAGCGAGAATAGCCAAACGCTGTCGCCGGCGGGGCTGCCCGCAAAGGTATTGCCCGCCGAAACGACGGCGATTTTCTGATGGCCGTTGTGCTCAAAGATGCTGGCGCTTGCGTTCACACCGGCACCGGTCTGAAATTCCCACAGCACATCGCCGTTGCCCGAATCGAGCGCCACGAAACGGCCATCGTTGCGCCCGGTGAACACAATATCGCCCGCGGTGGCGGCCGAACCGCTGTAGCAGCTGTCCTTCCAGCGCTGGCGCCAGACTATTCGATTGGTCCGCATGTCGACCGCTGCGAAAATTCCGTTGAGCGGAATGTCGGAAAAACCGAAAACACCCTGGGTGTAGGCGGTGCCGGACTTCGGCTCCTCGGATGCGCCCACCATAAAGCGTCCCATTTGGTCGTTCGCGCAAACGAACAGAAACCCACGCCGCGGATCATAGGAACTGGGGGGCCAATTGGTGCCGCCCCACGGACTCGGCTTTGCGACCACGGCCTTGTCCCAGTAGGGAGTGAATATGCGGCCTTCATTGATGAGTCGAAAACCTGCCGGCGGAATGTCGATTGATTGCGCGACGACCGGATCACCCACGGGGAAAGGCTGAGTTGCCGCGGTGTTCTGCCGGGATTCCTGCGCGACCGGGGTTTCATCGATGCCGATCAGCGGTTTGCCCGTCACGCGATCGAGAATATAGACCCATCCGGTCTTGCCGACTTCCGCGATCGCCTCACGAAGTTGGCCGTTGTACACCAAGTCGAATAACACGACCGGGCTTGCCGAATCGTAGTCCCACAGATCGTGATGTACTTGCTGAAAGTGCCAGCGGTACCTGCCGGTCTTTGCCTCGATCGCAACGATTGAGACTGAGAACAGGTTGTCGCCCTTGCGCAAACTGCCGTTGAAGTCCGGGGCGGCATTGCCGGTGGAAAAAAAGATCAGCCCGCGCTTCGCATCGACGGCCGGTGTTTGCCAAACCATGGCACCGCCGTGCTGCCACAAGGGGTTGTCCTGCGGCCAGCTCTCATGACCTACCTCCCCAGGTCCCGGAATCGTGTAGAAGGTCCAGAGCGATTTTCCGGTCCTGGCACTGAATGCCCGCACGCGGCCGCGCGCTGCAAGCTCCCCTCCGGCGAATCCGGTGATGATCATGCCGTCGTAATACAGCGGCGCGCTCGTGATCGTGAAGCCGTCCTGCCAGCGCTCGGCCTGTACCGACCACACCGGCTTGCCGGTGCGCTGGTCCAGCGCAACGATGGCGCCGTCGAGCCGCCCGAGATAAATTTTCCCCTCGCCGATCGCGACGCCGCGGCTCAGCCAACCGCAACAAACCGTCGAGATCGTTTTTTCCAGGTGCGACTGATAAACCCACAGGTGCTTGCCGGTCTCGACGTCAATGGCAAACACGTCATCCGCACCGGTTGAGACAAACATCACTCCATCTCTGACGATGGGCTGAGCCTCGCCGGAAAACGGCGGTCCGACTCCGGAGCCTTGCAAGTGCGACTGCCACTCGGCTTTCAGCGTTCCCACATTGGTTGAATTGATTTCCGTAAGCGGGGAATAGCGCTGGTTAAAGATGTTCCCGCCGTTGGTCACCCAGCCGTTCACCGGCAGATCGGTGAGCTGTTTCGGCGTGAGAGCTGTCGAGTCCCTCGCATGCGCGTGTACCGACATCAATATGAGGATCAGCACAAACAGTCGATGCATAGTCATCCAACTCCGACAACTATCGCGGCAGCCCTTCGAAGATGGTCAACCCTACCAAAGCGTTACGCGGTCCTCGGGCCGTAGATACATCTTGTCGCCCCTCTTCACCGAAAAGGCATCGTAGAAGCTTGGCATGTGCACGACGACGCCGTTGACGCGGTACTTCTCCGGCGAGTGAGGATTGGATTTGACCAGCTCGATGAGGGCCGCGTTGCGTGTCTTGCTGAGCCAGCTTTGGGCATACCCGATGTAGAACCGCCGGTCGGCACTCATGCCGTCGATGACCTGCGGCGAGCGCCCATTCAGCGAAGCGATATACGCTTTGTAGGCAATCTCAATTCCTGCGATGTCCGCGATGTTCTCGCCCAGCGTCAATTCGCCATTGACGTGAAAATCCGGTACCGGTTCGAACGCGTTGTATTCCGCGACCAGCTTATCGGTCTTGGCCTTGAATTTTGCGTGATCCTCGGCGGTCCACCAATCACGCAGATTGCCGTCGCTGTCGAATTGGCTGCCCTCATCATCGAAGCCATGACTGATTTCATGCCCGATCGTCGCCCCGGTTGCGCCGTAGTTGAATGCAGCTTCCGCATCCGGATTGAATACCGGCAGCTGTAGAATTCCCGCGGGAAATACGATCTCATTGAGCTGCGGATCGTAGTACGCATTGACGGTGGGCGCCGTCATCTGCCATTCGTCGCGGTCAATTGGGCCGCCCAGTTGCGCAAGCTTGCGGTCGTTTTCAAACTTCACGCCCCGCTTGACGTTGCCCGGCAGGTCAGTGGGGGAGATGACCAGCTTGCCGTAGTCGCGCCAGCGTCTTGGGTAACCGATTTTAACGTTGATCTTGCGCAGCTTGGCGCGCGCTTCGACCTTGGTGGCCTCGCTCATCCATGACAATTGATCGACACTCTGGGCGTAGGCCTTCAACAGGTTGGCGACGAGATCGTCGATGCGCGCCTTGGCCTTGGGCGGGAAGTACTTTGCCACGTACAATTTTCCGGATGCTTCGCCGATCAATTGATCGACCAGCTCACAGCCGCGTTTCCAGCGCTCTTGATTTTTCGGCGTATCGCGCAAAATACCCTGCGTGAAGGCGAAGTCTTCATCGACGAGGGCACGCGTCAGATAAGGTGCGCTGCCGGACAGCAACTGATAGCGGAAGTATTCCTTCCACGCCGGCAGCGGCGTACTCTTGATGAGCCCGGACAGGCCCATGAGATAGTCAGGCTGGCGCACAATCATCGTCGGCAAGGGATCGGGTACGCCGCCCTTTGTCAGGTAAATGGTCCAATCGATGGACGGTGCGAGTTCCTTGAGTTGCGCCAGGCTGCGCGGATTGTAGGTCTTCTGCGGATCTCGATTCGCCACGCGAGTCCACTGAATTTTGGCCAAGGCAGTTTCGAGAGCCAGGATGCGGCCCGCCTCATCGCCTGCGTGCGCGTCTCCCAGAAGAGTCAGCATTTTGGCAACGTGCTCGCGATACTTTGCGCGGAAACCGAGCAGCTTCGCGTCATCGCTCAAATAGTAGTCGCGATCGGGCAATCCCAATCCGCCCTGCGAAAACCAGAGCGCATACTCGGTGGAGCGTTTCGCGTCCGGCGCCACGAATATGCCGATGGGCGTCGCCACACCGAGACGATCAAGCTGCGCCATGAGCGGCCCAATATCATCAGCACTCTTGATGGCGTCGATCAATTCCAATTCGGGCTGCAGAGGCTTGACACCTTGCTGCTCGATACGTGCCTCGTCCATAAAACTGTCGTATAGGTCAGCCACTTTTCGCGCATCGGGATCGCTCGAATTGCGCGTGCCTTCAATCAGCTCGCGCAGCTGAACCAGCGATTGCTCGGCCATCATGACATCGACACCGTAGCGCGAGCGATCCTGAGGGATTTGCACCTTGCGCAGCCATGCACCGTTCGCGTATTCAAAAAAATCGTTTTGAGCGCGTGCCGCCTTGTTCATATCGACGGTCTGGATCCCGGACAGCAGCGGGGAATCCGCGAGCACCGCCGGCGTGGCCGCACTCAACAACACCATGGCAAGGGCTATGAGGGATTTCGAATTCACACCGGGTCTCCTTGCGTGTAACGGCTGCCGTGCGGCGCACTCTATCGCAATTACCGGCGCCGGATCAGCTCATACGCAGACCCAATCCGAACACGGGATCATCGAAACGGGAGGGTGGACGGTGGCGAATACCGCGACACTCGCGGCGATCGCCGGTACCTGCGCCAATGCTCGGGGCGGCGCGGTTAAGCGAATTCCGGGCGGTCTAGCCTTTCCAGAATGTGACCAGGACGAAGACTATCGCGATGACGGTCAAACCCACGTGACCCATGGCAGCGCGCGATTGCGCCAGCAAGTCGTTGGGCTCGGATTCAGGTGGCACGATATGGGCGAATGCAGATAGAAACAGCATGCCCACAAGAATAGTGGCGCCCAGGGATAAAAGCGTGATTCGATTCACGTCTCTTCAGGGAGGCACCTCAAAATAAGGGAAAACCCACTACCAGGCATCGTCCTCATCCCCGTCATCGTCCCCGTCATCGTCATCGTCATCGTCATCTGGGTGCCCCAGTTCATCCTCATCGTCGACTTCGAACTCTTCAGGGGCTTCAGTGGCCTCGCTGGTCTCGCGTATCGGGGCTTCGTTTTCACCCGGACTCTCATCGGCCGGGTCATCGTCGTCGTCCACGGTACCGGTGGTGTGCGGAACGACCGCGTTTAGCTCGCGAAGCTGCCGCAGATCAAACAAATCTGGATCTTCAGCTTTCATGACAATGGCCTGTAACAGGGTTCGAGCCTACTATGCGCCTATATCCTCCCCGCGGTCTGTCAGAGGATTGGGAATCTTAGCTGGTGAACGCCCTCACATGGATCTTCCTCGTTGCAGCCATGGGTATGGCTCCCGCGATCGCTTTGCCTTCGGATGCGCAACAAGCGTCGAGCGCCGCCGCGCAGCTCGATCAGTTGCGCAGCACGTTGCGCCGCGCACATACCAGCGGCGACACGGTGTCCTATCTGGGCACCGCGCAAACCATGTATTCATTTCTCAATGGCTCGCCGCGCGCAATGCTGCAGCTCATGAGCGCTGAAAGCTTCGCCGGAAAACAGGACGACGCCCTGTACAGCTTTGCCCAATTCGTCATCATGGGCCAGGCAAATGACGAGGCACTGCGGGCAGCGCAATACGATCCGCTGCGCACCCTTCCGAAATTTCAGGCGATTCTGCGCGACATGGCCGCCAACACGTCGAGCGTGTCGAACGCGGTGCAGGTTTTTCGGCTTAAATCCTCAGTACCGGTCCCGGAAGACATCGACTACGATCCCGCCGCCAAGCGTTTCTACTTGAGCAGCGTGATGGGAAAGAACATCGTGGCCGTTGATATGACGGGCCAGGTCACGGCATTCGCCCAGGCGCCGGATCAATGGCCGGTGATGGCGCTGAGAATCGACCCGGCTCGCAGTCTTTTGTGGGCCACGGAAGTGGCCTTGAACGGGTTTGCACTCGTATCCGAGAAGGATTGGGGCAGATCCGCCGTCCTTTTATACGATCTTCACTCAGGCAGGCTTCTGCACCGCATTGAAGGCCCGCCCCAAGCAGCTTTGGGCGACATGACGCTTGACCTGAACGGCGATGCGATCGTCTCGGATGGTGAGCACGGCGGCGTGTACCGGGTCAACCGCAAGACCTTGGGGTTGGAGCGGATCGACGCCGGTGATTTTGTGTCACCGCAAACGCCGGTGGTGCTGCCGGGCGGCAAACATATCCTCGTGCCGGATTATGTGCGCGGCATCGGGGTGCTCGATCTCGCCGACAAACATGTGGCGTGGATTCGCATGGAAGGCAAGCACGCCTTGAGCGGCATCGACGGCCTCTACGCCTCGGGCAACATGCTCATTGCCACCCAGAACGGCACCTTCCCGGAGCGGGTGGTGCGATTCGCCCTGGATGCCTCAAATACCCGTGTGTTATCCGAATCCATCATCGAGCGCGCGACCGCGACGCTCGGCGATCCGACGCATGGGGTCGTGGTCGACGGCTACTTCTACTATATCGCGAATTCGGGGTGGGACAGCCTGGACGATCATGGCGTTCTCAAGGAAGGTAAGAGCCTGTCTGCGCCGCTCATCATGCGCGCCAAACTGTGAATCCGAGCCTACGGCGGCCCGATCACCCCATGCTGAAGCCCCTGAACGAGCTCGAACACACCCGACGCGCCAAGAATCCCGAGTTCCTCCAGGCAATAAAAAGGCCTCGAACCGTTTCCGATCCGAGGCCGCATCTTTATTAAATACTTCTTATTATTCTATTCTGCTGCTTCCGTATCCCCCGCCGGTACCGCATCGTCCGAGTCGCCCATTCCGCCGCTGACATCCATGAAACTGCGGCGGCGGCTATCATCCGAAGCGCGTCGACGCCGGGCATGATACGCGAAGCCGGTCCCGGCGGGAATGAGGCGTCCCACAATGACGTTTTCCTTCAATCCGCGCAGATCGTCCTTCAAGCCCCGGACTGCCGCCTCGGTGAGGACGCGGGTGGTCTCTTGGAAGGAGGCTGCGGAGATGAACGACTCCGTCGCCAGGGATGCCTTGGTGATGCCCAACAGCAGGGGTTCCCAAGTCGACTGGTTCTTACCCTCGGTCTTCTGCCTCGCAATGACATCGAGCAGTCTGCCGCGATCCATCTGTTCGCCGCGCAGCAGCGCTGAGTCACCGGCATCCAACACCTCGATCTTGCGCAGCATCTGCCGCACGATGACTTCGATGTGCTTGTCGTTGATCTTCACGCCCTGCAGTCGGTAGACGTCCTGGATCTCGCGAACCAGGTAGTTTGCCAATGCTTCGACGCCCTGCAGCCGCAGAATGTCATGCGGGTTCGGCTCGCCGTCGGCGATGACTTCGCCCTTCTCCACTTGCTCGCCCTCGAACACGTTCAGATGGCGCCACTTGGGGATCAACTCCTCATACTTGTCGGTCCCTTCGTTGGTGATGATCAGTCGGCGCTTGCCCTTGGTTTCCTTGCCGAAGCTGACCGTGCCTGAGCGCTCCGCCAGAATCGCGGAATCCTTCGGCTTGCGGGCCTCGAACAAGTCGGCCACGCGCGGCAGACCGCCGGTGATGTCGCGGGTCTTCGAGGACTCCTGCGGGATACGGGCAATGACGTCGCCCACGGACACCTTGGAACCGTCTTCCAGGCTGACGATCGCGCCCGCAGGCAGCGCGTAAACCGCCGGGATGTCGGTATTGGCGAAGGTCACTTCCTTGCCCTTGGCATTGGTCAACCGCACGACCGGGCGCAGATCCTTGCCGCCCGAACCGCGCTGCTTCGGATCCAACACCACGGTGCTGGTCAAGCCGGTGACATCATCCACCTGGCTCGTCACGGTGATGCCGTCGATGAAGTCGGAGAACTTGATCATGCCGGCCACTTCCGTGACCACGGGATGTGTATGCGGATCCCAATTCGCGACCGACTGTCCGGCTGCGACAATGTCGGCGTCATTCACGGTGATGGTTGCGCCATAAGGAATCTTGTAGCGCTCGCGCTCGCGGCCGAACTCGTCCACCACACCCAATTCGCCGGAGCGAGACACGGCAACCAAGTGGCCCTTCTCGTGCCGAACCGTCTTGATGTTGTGCAGACGAATGGTGCCCTTGCTCTTGACTTCGACGCCGTTGGCCGCAGCCGCTCGCGAGGCCGCGCCGCCGACGTGGAAGGTACGCATGGTGAGCTGCGTGCCCGGCTCGCCGATGGATTGCGCCGCAATGACGCCCACCGCCTCGCCGATATTGATGCGATGCCCTCGGCCCAGATCGCGGCCGTAGCATTGCGCGCACACGCCGTAGCGGGTTTCGCAGGTGATGGGCGATCGCACCATCACTTCGTCCACGCCCATCTTCTCCAAGAGCTTGACCAGCTTCTCATCGATCAGCATGCCGGCTTTCACCAGCACTTCGCCGCTCGAGGCGACGACCACGTCCTCGGAGACCACGCGGCCCAGCACGCGCTCGCCCAAGCCTTCGACGACATCGCCGCCTTCGACGATGGGGGTGATGGACAGTCCGTTGACCGTGCCGCAATCGATCTCGGTGACCACCAGGTCCTGCGCCACATCGACCAAACGACGCGTGAGGTATCCGGAGTTGGCGGTTTTAAGAGCAGTATCCGCCAGACCCTTGCGCGCGCCGTGAGTCGAGATGAAGTACTGCAGTACATTCAACCCTTCGCGGAAGTTCGCCGTGATCGGCGTTTCGATGATCGAACCGTCCGGTTTTGCCATCAAGCCGCGCATGCCGGCCAGCTGGCGAATCTGCGCGGCGGAACCGCGAGCGCCCGAATCGGCCATCATGAAGATCGAGTTGAACGACTTCTGCCGGACCTTGTTGCCCTTGGCGTCGGTGACTTCGTCGGTGCCCAACTTCTCCATCATGGCCTTGGCCACTTGGTCATTGGTACGCGACCAGATGTCGACCACCTTGTTGTAGCGTTCGCCGTTGGTGACGAGACCTGAGGAGTACTGCTCCTGAATCTCCTTCACCTCTTTGTCTGCGGTCGCCAGGATCTTGGTCTTCTGTTGCGGCACGACCATGTCGTCCACGCCGATGGATACACCGGAGCGGGTTGCATATTGGAAGCCCGTGTACATCAACTGATCGGCAAACACGACCGTTTCCTTCAAGCCCACGGTGCGGTAGCACGCGTTGATCGTGCCGGAAATGATCTTCTTGGTCATATCCTGATTGATGGCATCGAACGACAGCCCCTTCGGCAGGATCTCGGACAGCAGTGCCCGGCCGGCTGTGGTGTCAACCACCCGGGTGTTCTTCACCAATTCCGCGCCTTTCTCGACACGTGTCCATTCGGACAGACGCACTTTGATCTTGGCCTGCAGGTCGATGTTGCGGCTCTCGTAGGCACGGTGCACTTCAGCGACGTCGCTGAACGCCATGCCCTCGCCCTTCGCACCCACCCGCTCGCGGGTCATGTAGTAGAGGCCCAGCACCACGTCCTGCGAGGGGACGATGATGGGATCGCCGTTGGCCGGCGACAGGATGTTATTGGAAGACATCATCAGCGCGCGCGCCTCGAGCTGAGCCTCGATGGATAGCGGCACGTGCACGGCCATTTGGTCGCCGTCGAAGTCGGCGTTGAACGCCCCGCAAACCAGCGGATGCAGCTGGATCGCCTTGCCCTCGATCAGCACGGGCTCGAAAGCCTGAATGCCGAGCCGGTGCAGGGTGGGGGCGCGATTGAGCAGCACCGGATGTTCGCGGATCACCTCTTCCAGGATGTCCCACACTTCCGGCCCTTCACGCTCCACCAGACGCTTCGCCGCCTTGATGGTCGAGGCTTCGCCGCGCAACTGCAGCTTGGAGAAAATGAAGGGCTTGAACAATTCCAGCGCCATTTTCTTCGGCAATCCGCACTGATGCAGACGCAGCGTGGGACCCACGACGATGACCGAGCGGCCCGAGTAATCGACGCGCTTTCCCAGAAGGTTCTGGCGGAACCGGCCCTGCTTGCCCTTGATCATGTCGGCCAAGGACTTTAAGGGGCGCTTGTTGGTGCCTGTGATGGCGCGGCCGCGGCGGCCGTTGTCGAGCAGTGCATCCACCGCTTCCTGCAACATGCGCTTTTCGTTGCGCACGATGATATCCGGCGCGTTCAGCTCGAGCAGCCGGCGCAGACGGTTGTTGCGGTTGATGACGCGGCGATACAGATCGTTCAGGTCGGACGTCGCAAAGCGGCCGCCGTCCAACGGCACCAACGGACGCAGGTCGGGCGGCAGCACCGGCAATACGGTGAGCACCATCCATTCCGGCTTGTTGCCCGATTCCATGAACGCTTCGATGAGCTTCAGGCGCTTCGACAGGCGCTTGATCTTCGTCTCGGAGTTCGTGTTCGACATGTCCTCGCGGACTTTCACGACCTCGGAGGGCAGATCCATGGACTTGAGCAGCTCATGAACCGCTTCGGCGCCCATGCGCGCATCGAATTCATCGCCATGCTCTTCGATCGATTCGAGATACATTTCGTCGGTCAACAGCTGACCGCGCTGCAGCGAGGTCATGCCCGGATCGACGACCACGAAGGCCTCGAAGTACAGCACGCGCTCGATTTCGCGCAAAGTCATGTCCAGCATCAAGCCGATGCGTGAGGGCAGCGACTTCAAGAACCAGATGTGCGCGGTGGGGCTCGCCAACTCGATATGGCCCATGCGCTCGCGGCGCACCTTGGACTGAGTCACCTCGACGCCGCACTTCTCGCACACCACGCCGCGATGCTTCAGCCGCTTGTACTTGCCGCACAAGCACTCGTAATCCTTCACGGGTCCGAAGATCTTCGCGCAGAACAAGCCATCGCGTTCGGGCTTGAAGGTGCGATAGTTGATGGTTTCCGGCTTCTTCACTTCGCCGTACGACCAAGAGCGGATCATGTCCGGCGAGGCAAGTCCGATCTTGATCGAATCGAAATTCTCGACCGGTACTTGCTGCTTGAACAACTTGAGTAAATCTTTCATTGATTAGGCCTCGCTCTCTAGTTCTATGTTGATGGCCAAGGAACGTATCTCCTTCACCAAGACATTGAACGACTCCGGCATGCCGGCTTTCATTTCATGGTTGCCGTCGACAATCGCCTTGTACATCTGCGTACGCCCGTTGACGTCGTCGGACTTGACGGTGAGCATTTCCTGCAAGGTGTACGCGGCGCCATAAGCCTCCAACGCCCACACTTCCATTTCTCCGAAACGCTGACCGCCAAACTGCGCCTTGCCGCCCAGCGGCTGCTGGGTCACCAAGCTGTACGGTCCCGTGGAACGCGCATGCATCTTGTCGTCGACCAAGTGGTTCAACTTCAGCATGTACATGTAGCCCACAGTCACCGGCCGCTCGAACTGCTCGCCGGTTCGCCCGTCGTGCAGCGTGGTCTGGCCCGAGGTCGGCAGGTCCGCCAGGGTCAGAAGATTTTTGATCTCTTCTTCGCTGGCGCCGTCGAACACCGGCGTCGCCATCGGCACGCCCTTCTTCAGGTTGCTGGCCAACTCGATGACCTCGGCGTCGCTCATGGACTTGATGTCTTCCTTCTGGCCGCCGGTCTCGTTGTAGACCTGGCCGAGGAATTTGCGCAATTCCACGATCGCGTGCTGCGTTTCCAGCATCTTGCCGATCTTGGCGCCCAAGCCTTTCGCCGCCCAGCCCAAGTGGGTTTCGAGGATCTGGCCGATGTTCATACGCGAAGGAACGCCCAAGGGGTTCAACACGATGTCCACCGGCGTACCGTCCGCCATGTAAGGCATATCCTCCACCGGCACGATGGAGGAGATCACGCCCTTATTGCCGTGACGGCCTGCCATCTTGTCGCCCGGCTGTACGCGGCGTTTCACCGCCAGGTACACCTTGACCATCTTGAGCACGCCGGGGGCGAGATCATCGCCCGCAGTGATCTTCGCCTTCTTCTCTTCAAAGCGCTTTTCAAACGCCTTGCGCTGACCCTTCAAGCGCTCGGAAACGGTTTCCAGCTGCGTGTTGGTCTCTTCTTCCTTGAAGCGAATCTCAAACCACTGCTCGCGCGGCAGATCCGCGAGATAAGCGTCATCAATCTGGGTACCGGACTTGATCTTCTTGGGTCCCGCTTCAGCCGCCTTGCCTTCGATCATGCCGCGTACGCGCTGGAACAAATCGTCTTCCAGAATGCGCTGCTGATCGGCCAAGTCTTTGCGAACCCGCTCGAGTTCCGATTTCTCGATCGCCAGTGCGCGCGAATCCTTCTCGACCCCATCGCGGGTGAATACGCGCACATCGATCACCGTGCCGTCCATGCCGGGAGGCACTCGCAGCGAGGTGTCCTTAACGTCGGAGGCCTTCTCACCGAAGATCGCCCGCAGCAACTTCTCTTCCGGCGTCAGCTGGGTCTCGCCCTTGGGCGTGACCTTGCCGACCAGAATGTCGCCGGCGCGCACTTCGGCGCCGATGAAGGCAATGCCGGCCTCATCGAGCTTCGCCAATGCCGAGTCGCCCACATTGGGGATGTCGGCGGTGATTTCCTCAGGGCCCAACTTGGTATCGCGAGCGACGCAGGTGAGCTCTTCGATGTGGATGGTCGTGAAGCGATCTTCCTCGACCACGCGCTCGGAGATCAGGATGGAATCTTCGAAGTTGTAGCCGTTCCAGGGCATGAAGGCCACCAGCAGGTTCTGGCCGAGCGCGAGCTCGCCCAGATCCGTCGAGGGACCGTCCGCCAGCACGTCGCCGCGCTTGATCGAATCGCCGGCATTCACCAGCGGCCGCTGGTTGATGCAGGTATTTTGGTTCGAACGCGTGTACTTGGTCAGCGAATAGATGTCGACACCGGGTTCGCCGGCGGTCGTCTCATCATCGTTCACCCGCACCACGATGCGCGAAGCATCGACGGAATCCACGCTGCCGCCGCGCCGTGCCACCACGGTGACGCCGGAGTCGATCGCCACCGCCCGTTCCATGCCGGTTCCCACCAGCGGGGTTTCCGAACGCAGCGTCGGTACCGCCTGGCGCTGCATGTTCGAACCCATGAGCGCGCGGTTCGCGTCGTCGTGCTCCAAGAACGGGATCAACGATGCCGCGACCGACACGATCTGCTTCGGAGATACGTCCATATAGTGAATCTTGTCCGGCGCGGACAACGTGAACTCGTTCTGCGTGCGGCAGGAGATCAGGTCATCGGTGAATTCGCCCTTCTCATTCAGGGTCGCATTCGCCTGCGCGATCACGTACTGGCCTTCTTCGATGGCCGACAGGTAGTCGATCTTATCGGTCACCTTGCCGTTGGCAACGCGCCGATACGGAGTCTCGAGGAATCCGTAATCGTTGGTGCGCGCATACACGGCCAGTGAATTGATCAAGCCGATGTTCGGACCTTCCGGCGTTTCGATCGGGCAGACCCGGCCGTAATGCGTCGGATGCACGTCGCGGACTTCGAATCCGGCTCGTTCGCGCGTCAGGCCGCCTGGGCCAAGCGCGGAAACACGGCGCTTGTGCGTGACTTCCGACAGCGGATTGTTCTGGTCCATGAACTGCGAGAGCTGCGAGGAACCGAAGAATTCCTTCACCGCGGCCGCCACCGGCTTCGCATTGATCATTTCCTGCGGCATGATCGGCTCGCTTTCGGCGATCGTCAGACGCTCCTTTACGGCGCGCTCAACCCGCACCAAACCGATGCGGAAGGCGTTTTCGGCCATTTCACCGACGCTGCGCACGCGGCGATTGCCCAGATGGTCGATGTCGTCGACGTGACCGTTGCCGTTGCGGATGTCGATCAAGGTCTTCATGACCTCGATGATGTCTTCCTTGCTCAAGACGCCCGAGCCGGTGATTTCCTCACGGCCCAC
>DASQPK010000128.1:0-3957 GCA_035643995.1 Steroidobacteraceae bacterium | reverse complement strand
TTTCAGCTTCGGTGAAGTTCGGAGGTATGGGCACCGGGAATGTCAGCAACAGCTTAGGATCGCCGTGAGCGCGAGCGAGCGCGCTCAAATGCTCCTGGATGCTGGCCGGCGTGTCGCGCCGCACCGGGCGACCGCAGCTGCGGCAGTGTAGAACTGCGGCGCGGGCAAACAGTAATTTCAGGTGATCGTTCAGCTCCGTCATGGTGCCGACGGTGGAGCGCGAAGTGCGCACCGGATTGGTCTGATCGATGGCAATCGACGGCGGAATACCCTCGATGCGATCGACCTGCGGCTTATCCATGCGATCCAGAAACTGCCGTGCGTAGGGCGAGAAGGTCTCGACGTAGCGGCGTTGACCCTCCGCGTACAGCGTATCGAACACCAGCGAGGATTTTCCGGAACCGCTGACGCCGGTTACCACGATCAGCTCGTTCAGCGGCAGATCAAGATCAAGATCTTTGAGATTGTTCTGGCGAGCGCCGCGGATGCGGATTGCATCCGCGCGGGGAGGATCGAAGGGTGGCATCCTCTCAGCTTACAGGATGTGTCAAGCTCAGCGGCCCGCGAACTGCTCCATCATGAGGCCCGTGCCGCCGCGCGTGACGTGCGCGACAATCGCCGTGCGGCGATGAATCTTCGTGACCAAACCTAGGTTGATCGCGAAGGCCAACTGGACTTGTTGCCCCTTGCGAAGACCCAGATTTTCCGTTTCAACAAACACGCCGTTGGCGCTCAAGTTCTTCGCCTTGCAAATGCGGCTCTTCCGGCCGGACATCACCACGTACACTGTAGTGCGTGCGCGGTGGCGGGTGTGCAGTCGTCGCTCCATCCGTACGATCTCTCTGTTGATTGTTCTTCAGGAATCCCACGCCATTATGCACATTCCACGGCGATAGCGAAGGGCTCGACAAACGCCGCAAAGATATGTAAGCCGGGCAACCCGATAAGTAAAATCCGACCGCAGCGCGGTCAACGATCTCAAGGGTCGTTCAGGCGACGTCTTTTCGCCGGATGGCGAGTTGTTCGGGAGCTTCAATGCCCATTTTGATGCGCCGGCCGCTTCCGCCCAGAAGGGTGATCTGAATCGGTCCGTTCGCAAACAATTGCGCCATGGTCATGTTCGCGTCGGCGCCGTCCGCAGGCTGTATGACGATCGATTCATCGGCACGACGGCTGAGAACCAGCATATATCAGGCCCGTGCCAGGGCGCGCAGCGCCTTGGCGAAGGTCTTGCCTTGCGGGTCATAGGTAATCGAAGGGCCGCCGCGCACGATATCGATCAACTGGCGAATTTGGTGCCGGCGTACATGAATGATGTGACCATTGACGTCATTCGCTCTGCGGCATCCGGCCATGAGCTGCATCAGCGCGCGCCATCGCTCCACCACGGTCGCCGCGATACCGGCGCTCAAAGGACTGGGGCACAGCGCGCGGCGTTCCTGCTCGAGCTTCTCGATGGATTGAATGACGCGAATCTTTTCCGCGGCATTTTGTTCGACGGCTGCCGGTGAGTCGCCGGTCAGGGCGTGTTGTTCCGCCGCCAATGTTGCCGCCAACGAGCGCGCAAGCTCGATCTCGTGATCCAGTAAATCTTCGAGACGGCGGCGGGAATCCGGATTCATGGGCTACTTCAGGCCGCGCTCGTATTTCAAGAGCTTGCCGGCGATCCGGCCTGCATCAATTTTATAAGTGCCTGAGCTGATGGCGTGTTTTACGGCGGCGACTTTGCCCGCATTGACAACCGGCGTCTTGGCGATCGTCTCTTCGATTTTCTGCAAAGAGCGCGCGGAGTCGGTCAGGGTGACATGATCGGCGTTCGCTGCCGAGGCAGCCGCTGATCCTTCGCCTTGCGATTTGTCAGCCGCAACGCTGTTGCTGCCCGAACCCGCAGGCTTTGCGACCGGCTCGGCTGTTGATATTCCACTGATTTTGGCAGTCACCGAAGTCTCCTGGGGCAATCAAGCTGCCCATGCCTTGTTATCGTCAGGGTTTGGATGGACTTTAGCGACTCGTCCAACACCACCCGCTACATTCCTTATCGGCTGTGACGTGGGTCACTGAAGGCCTATTGCAAAATAATCTCGACTATCTGTTCCGAGCGGGCGATTCCTTCGACGATCTTCCCGGATGACAGATTCTGTACCCTAACTCTCTGATTTATCAGGCCATCGCTCAAAACGCGGCCCGCCATGCGCACGCTGATGCCGCCGGCATCGGCGATCAATGTCACCGATTGCCCTCGCTGCACCGCTTTGGCGGCGACCAATTGCTGATTCGTCAAATACGCCCCGCCGGCAATGGGCCGGCCGGCAGTCAGGCCGACGGCAATGGCGGGATCGTCCAGGAAGCCGAGCGGCAACTCCGAAATATCGTGATCCTCGGTCTTCAAGTCACCGGCCTTGATCACGGTGCCCGCGACGATGGCATGCACGGCGACGGCGGCGGGTGAGGTGCCGACGATCCTGACCGGTACATAAATGTGCCAGGGCTTGGGGTCTTCGCAGCGCAGCTCGATCATCACTCGATCCTTCATGTGCTGCGGCGAGGCGACCACGGGTCTGATGGGCCGGCTGCACTTTTCATGTTGCAGATGAGCCTCGATGGGACTCACCACGAAGCGCTGCCGCTCGGTCAGCTTGGGGAACTGCAAGGCTGCCTCCGACTTCGCGAGCGCTTCGAGCTGCGCCGTGTCTTGCGGATCTACGATCTCGGCAGCCGCCGGCGACTGCGTCAGCGCCGACGCCGCCAACGCGAACGCGAACGCGAAGCGGCGAATCAAAGTGGCGCGACGATATTTTGGCGCTGTTCGCATGGTTGAACTGAAACAAGCAAGCCCCGTGCCATTCGGCCTACGCCTGAGAGCCCTAGCGCGCAATCGCCGCTTGGGTGGCGGGCAGCGGCAAGTTCTTGCCGCCGGCGGCCGCTGCGATGGCCGAATCGCATGCTCTGGCCCGCCTTCCCTGCGACCTGCGACACATTTGCGCAGGCGGAGGCACAGGCTTTTACGGTTGGCACACCTCTTGCTACTGCTAACTCAACAGGAGTCGTTCGCATGTTTGAAAACATTTTTGGCATCCATGAGCAAGCGCTGCTGCTGCACGGGCAACGCGTCGGCATATTGGCGACGAATCTCGCCAACGCGGATACGCCCAACTACAAGGCGCGCGACATCGATTTCGGCGCGGTTCTCAGCAAGAGCGATGCGGCACCTCTGGCGCTGGCCATGACGCAGGCATCGCATATCGCCATGAATGACAGTGCTACGCCTTCCGCCGACTTGAAGTACCGCAATCCGTACCAGGCTTCGCTCGACGGCAACACCGTGGAAATGCCGGTGGAGCAGGCAGCTTTTTCGGAAAACAACGTGCGCTATCAGGCCAGCCTGGGCTTCATCAATGGAAAGATCGCGGAGCTGACGCTGGCCATCAACGGCCAGTAGCAGCGCCCCCAAGGAAAGAACATGTCCCTATTCAATGTATTCAACACCGCCGGCAGCGCGCTCAATGCCGAAACCATCCGGCTCAACACGACCGCCAGCAATCTTGCGAATGCCGAGAGCGTCAACGGCGATCCCAGCAAGATCTATCGCGCGCGGCATCCGGTTTTTCAAACCATGATGGACAACTCCGCCGCCGGCTTCGATCAAGAGGATGCCGGGGTCGGTGTGCGCGTGCTCGGCGTGGTGGAAAGCACCGCGCCTCCTTTGATGCGCTATCAACCGGACAATCCGTCGGCGAACAAGGACGGCTATGTCTTCAGTTCGAACGTCAATTCGATCGAAGAGATGACCAACATGATCTCGGCCAACCGAACCTTTGCGACCAATGTAGAGGCGATCAATACGGCACGGGATTTGTTACTCAAGACCATTTCGATGGGCCACTAGGCGAGACAAGGTAAGCACAATGATTATCAATGGAACACGCGCCGCAGTCCCGCCGACGGGCACCGGAACGG
>DASQPK010000127.1:0-36953 GCA_035643995.1 Steroidobacteraceae bacterium | reverse complement strand
CACGGGCCCCATCATCGCGACGGCACTGGTGCTGTGCGCGGTGTTCGTGCCCACGGCATTTATCAGCGGGCTCACCGGCCAGTTCTACAAGCAGTTCGCCTTGACCATCGCCATCAGCACGGTGATCTCGGCGTTCAACTCGCTCACGCTATCGCCCGCGCTCTCAGCCCTGCTGCTCAAGGAACACGGGGCACCGCCCGATCGGCTGACGCGCATCCTCAATCGCCTGCTCGGCGGATTCTTCCGCCCGTTCAACAGCTTCTTCGCACGCTTCTCGGCACGCTACGTCAGCGGCGTGGGCCGCGTAGTGCGCGCCGGCGGCATCGCACTCTTTATATATGCGGGGTTGATTGGGCTTACCTATGCAGGTTTTGCGCGAACTCCCACCGGGTTCATTCCGCCGCAGGACAAGCAGTATCTGGTGAGCTTCGCGCAGCTCCCCGATGCGGCGACGCTCGATCGCACCGAGGCGGTGATACACCGCATGGACGAGATTGCCTTGAAGCAGCCGGGGGTTGATCACGCAGTGTCCTTCCCCGGCCTCAGTATCAATGGGTTCACGAACAGTCCCAATTCGGGAATCGTGTTCGTGACCTTGAAACCCTTTGATGAGCGCAAGTCCAAGGATCAGTCCGCCGGCGCGATCGCTGCTGCGCTGAATCAGAAGTACGGCGCGATACAGGAGGCCTTCATCGCCGTGTTCCCGCCCCCGCCCGTCAACGGCCTGGGCACCATCGGTGGGTTCCGCATGCAGATCGAGGATCGCGCGGGTCTGGGTTTCGAGGAACTCTACCGGCAGACGCAGAACTTGATGGCCAAAGGCAATGAGAGCCCCGAGCTGCACGGCCTCTTTTCCAGCTACCAGGTCAACGTTCCGCAAGTCGACGCCGACGTGGATCGCGAGAAGGCGAAGTCGCAGGGAGTCTCCGTGCAGGAACTCTTTGACACCATGCAGGTGTACCTGGGCTCCCTGTATGTCAATGACTTCAATGCATTCGGGCGCACCTATCCGGTGACCGCCCAGGCCGAACCCAATTTCCGGCTACAGGCCGAAGATGTCGTGAAACTCAAGACCCGCAATGCCGCGGGCGACATGATCCCCTTGGGTTCGTTCGTGACCGTCAAGCGCTCTTCCGGTCCTGATCGCGTCATGCACTACAACTCCTATCCCACCGCCGAGATCAACGGGGGACCTAATATCGGCTTCAGTTCAGGCCAGGCGCAGGCGGCGATGGAGCGATTGGCCCGGCAGGAACTGCCCAACGGCATGAGCTTCGAATGGACTGAACTGACCTATCAGCAGATCCTCGCCGGCAACACGGCGGTGCTCATCTTCCCGCTCGTGGTGCTGCTCGTATTCCTGGTGCTCGCCGCGCAGTACGAGAGCTTGAGCCTGCCGCTGGCCGTCATTCTGATCATGCCCATGGTGCTCTTGTCGGCCATCACCGGTGTTGAGCTCACGCACGGCGACAGCAACATCTTCACGCAGATCGGCTTGATCGTGCTCGTGGGTCTCGCGAGTAAAAACGCAATTCTCATCGTGGAGTTCGCGAGGGACCAGGAACTGGAAGGCGTCCCGCCGCTTCAAGCCGCCCTCAATGCTGCACGCTTGAGGCTGCGTCCGATCTTGATGACGTCGCTCGCGTTCATCATGGGCGTGGTGCCGCTCGTCATCTCGACGGGCGCGGGCGCGGAGATGCGTCATGCCATGGGTATCGCGGTGTTCTCCGGGATGCTGGGCGTGACCGTTTTCGGCCTCATGCTGACACCGTTGTTCTACGTCCTGGTTCGGAAGCTCTCGCAGCGGGCACGCCAGCCTAAGGCGTCCAACGCCGCACCGGCGCTGCTCGACCTGAGCGATGAAACCGGTTGATGAGCGCCAAAGTCATGCAGGTACCGCTATGAAAAACATGTTTGCCATAACCCTGGGGGCGCTGCTCTTGACCGCTTGCGCCGTCGGCCCCAATTATCGCGAGCCGCAGATCGCGCCGGCGGTCGTGCAGAACGCGCAGTCGACCGCATTTGTCGCGCAGACGCCCGAGGCGCTTTGGTGGCAGGAGTTTGATGACACCGAGCTCGATAGCCTGGTGCGCCGCGCGCTTGGCGCAAATTTGGATCTGCGCTCCGCGTACGATCGCGTCAGGGCTGCCCGCGCGGTCTTCGTTGAGAGGAACTTCGACTACGCACCGCACGTGCAGCTGGACGGCAGCTACTCGCATTTCGATCAGCAGCAGCCCGGATTTGGCCCTGGCCGCATCAATGCGCAAAGCGACAGTCTGGGGTTTGATGCCGCCTGGGAAATCGATCTGTTCGGCCATGTGCGCCGCTCGGTTGAGGCCGCGCGCGACGACTTGGGTGCCGAGCGCGCCAACTATCAAGATGCGCAAGTGACCGTCGCCGCCGAGGTGGCGCGCAATTACTTTGAGCTTCGGGGCGCCCAGAAACGTCTTGCCGTGGCGCGCGAAAACCTGGCCACCGAACATCAAACCCTCGAGCTCACGCAATTGCTTGACGAGTCCGGCCGCGGTTCGGAGCTCGACGTGCAACGCAGTCGCGCGCGCCTCAAGGCCACTGAGGCCACGATCCCACCGCTCGAGGCCGCCGAGAAACAGGCAGGCTATCGACTGGCTGTGCTGATTGCCGAGCGGCCGGGACAGCTGGATGCGGAGCTGCGCCCGGCGGCGATTGCAACCTACGCCAAGGCGCTTCCCGTTGGCGACACCACCCTGCTGCTGCGGCGCAGACCCGATGTTCGCGCTGCAGAGCGCCAGCTCGCCGCGGCGACGGCGCGGGTGGGCGTGGCGACGGCTGACCTTTTTCCCCGCGTCAACGTGACGGGTTTCGTTGGATTTCTCTCGGGGGACGTGGGCAGGCTCTTCGGCACGGGCTCCAACGACAACGCCCGCGCGTGGTCCATCTCGCCCACCGTAAGCTGGGCCGCATTGGATCTTGGCTCCGTGCGCGCGCGCCTGCGCGCAAGCCAGGCGCAATCGGACGCCGCGGCGGCTAATTACGAGAAAGTCGTGCTGACGGCGCTCGAGGACACGGAAAACAGTTTTGTCGCCTACAGCTCCGGGCAAGCGCAACTGAAGAGCCTGAACGAGCAGGCGCAAGCCTCGCGGCGCGCCGCGGAACTCGCCGAAATTCAATATCGTGAGGGGGTTGCGGATTTCCTGGTGCTGCTGGACGCGCAGCGCACGCAGCTCGACGCCGAGGATTCCGTGGCGCAGGCCGAGACCGCGGTGAATGTCTCTGTCGTCGCCATCTACAAAGCCCTGGGAGGCGTCGGTCAGCCTCTGAGCGGTGAGCCAGCGGTGAAGGTGGCGCGAATACCATGAGAGCGCGCATCGACACCGCCGTGGGTCCGTACTGGGGAAGCGTCGTTCAGGTCATGGATGTCATCGCGGCGATCGGCGCGCTTGGTGCCATCGGCGGACTGCCTGCACTTCTCAGCGCGGTCACGCACTACGCTCGCCGCGCATTGCGCGATAAGGAGTGATTCTATGCAACGACGACACATGATTGCGGGTTTGCTCGGCGCGGTGAGCCTGCTCCTGCTGGGGTGTGCGCCGCTCGTCATTCGGGAAGCGAAGTCGCCGGCTCAAACCGATGCGCCGAACGCGATACGCACGCTGGGCGCTGATCGGCGATTCTCGACCCTGTCTGCGCAGAGCGTCGCGAAGCGGCTTCATGCATTGCGCGCGGATGAGACTGTAAACATCCTGGCCCTGTCCGGGGGTGGCGCAGACGGCGCATTTGGCGCGGGTGCTGTGGTCGGCCTCACGCGCTCAGGATCACGGCCGCAGTTCTCCGTGGTCACCGGCGTGAGCGCCGGCGCGTTGATCGCCCCCTACGCCTTTCTGGGCGCGGATTGGGACGAGCAGCTCATCGATATCTATACCAAGGGACGCGGAGAACACTTGCTGCAGTCTCGCGGGTTGGGCGCGCTGTTTGGCTCCAGCGTGTATCGCGGCACGCCGCTCAAAGAACTGGTTGACCGATACGCCACGGATGCCTTGATTCAAGCGGTGGCGCTCGAGGCGGCAACGGGACGCCTGCTGCTCGTGGCCACCACCGATGTGGGCACTGGAGAGCCCGTGGTGTGGGACTTAGGTTCGATTGCCCTGAACGGCGGCCCTGGTGCAAGAGCGCTGTTTCGAGATGTCTTGGTGGCCTCCGCCAGCGTACCGGGGATGTTCCCGCCGGTCGTCATCCGCGTCCAAGAGCAAGATGCGCTCTACGATGAGGTTCATGTAGATGGAACGATCACGATGCCGTTCTTCGTTCCCTTGGCTTTGGTCGAGGCGCCCAAGGACGCCATCGGCCAGTCGCGCAGCGCGACGGTGTTCGTCATCGTCGATGGACGGTTGAGCGAGGAGCCCCTCGCGATACCGCTGCGAACGAAGGCGATTGTATCGCGGAGCGTTTCCACCGGACTGAACCATATGTTGAGGACGACGCTCGAGCTGACCGCAACCAACGCAGAATTGCAGGGCGCAAGGCTCGAGTACGCGGTGATACCCAATACGTACCCGCAGGTGGCGCCGTTTGATCTGCACAGAGAAACGGTGCGCTCCCTGTTCCGGTACGGCTATGACTGCGCGGAATCGGGCCGATTGTGGATCTCGGCAAGTGCCGGAGCGAGCCAGATTGCTCCATGTCCGGTCGGTGCCGAGTCCAAGGGGCGTCTTGTCTCGCGTTGAATTTTGCGGGTCCGCTCATGCGCGCGCCGGCTTAAGATTCGATCTCAGCCATTGGCGGAGACCGGAGCGGCAGCGTGAAATTCACGGTCGCGCGCCATCCAGCCCCAAATTGAGCATCAATACATTGACGCGCGATTCGCCGAAGATGCCCCACAGGGGAGCTTTCATTTGAGCGAGCACCCTCTCCCGCAATTTTGCCGGATCAATGTGCCGTATTCGCGCCACGCGCGCCACTTGATAGAGCGCGGCCGCCGGGCTGATATCAGGATCGAGCCCGCTGGCCGAGGCCGTGACGAGGTCCACGGGAATGGGCAGCGCATTGTCCGGATCAGCCGTCTTCAACGCCTCGATCCGTGCCCTGACCGCTTCAATCAATGCAGGGTTCGTCGGTCCGAAGTTTGATCCACCGGAGGCACTCGCATTATTCGGCATGGGCGACGTCGCGGACAGCCTTCCCCAAAAGTATTTGGGGTCTTGGAAGGATTGAGAAATCAGCATGGAGCCCACCACTTTGTCATCCCGCACCACCAGGCTGCCGGACACCTGGTTTGGAAACGCGATTTTTCCGATGCCTGTCACGAGCAACGGATAGACCAGGCCGGTGAGCACGGTCAGCAGCGCAAACAAGACCAACAAGGGGCGTAGCATCGTTTTCATTCGACTTACCTCTAGACCAGCCGCAGCGTCGTCAGCGCCATGTCAATGAGCTTGATTCCGGCAAACGGCACCACGATGCCGCCCACGCCGTAGATCAACAAATTACGCCGAAGCAATGCAGCGGCACCCAAGGCGCGGTACTTGACGCCCTTGAGTGCCAGTGGGATCAGGGCGACGATGATCAATGCGTTGAAGATAACCGCGGAAAGAATGGCCGAGCTCGGGCTGGTCAGGCGCATGACATCGAGCGCCGCCAACTGAGGATAGGTAGTCGCGAAAGCGGCAGGGATGATGGCAAAGTATTTCGCCACGTCATTGGCGATTGAAAACGTCGTCAGTGAGCCGCGTGTGATCAACAGTTGCTTGCCCACCTCGACAATCTCGATCAGTTTGGTGGGATTGGAATCGAGGTCGACCATGTTGCCCGCCTCTTTCGCCGCCTGAGTGCCGGAGTTCATGGCAACGGCGACATCGGCTTGCGCCAACGCCGGCGCATCGTTCGTGCCGTCGCCCGTCATGGCCACCAGCCGCCCTTCGGTCTGATACTGACGGATGAGATTCAGTTTGGCTTCAGGGGTTGCCTCGGCAAGAAAATCATCCACCCCCGCTTCGGCCGCGATGGCTGCCGCCGTCAGACGGTTATCTCCCGTGATCATCACGGTACGGATGCCCATGCGGCGCAGCTCACCGAAACGTTCTTTGATTCCACCCTTGACGATGTCTTTGAGCTCAACGACTCCCAAAACGCGGCCACCGTCGCTCACCACCAGCGGGGTACTGCCATTGCGGGCAACCTCGTCGACGGATTGAGCGACTTTCGCGGGAAATGTGAATCCCTGCACCTCGATGTAATGGCGCACGGCTCGAGCTGCACCCTTGCGCACCTCGCGGGCACCCAGATTGACGCCGCTCATTCGCGTCTGTGCCGAAAACGGCACGAAGGTGGCGTCGAGCTGCCCTAGATTTCTTTCCCGCAAATTAAAGCGCTGCTTGGCCAGCACAACGATGCTGCGGCCCTCGGGTGTTTCGTCCGCCAGGGAGCTCAACTGCGCCGCGTCGGCGAGTTGCTGCTCCGTCACGCCTTCGGCCGGTATGAATGCGGCCGCTTGTCGATTGCCCAGTGTAATGGTGCCCGTCTTATCGAGCAGCAGCACATCCACATCACCCGCGGCTTCCACTGCGCGCCCCGATGTCGCAATGACATTGGAGGCCATCATGCGGCTCATGCCCGCGACGCCGATAGCGGACAACAGCCCGCCAATGGTGGTTGGAATCAAGCACACCAGCAGAGCCACCAACACCGTGATCGTCACCGGCGCGCCCAGTTTCGCGACGGCGACGCTGAACAGCGAGAACGGCAACAGCGTCGCAGTCGCCAGCAAGAACACAAGCGTCAGCGCAATGAGCAAAATCGTCAAGGCAATTTCATTCGGCGTCTTCTGCCGCCTGGCGCCTTCGACCATTGCGATCATGCGATCGATGAAGGCTTCGCCGGGGTTGACGCCGACGCGAACAATCAGCCAGTCGGAAAGCACCCGCGTACCGCCGGTCACGGCGGAGAAGTCGCCGCCTGATTCGCGCACCACGGGAGCCGATTCGCCTGTGATCGCGCTCTCATCCACCGACGCGACGCCCTCCACCACCTCACCGTCCGCGGGGATGACGTTGCCAACTCGACCAGGAAGTAATCCCCCTTTCGCAGTTCCGTGGCCGGTACCGGCACCCAATTCGACCCGAATTTCGGCACCTGCAATTTTTTTGCAGTCGTCGTTTGCTTCAGTCCCCGCAGAGATGCTGCCTGTGCGCGGCTGCGGCCCTCGGCCAACGCCTCGGCGAAATTGGCAAACAACACGGTAAACCACAGCCACGCAGCAATCGCAAAGATAAAGCCGGCGGGCGCCTCGCCGTGTCCACGCAAGGCTTGGAAAAATAAAATCGTCGTCAAAATGCTGCCGACATACACCACGAACATCACGGGGTTACGCAGCTGGGTCAAAGGCGCGAGTTTGCGAAACGAATCGGCGATCGCCGGCCCGACGAGCTTTGAATCAAACAGGCGCAAGGATTTACGAACCACGATTTCTAATTTCCTTCAATGAATCGCGTACAGCTGCAAATGTTCGATGACCGGCCCGAGCGCAAGGGCCGGCACATAGGTCAAGGCGCCGACCAGGACCACCGTGCCGACCAGCAATGCGACGAATAGCGGCCCGTGGGTCGGCAGGGTGCCGGCCGTCGGTTCAATGCGCTTCTTCTTCGCCAGGGACCCCGCGATGGCAAGCACCGGTACGATGAAGGCGAAGCGCCCGAACCACATCACCACCGCCAGGAGCGAATTGTAGAAAGGCGTATTGGCCGACAAGCCCGCGAAAGCACTGCCATTGTTATTGGCGGCCGAGGAGAGCGCATACAAGATCTCAGAGAACCCGTGAGCGCCGGGATTGAAGATGCCGAGCCGCCCCGGTTCCGTCATGACCGCGATCGCGGCGCCGACCAGCACCAAGAACGGCGTAACCAGAATCACGATCGCCGCCATTTTCATTTGGAAGGACTCGATCTTCTTGCCGATGTACTCCGGCGTGCGTCCTATCATGAGCCCCGCAATGAACACGGCCATGATGGCAAAGATCAACATGCCGTAAAGGCCCGATCCCACGCCGCCGAATACCACTTCCCCAAGTTCGATCAGCCACATCGGCACGAGCCCGCCCAGAGGCGTGAGGGAATCGTGCACCGCGTTGATGGCGCCGCAAGACGCCGCAGTCGTAATCGTTGCAAACAACGCCGAGGCAACGATGCCGAAGCGCGTCTCCTTGCCTTCCATGTTGCCGCCCGCCTGCAGCACGCCATGGGTCTGGTCCACCCCCAGTGCGGCAATGGCAGGATTGCCCTGTTGCTCGGCCCACGTCGCCATCACCGCCATGAACAGAAAAATCACCGTCATGGCGCCGAGCACGGCCCAGCCCTGTCGAGAATCCCCGACCATGCGTCCGAACACAAAACACAGCGCCGCAGGAATCAGGAACATCGCGATCATCTGTAAGAAATTACTGAGCGGCGTCGGGTTCTCGAAGGGATGCGAGGAATTCGCATTGAAGAATCCGCCGCCGTTGGTACCCAACATTTTGATGGCTTCTTGCGAGGCCACCGGACCCATCGCCAGGGACTGTGTTTGAGTGGTGAGCGGCTCGGTCACGGGATTGCCTTGCGCATCCTTGAGCGGCGCGCCGGCCGCATCGAGTTTCGGGTTTGCATAGGTGAGGCTTTCCAGAGTGGTGGCCTCCTTGTAGGCGTCGAAGTTCTGAATGACGCCCTGCCCCATGAACACGACCGCCAGCAGGGTTGATAGCGGCAGAAGAATGTAGAGGGTGCCGCGGGTCATATCGACCCAAAAGTTGCCGATTCCCTGGGCCGAGCGGCGTGCGAAGCCGCGCATCAAGGCGAACGCCACCGCAATGCCGGTGGCGGCCGAGAGGAAATTTTGCACCGCGAATGCGACCATTTGCGTGAAGTAGCTCATGGTCGATTCGCCGGCGTATCCCTGCCAGTTCGTATTGGTCACGAAACTCACGGCCGAATTGAAAGACGAATCCGGCGAGACGTTGACGAAGGCCTGAGGATTCAAGGGAAGCCAGAATTGCAGCCGCTGTATCGCGAAGACCACGAGCACACCGAGCGCATTGAACAGCAGCAGTGCGATCGCGTACTGCGTCCAAGGCATGTCCTTGTCCGGATCCACGCCGGCCGCGCGGTATAGCAATCGCTCCACGCTTCCGGCCACGCCGCGAATCGCCGCCCCATCCGCGATTCTGGCAATATAAATGGCGAGCGGATAGGCGAGCGCGACCAGGACAATCACGAACAGGCCAATCGTAAGCCATGCCTGTGCGGTCATTTTTACAGATCCTCAGCGCGAAACAGCGCAACTACTAAATAGACGAGCAGGGCCAGCGCGACGGCGCCGCTCAACGCATACGCCCAAGTCATTTCTTGCGCTCGAGCGCCGCGCAGCCGGCGACCAGCGCCAGCGTGAACAGCAGGAATCCGACGATGATCAACACGTAAACGATATCCACCGCTTGCCTCCGAGGTTCGCCCTGCGCAACCGTTAGAACTTGACCATCACGCCGGCGCCGACGACGACTTCACGCGTGCGCAGATCCGGGAACCAGTCAGCGGCGCTGCAGTTGCCGGTGGTGGCATCGGATCCACCGCCGACGCAACTGGCCGGCGTGCCGGTATTGCCGCCGGGAGGCGTTACGCCGCCGGATCCGGACCAGTACGGCACGCTCGAGTGCCGAAACGTCGCTTCGGTCCACCAGGTGATCCAATCCTTGGGCATGTACTGCAGATTGAGCTGTACGTCCCATTGATAGAGCTTTTGTCCCGGCTGCTGCGTGAAGTAAGGCGAACCGCTTGCGGCCGTCGCGCCATTGATCGGCGGGGTGAGGGCCAGATAACGACCCGGATTGTTCATGAAGCCGCCGCCCAAGGTTACGGCGTAAAGGTCATCGTGGAACCAGGCGCGGTTATAAAGCATCATGCCGAAAAAATTGTCCTTATTCGGTCCGTGCGTACAGTTGATGCCGCCGCCGTACTGGCAACCGATGTCGACCGTATAGCTGAATGCCATTTTCGAGAGGCCGGCGCCGCCCATGCCGTGCGCATCGTAGTATTTCACCAGGATGCTGTCGTCCTCGTGGATACGTTTTACCTTCGAGTAATCGACGGGCGGCCCCGCCCCCACCAGAGATCCGGCCGAGGCATTGGGGTTGCCGCCATTTTGCGGCTGGCACATCGAGTCGACGGTCCCGCGGCCGGCGCCGCCGCTGGTTTGGCAGTTCAAATTGTCTTGACCGATGGAGTAGCTGTTGAAGACCAGCTTCACCGAATCGTTGGGCATCCACAATATTTGGCCGCCGACACCCGGCTTGCTGTTGAACTTGGCATAGGATTGCCAGCCGTTGATGATCCAGGGCTCAATTTTCAAGTTCTGGGTCGGCCACCACTGGATGCGAAGGCCGTTGAAAAACCAAGGTGTGTTGGATGATACGAATGACGGCTGGTACGTCCAGTTGTCAAAATTGTAGTAGCTGAATAAGCCGATGTAAGACACGAAAACACCCGCGTCGACGTTCAGGCCGTGGTTGACATCGAAGTGATATCCGGCGTTCGCCTCCGAGAAGTAGCGGTACGCATTTTGCAGATCCCATTGGCCCACCGAAGAGCTGGCATCGTTGCGCGGCGTGGTGGTCGCGAACATGCCGAATATCGACAGAAAGCGGGCGCGCACATTGTCCCAGTGGAAATCACCGCCCAGGCTCACTTGTTCGATCTGAAACTCGCCGGAGCGAAATTCCTCAGTGGATCCTACGATGGTGTGGTCGTGCGGGTGATTCAGGCTCTGCAGGTAGTTCACGTCCAAGCGGATCTCGGGCGTGAAGAACTTCGTGTCGAACACCGGCGCTTTTTCGCGCGACGTGCCATTCATCCAGCCCACATAGCCGATGTCGGCCCACGGAGTCTTCAGGTCGTTTTCGGGGGCAGGATCCGGCGCCTGCAGAGCTTCAGGCACGGTCGGAACCGCTGCCGGAACAGCGGCCGGCGCGCGCGCGAGCACGGGTGCCGGCGCTGCGTTTGCGGGAATGTTCATGACGATGTCGCGTCGCGCCGGCTTGCCGGCGAGCACAGTGACCGCCGGCAGGACCACATCAGGAAACCCGTCCACCGCTGTGGTCAGGAACCAAGAACCCGGAATAACGTCGGCAAACGAGTAGACACCGTCGCTGCCGGATATCGTGGAACGAATGCCGCCCCCCGTGCGCACGGCTGTCACGGTCGCGCCGGCGATGGGAGCCTTCGCCGCATTGGTCACGACACCGACAATGGTCCCTGCTGAGATTGCGTTGTTCTGCGCACCGAGCTCGTCCGCGGAAGCGAGCGGCACTACAACCACCATTGACAAGATCGACAACAGCAAGGCATTCAGAGCGTTTTTCGCTTTCATTATCGCCATTCCTTCTCATCCGCCTTCCACGGTTCAACGACGCGCCCGGCAAGGCGCAGATTTGTCGGCGCTCACTCTAAAGAGCTCGATGTAAAAACCCTGTTGCATTGGGCGTCGGCACCGTAAAAATGGAGTAAAGAATCCCGGAATTGCGGCTTCATCCCTGACGGGGCTACAATCGGCGCGTGGTCTGTGAGGGGATTTTATGATCACTCTAAAAATAAACGGCGAATCGAAGACCGTGGACGCACCTCCTGATGTGCCGTTGCTATGGGCACTTCGAGATTTACTGGGAATGACGGGCACCAAGTTCGGCTGCGGCATCGCGCAGTGCGGCGCCTGCACCGTGCACCTGGACGGCGTTGCGGTGCGATCGTGCGTTCTGCCCATCGGCAACATTGGCCAGAAAAGCATCACGACAATCGAGGGCATCGGCAACTCAGCTACGGGCAGTCGAGTGCAAAAGGCCTGGCTCGACATCGAAGTCATTCAGTGCGGCTACTGTCAGTCAGGGCAGATCATGTCGGCGAGCGCGCTGCTGAACGCAACTCCGCACCCCGATGATGCCGATATCGATGCGGCGATGGCCGGCAATATCTGCCGCTGCGGCACGTATGTGCGCATTCGCGAGGCGATCAAAAAAGCGGCGCAGGCGACTTAAGGGGGAGACACCGATGAGCAACATGGCGACTGAGCGGCTGAATCCCGGTGCCGAGGGCGTGCTGACGCGGCGTACTTTTCTCGAAGCGAGTCTAGGCTTCAGCGGCGCGTTGTTGGTCGGCTTTCACGTGCCGTCGGCGGATGGCGCAGTGGCCGGCGGCGAGAAGGCGGTGTTCGCTCCCAATGCCTTCATTCGTATCGACGCCAAGGGCAGGATCACGCTGATCATGCCGCAGGTGGAGATGGGACAGGGGATATACACCGCGGTTGCGATGATCTTGGCGGAGGAGTTGGATGCCGCATTCGAACAAGTAGTCGTGGAAGCGGCACCGCCCAACGACAAGCTCTACGGCAATCCAACGTTCGGCCTTCAGGTCACGGGGAATTCCAATTCTGTTCGGGCATTTTGGATGCCCTTGCGCAAGGCGGCAGCCGGCGCGCGCGCCATGTTGGTCCAGGCGGCCGCGCAGATTTGGAAGGTGGAGCCGGCCGGCATTCGCACCGACAGCAGCACCGCGTTCCACGATACGAGCGGCAGGCGGCTTGGCTATGCGGCCCTCATCGACCGTGCCAACGGCCTCACCGCGCCGCAGAATCCAACCCTGAAGGACCCGAAAGATTTCAAACTGATCGGCAAACCGCTGAAGCGGCTCGACACGCCGGACAAGGTCAACGGCAAAGTGGTTTACAGCATCGATGTCATGCCGCCGGGGGTCAAGTTCGCAACGATTGCGGCCTGCCCGGTATTCGGCGGGAAGGTAGGGACTGTCGATGACACCAAGGCGAAGAGCTTGCCCGGTGTACGGCAAGTGGTGGTACTGGACGACTTGGTCGCCGTCGTCGGCGATCACATGTGGGCAGCAAAACAGGGCCTGGCCGCACTCAACGTCACCTGGAACGAGGGAGCCAACGCCGCAATCTCCTCCGCCGATGTTTGGAAGCAAATTCGCGCGGCCAGCCTGCAGGAAGGTGCCGTTGCGAAAACCCAAGGCGACGCGGCGAAGGCTTTGTCCACAGGTGAATTGCACGAGGCAGTCTATGAAGTGCCGTTTCTCGCGCACGCCACCTTGGAGCCGCTGAATTGCACCGTACATGTCACCCCGACGTCCTGCGAGGTCTGGGTGGGCATCCAAGTATTGTCGAGAGCGCAAGCGGTGGCGGCGAAAGTCACCGGTCTGCCCCTGGACAAGGTGACCGTGCACAACCAACTCATCGGCGGCGGATTCGGCAGACGCTTGGAGACTGACTTCATTGAAAAAGCCGTACGGGTCGCCAAGCAGGTCGACGGTCCGGTGAAGGTGGTCTATACCCGCGAGGAGGACATCCAACACGACATCTATCGGCCGGTGTATTTGGATCGAATCTCCGCGAGCCTGTCGAATGGACGCATCGTCGGTTGGAAGCATCGCATCACCGGATCTGCCGTGATTGCCCGCTGGCTGCCGCCGGCGTTTCAAAAGGGTATCGATATCGACGCCATCGACAGCGCCGCGGACATGCCCTACGACATTCCCAATTTGCGCGTCGAATATGTTCGCGACGAACCGCCGGCGGTACCGACGGGCTTCTGGCGCGGCGTGGGCCCCAACAATAATGTGTTCGCCATCGAGACCTTCATCGACGAATTGGCGAAGAAATCGAACAAGGATCCCGTGGCTTTTCGCCGAGAACACCTCGACAAGGAGCCGCGCCTCAGGGCGGCATTGGACCTTGCGGCGGAAAAAGCCGGCTGGGGCAGTCCCCTGCCCGCGCGCACGGGACGCGGCGTCGGAGTGCAGGTGGCGTTCGGCAGTTTCATCGCAGCGGTTACGCAGGCGCACGTCGACGAGCATGGACAGATCCGCCTGCAACGCATTGTCATCGCAGTGGATACCGGAATCGCCGTGAATCCCGATACGGTGATCGCGCAATTGCAGGGTGGCATGGTATTCGGATTGACCGCGGCGCTTTACGGCGACATCAGCATCAAGAAGGGCCGTGTGCAGCAGAGTAATTTTCACGATTACCGCATGCTGCGGATCGATGAAATGCCGCAAATTGAAGTGCATGTCATCAAGAGCGGAGAATCTCCGGGTGGCATCGGCGAGGCCGGAACAACGGCCGCCTCTGCCGCGCTCGGCAACGCATTATTCGCCGCGACGGGTATCCGTCTGCGTCGGTTGCCCATGGATCGCGACGTACTAGCCGGGAGAAAGCCGGCATGAGCGGCGCAGAACAGTCAGGCCGCGCGAAGCGCTACACCCTGTGGATCCTAGCAGCGGTTGTGGGCGTGGTGGCGATCGTTTTTGCATGGATCGTCTTCGCGCCTGGACCGACCGATTTCGCCGGCGGCCGCCGCGTAGCGCTTACCGATTATCAGGGCCAGGACCCGACCGGCGCACCGCCGGAACTCAAAGGGGCAAGCATCGTCGAGCGCGGCGAGTATTTGACACGTGCCGCCGACTGCGTGGTCTGCCACACGCCCAAAGACGGTGCACCGTTTGCAGGCGGCGTGGCTTTCGTGCTGCCGTTCGGTACGCTGTATTCGACCAACATCACTCCCGATGCTGAAACCGGAATCGGCAACTACAGCGATGCGGAATTCCTGGACGCCGTGCACAAGGGCGTCGGCCGCGGCAAGACGCGGCTGTATCCTGCGATGCCGTACGCCAGTTATACCTACATGACGGATGCCGATGCATTGGCGATCAAGGCATATTTATTCAGCCTCAAACCCGTGCACGCGTCGGCACCGCACAACACGCTTCGGTTTCCGTTCAACCAGCGCGGACTCATGGGCGTCTGGTCCGCTCTTTTCGATTCGGATAAGCGATTCCGGCCGCACGCCGAGCGCGGCCCGGAGTGGAATCGCGGCGCATACCTGGTAGAGGCCCTGGGTCATTGTGGCGAGTGCCACACGCCGAGAAATATTTTCCAGGCCCTCAACACCCGCAAACAATTCGCAGGCACCGTGCAAGCCGGCTGGCGAGCCTACAACATCACACCCGATCGCAACAGCGGCTTGGGTGCCTGGAGCGATGCCGATCTCGTCCACTATCTCTCGTTGGGCCACGCCGACGGGCACGGCACCGCGGCCGGTCCGATGGGTGAGGTGGTTGACGACAGCTTGAGTAAATTGACGCCGGGTGACATCACCGCCATGGTGGCCTATTTGCGGTCCGTACCCGCGGTGGCAACTGCCGATCTGCCCCAGCCCAACATCAATCCCGCGCCATCCTCCCACGCGGAGGGCGTTGCCGCGAAGGATCTGCCCGGCAAAGCCATGTACGAGGGCGCCTGCGCGAGTTGTCACGGTTGGAGCGGCGTCAGTCCGGTCATCCCCTTCGCGACGTTGACCGGCGCGCGTGCGGTGAACGATCGCACGGCGATCAATGTGGCGCAGGTCATCTTGTCGGGCGCGCGGCGACATGTCGCCGGCGACACGGCAGACATGCCCGCCTTTGGAGCCGCCTACAGCGATGAGGAAATTGCCGGTCTCTCCAACTATGTGACTGCGCGCTTCGGCGCAAGCCCGTCCCAATTGTCCGCAGCAACGATCGCCAAATTGCGGGAAGAATCCTTATAACCAAGACCATCCGGAACGCACTGGTATAAGGTAGCGTTGACCGGGGCAGATTCGGGGACATCGTGGCGCCATCTTGGAATAGCTTCAAAGCAGGCTTTCGGTCCGATTTCATCTGGCGCACGCTGATCTTTCTCATCGCGCTGGCCGTGCTGATCGTCATCACGACCCGTTGGAATCGTTGGGAGGGCAACGCGCGATGGCAATCCACCGACGATGCCTATCTTCAAGCGGATCTGACCCCCATCGCGACCAAAGTCTCCGGCTACGTCAGGGCGCTGCCCGTGCAGGATTTCGAGCGTGTTCGTGCGGACCAGGTGTTGGCTGAAATCGTCGATGATGACTATCGGGCCACGGTGGCGCAAATCAATGCGGGCATTGCTTCCGCTGCCGCACAAGTCGAGGCGCTCAAAGCGCAACGGCCATTGCAGCAGGCCAATGTGCGCGCGGCCAATGCGACGGTCGATGCGATCGCCGCCAATCTTGAGCAGAACGCTCGAGATCTGGCGCGCCAAGAGCGGCTCCTCAAAACCGGATCTTCATCGACCGAGGCCGGGGAGAAGCTGCAAACATCCCATGCACAGTTCGCCGCGCAGTTCGAACAGGCCCGCGCACAGCACAGCGCCGCGGCCCGCCAGCTCGATGTGCTCGCCGCCCAACAAGTCCAGGCCGAGGCCGCGCTGGCAGCGCAAAAGGCGGGTTTGCTGATCGCACAGCTGAACCTTTCATACACGCGCATCCTGGCGCCGCAGGACGGCGTCATCGGGCAGCGTCAAGTGAAACCAGGGCAGTTCGTCGGAGTCGGAGGACAAATCACCACGCTGACCCCTCTGCCGCATGTCTGGGTGATTGCGAACTACAAAGAAACCCAGTTGACTCACATGAGCGTCGGCGAGAGCGCGGACATCACGGTGGACACGTTTCCCGGCCATCGACTGCGCGGACATGTGCTCGCGTTTGCCCCGGGTGCGGGTTCACAATTCGCGCTTCTGCCGCCGGACAATGCCACGGGCAATTTCACGAAAGTCGTTCAGCGTATCGCCGTCAAAATTGCGATTGACGACGCCGATGGTCTCACCGACCTGCTGCGTCCCGGCATGTCGGTCGTTGCCCGTATCGATACCCATTCCAATCAGCGGCCATGAGCGAGCCTGCGGCACCGGCCCCGCCCACGACTATTCCCTGGATGGGACTGCTGGCGGTATTGATCGGCACCTTCATCTCCACCTTGAACACCCGTCTGTCCACATTTGGCCTTGCGGATATCCGCGGCGCCGTTCACGCCGGCTTTGATGAGGGCGCCTGGATCACGACGGCCTTGAGCGTCGGGCAGATGCTCATTGCGCCCGTGGCCATCTGGGTCGGCGGCGTCTACGGCCCACGACGCGTTCTCATAGGCGCGGCCATCTCGTTGGCGGTGATTTCGTCGATCGAGCCGTTTGCACCGAATTTGCACACGCTGCTGACGCTGCAGTTTGCCAGCGGTCTTGCGTCCGGCTTCTTCGTGCCCCTGACCTTGAGCTTCTTGCTGCGAAACACGCCGCCCAAGGTATGGGCCTACGGCGTCGCCATCTATGCACTGAATTTGGAGGTCTCGCTGAATGTCTCGGCCTCTTTGGAGGGATGGTATCTGGAGCATCTTTCGTGGGTCTGGATCTTTTGGCAAAACGTACCTCTGGCCGTCGGTATGGCGTTGTGTCTGCGCTTCGGCGTCAGCCCCGATCCTAAGAACCCGAATCGGCCGCCCCCGGATATTTTCGGACTCGCCACCGGCGGCATCGGCCTGGCGTTGATCTATGCCGCCTTGGACCAAGGCAACCGGCTCGACTGGAGCAATTCAGGATTGGTGTGGGGTCTGATGTTATCCGGCGCCCTGCTGCTGATCGCATTCTTGATTCACGAATCACGTACCCCCCACCCCGGTGTCGATTTGAAGGTGTTGCTGGCATCACCCCTGCCGCGGCTGTTGCTGTTGATCGCCTTTCTGCGCCTGACCATATTGTCCACCGCGTATGCCATTCCGCAGTTTCTCCAGGTGGTGCGCGGCTTCCGCGCACTTGAAGTGGGCCAAACCCTGGTGTGGATTGCCGTGCCCCAGATGCTCGTCTGCGTCGCAGCCGGTTTTCTGTTGCGCCGGATCGATGCGCGGCTGATCGCTTCGGTCGGCTTCATGTGCATTTGCTTCGCCTGTCTCATGGTGGCCTATGGCCTCACGCCGCTTTGGGGTACGGACCAGTTTCTACCGTCGCAGCTACTGCAGTCGGTCGGCCAAAGTTTTGCCCTCTCGGGCACGATATTCTTCGCCGTGCTGCATCTGCGGCCGCAGGACGCCCTGACATTCGGTGCGGCGACGCAGGTCGCACGCCTGATGGGCGGCGAGATCGGTCAGGCGTTCATCGCCACGTTCATTCGAGTGCGCGGCCAGATCGCATCCAATCTTCTTGGTCTGCATGTCCAGATCGGCGATGCGCAGGTAATACACAGATTGCAGACCTATGCCGCAGCGACCGCGCGCGCGGGTGATCCGAGCTCTGCACCGGCTCGCGGTGCGGCCGTACTCGGCGGTGTGATACGCAGCGTGGCCATCACGCAGGGAATCATTGACGGCTTCATCGTCATTGCTGCGTTGACCGCCGTGACCGTCATTCTGATTGTCACTCGCAAAGAGGCGCCCCTGGGACCCGCCTCTCACGTGTCGCCTTTCGGGGCGCGCGATGCAGCCTCGCCATGATCGGTCATCCTGGTTCAATGTGGTGCGTGCATTGGGTCTCGCTCCTGATCGCACTGGCCGCGCTGTTCGGCTGCACTGTCGGGCCGCACTACCAGCCGCCCATTCTCAAGGACGGCGCGCAGGCTCCGCTCGTGTCATTGACGCCCACGGCTGAAACAGCCGCGCAGCCTCCCGATGCCTGGTGGCAGCTATATCACGATGCGTTGCTCGATCAGTTTCTCCAGGAAGCCTTCACGGCGAACACCGATCTTAAGATCGCTGAAGCCAATCTTTCGGCAGCGCGCGCAATTCTCGAAGGAGTCAGAGCTGCCCGCTACCCGGACACAAAACTGGAAGCGGGCGGAACCTACGGCCGCGATCCCATTACGGATGAGATTCTCGAGCTTGGCGGCCATCGGCCCGCGAATACCTGGATCTTCGACGCGCTCTTGGATGTCTCGTATGAAGTCGATCTGTTCGGCCATGTCCGGCGATCCATCGAGGCCTCGCGCGCCGACGCCGCAGCCAATGCCGCCGCGCGAGATGCCGTCAAGATCACGGTCGCCGCCGAGACCGCGCGCGCCTACGCCCAGATTTGCGCGCTCGGTGAACAGATTTCGGTCGCGCGTCATTCGCTCGAAGTCGTCGGCCGCGAAGCCGATATCACGATCAAGCGCCACGAAGCAGGTGGCAATTCGCTATTCGACGTCGTCAGGGCGCAGGGACTGGTCGCGCAAGTTCGCGCGAGCATTCCGCCACTGGAAGGCCAACGACGAGCGGCCCTGTTCGAACTCGGTGCGCTGCTCGGCCGGACCCCTTCGCACGCCCCGGCGGAGGCGCAGGCCTGTGTTCGGCCACCGCGTCTGGATGCCCTCATCCCCGTGGGCGACGGCGTCGAACTCCTCAGGCGCCGCCCGGACATTCGCCAAGCAGAGCGACGCGTAGCCGCCGCCACCGCGCGCATTGGCGTCGCCACGGCGGATCTCTATCCGCGCATCAGCCTCACGGGGTACTTCGGCGGAGTCAGCGCGACCTTTTCAGATCTGACCACGAATGATGCCCGGGCCTGGGGCGTAGGCCCGAGCATCGCCTGGAATTTTCCGAACCAAGCGGGGCCACGCGCACGCGTGCGTCAGGCCCAGGCGAATGCGGACGCCGCGCTCACCGGCTTCGACGCCGCGGTTTTGCGGGCTCTGAAAGAGACCGAGCAAAGCTTATCGGCCTATGGCGCGGAACTCGATCGGCGCCAAGCCTTGGCGGATGCGCAGGACAAGGCGCAAAAAGCCTTCGATCTGGCGGACGATCAGTTTCTCGCCGGCGCATTGACCAACCTCGATTTGCTGACGACCGAACAATCGTTGATCTCCATTGACGCCTCCGTCGCCTTGTCCGATACCGCGTTGGTCCAGGACCAGATCGCGGTGTTCAAGGCGCTCGGCGGCGGGTGGCACGACAAGCGGTGACGCGGCGAGGCGGGCTTAGCTTGCCGCCGATGTTTCCTCGGGCTCGTTGGTTGCACTGGTACCTTTGACTCGATCGTCCCCGCGCCCCTCGTGCTTCACGGCGTTCGCCACGCCCTCGCCATAGGCGGGATCGCACTTGGCGAATAACGCGATCTGCCTGCGCTTGATCTCCTCGGGTACACCCTGCATGGCGGCGGCGATGTTGCTGAACAGGCGCTGCCTCTGATCGGCATCGAACAGGCGAAACAGATTGCCGGGTTGCGTGTAGTCGTCGTTGCCGTCGCGGTGATTGTAGCGGTCGGCATCGCCGTGCAACGGGAGCGCCGGTTCGGCGAAGCGCTGGTCCTCTTTCGGGCCGTTGAACGAGTTGGGCTCGTAGTAGGCATCCGGGTTCTTGGTGTTGTTGTCGAAGAAGCGCATCGGTCCGTCCTTGTGGTAGTGGTGCACCGGGCAGCGCGGCGCGTTGACCGGCAAGGCCTCGTAGTGAGTGCCGAGCCGGTAGCGGTGCGCATCGGCATAGCTGAACACGCGTGCCTGCAGCATCTTGTCCGGCGAGAAGCCGATGCCGGGAACGATGTTGGATGGAGCGAATGCAGCCTGTTCGATCTCGGCGAAGTAGTTGTCCGGATTGCGGTTCAATTCCAGCACGCCAATGTCGATCAGCGGGCAGTCGCCGTGCGGCCAGACCTTGGTGAGGTCAAACGGGTTCCAACCGGTGCGCTCGGACCATGCTTGCGCCTGCGCCTCGGTCATGATCTGCACCTGTACCTTCCACTTCGGGAAATCGCCTTTCTCGATTGCCTCGAACAGATCCTCCTGAGTCGACTCGCGCGTGCGCCCGACGACTTCGGAAGCCTGCGCGTTGGTCCAATAGCGGTGGCCCTGCTGGGTCTTGAAATGAAACTTCACCCATACGCGCACACCGGCAGCATTGATCAGACTGTAGGTGTGCGAGCCATAGCCGTTGACATGGCGCACGCTGGTGGGCAGGCCGCGGTCGGACATCAAGATCGTCACCTGATGCAAACTCTCGGGCGACAGCGACCAGAAATCCCACATCGCCGTGGGGGAACGCAAATTGGTCTTCGGGTGGCGCTTTTGCGTATGGATGAAATCGGGGAACTTGTAGGGGTCGCGCACGAAAAACACCGGGGTGTTGTTGCCGACCAGATCCCAGTTGCCTTCCTGGGTGTAGAACTTGATCGCGAAGCCGCGCACATCGCGCTCGGCATCGGCGGCGCCGAGTTCACCCGCGACGGTCGAGAAGCGCAGGATCAAGGGCGTCTTGGCGCCCGGTTGCAGCGCCTTGGCGTAGGTGTACTTCGAAATATCACGCGTAATCGTCAGCGTGCCGTAAGCACCCCAGCCCTTGGCATGCACCGGACGCTCCGGGATGCGCTCGCGGTTCTGATGCGCCAGCTTTTCGATCAACTGGTAGTCCTGCAGCAGCAGGGGCCCGCGCGGCCCGGCGCTGAGCGAATTCTGATTGTCGGCAATCGGGTTGCCGGCACTGGTGGTCAGTTGCGTCGAGTGCTGCGTCGAGCGCGGCTTGGAGTGCTTGTCGGTCGGCTTGCTCATGGTTGGCCCCGGTGATGAATGTCGCACCACCCTAGGCCATCTTTTTGCCGCGTGGAAATTGATTGATTAAATGATTTTGATAGACAATGTCTATCTGAAGCTCTTCGGCACGTGCCGCCGCGTTCTACAGCGGCTGCACGCTTACATCGACCTTCAGTTTGTGCCGCCCCCCGCCGATGATCATGCCGCGAAGCGGCGACACGTCACCGAAGTCTCTGCCCCATGCCAGAGTGACGTGGTCCTCGCCCACCATGCAATTGTTGGTCGGATCGAAATCCAACCAGCCGAACGGCGGGCAGTAGACGGACACCCAGGCATGCGAGGCGTCTCCGCCGACTGCCGCTTCGCCGCCCTCCCGGGCGGTTCGAATATAGCCGCTTACATAGCGGGCGGCGAGGCCGCAAGAGCGCAAGCAGGCAATCATGAAATGCGCGAAATCCTGACAAACGCCGCGACGGTTCTTGAGGACCTCGACAATCGAAGTCCGATTGGTTGTGGAGCCGGCAACGTATTTGAACTCGCGGTGGATCTTGTGCATGAGTTCATTGGATGCTGCCGCGATCGAGCGGCCCGGCTCGAAACAGCCGCGTGCGTAGTCCTCGAATGACTGCTTGAGAAGCACGTGGCTCGATCGCATCCGGAACCGGCATGCCTCAAGATCCGCAGCCGGCATCGGGGCGGCGTGGTAGCTCAAGCGATCGCGAACTGCATCCCACGACAGAGCGGATTCGAGCGAATCGCTGCGGCGGGGGAAAATCTCCACCTGCATCTGCGCGATGACGGCAAGCCGTTCATGCGAGCGGTCGTATTCGAGGCATGCGATCAGGTTGCCGAAGGCGTCGAGATCCTCGCGCGCGAAACTGGGCTGCGGATCGAGCGCAAGCGAATGTTCGAGGCAATGCTGGAACGCGAACTCGCGAGGCTTCAGGTGCAGCAGATGATGCGAGTGCGACACGTCGCCCCCGTATTCATACACCGTTGCGTGACGTACCGCGTAGCGCATCATGCGGATACGGAGCGCAAATCGAAATCGATGTGCGAGAAATGCTGCGAGGTCAGCTGGTCGGAAAGCTGAGCTGCGGCGGACATCAGATTTGTGAGGCTCTGCGCGAGGCGTGGCGCGCCATGCAGCATGTCGAACTCGCCGCTGCTATTGGCATACTTGACCTCCAGCAAATTGGAAACTGCCTCGTAGAGGGTCTCCTGTGGCTTGAAACCCAAGGACTCCGCCACTTCTATGAGCAGGGTATTGATGGTGCGCCATTGGAATGCGAGCGCGTGCGGATTTCTTTCATCGTAGACCAGCAGATCAATGGTGGTATCCCATACCGGCGGCGCACGGTAGCGCGTCCGGTAGGTGATCGCGCTGTCGCCGATCTCCAATAGCCATTCGAGCTCCTGTCGAAGCGGCGTCCCCGCGCTGGTCAAGCGCCGCGATAGCAAATTCGCAAGAAACTGCAATCGCTCCAATCGACGTCCAATCATCATGAGTCGCCAACCGTCATCCTGCGTCATGTCATCGAGCGCGAAACCCGCCAGCGCAGCCAACGACAGCAGCAAACTGTCGAGCGTTTCGCGGGAGTCGCTGCGCGCAGCGGCGGCGCCGCGGAAGTCGCGCTGCAGAACCGTCAGCGCCCGCCAGTTCTCCGTGGAAAGACTGCCCCTTACCTGGGTCGCGCATTCGCCCAGGCGTTCGATATCTCCGGTCAAGGTGAAGCGCTTTTCGGTGTCGAACACCTCCGAGGCTCCAAAATGCTTGCATATTTCCATCGCTTGCGCGCGGAACGGGAGATTGCGCCTGAGTCCCAACGTCGCACGCAGCAATCGCGTTTTGTAATCGCAGCGCTCGGCGTAGCGGCCCATCCAGAACAAATTTTCGACCAATGTTGAGGGCAGATCATGATGACTGTGCGGCGCGCGGGTGGCGCGCGCAATGGGCGCCTTCGCCTCCTCGGATGCCTCCTCGGAATCGCACAAGACCCAGATATCCTTGCTGCCGCCTCCACGCTGCATGGAAACGATTTCCGCGTGCGAGTCGGATGCAAAGCGCGCAAGTCCGCCGGGCATCACGCGGTAGCCGGTCGGCGTCGCAATGGCGTACACGCGAATTCCCAAGGCGCGCGCGGAAAATCCTTCGGCATTTTTCGTGTACCAGACCGGCGCCTGCGAAAACGCGAGATGCTCCTGTGCGACGAAGGCGTGCGGGCGTGCCCGGATGCGGGCGATCAGCGCCTGGCGTTCATCGGCGTTGAGTTCACTGCCGAAAATGGGGCCGAGTTTCTGATTCGGGAACGACGGTTTGACGACCAAATTTGGCAGGTTCGCGATTACCGATTCGAAGGCCGGACGCTCGCCGCACCACCAACTCGCCACCGACGGCAGGCGCAGTTTCTCACCGATGAGCTGTTCGGCAATGGCCGGCAGAAAGCCGAGCCACGCCGCCGATTCCAGTACCCCGCTGCCGAGCGCGTTCGCAACGACCACATTGCCTTTGCGCACGGCGGCGAGCAACCCTGGCACGCCGAGGGTCGAATCGGCGCGCAATTCCATCGGGTCGCAAAAGTCATCATCGAGTCTGCGCAGGATGCTATGCACCCGCTTCAGGCCGGAAAGCGTCTTCAAGTACACGGTCTCGTCGCGCACCGTCAGATCGTGTCCTTCGACCAGGGGAAAGCCGAGTTGGCGCGACAGATATGCGTGCTCGAAATACGTTTCGTTGAATGAGCCCGGCGTGAGAACCACGGCCAGCGGCTCCTCTTCGGCGCCGCGCAACAGTTCGTCGCGAAGCGCCGCAAAGAAGGCGCCGAGCGGCCGTATGTCCATCGATTGCGCCAGGTGCGGAAACGCACGGCGCACGATCTGGCGATTTTCCAGCGCATAACCCGGTCCCGACGGTGCCTGCGTGCGGTCGGCGAGGACCCACCAGCGGCCGTCCGCCGAGCGTGCCAAATCAGCGGCGTAGATCGAGAGCCATCGATCTTCCGGCAGTTTTACGCCGGTACACGGCCAGAGAAAATTGGGATGGCCGAACGGGATCTCGGTTGGCAGGGCTCCTCGGGACAGAAGCTCCTGCTTTCCATGAAGATCGACCAACACGGCGTTCAACAGGCGCGCGCGCTGCGCGATGCCCGCTTCGATCGCCTGCCACTCTTGAGCGGAAATGAGATAAGGCAACGGATCGAGAACCCACGGGCGGTCCCGACCCTTCAGATCGGCATACACGTTGTAGGTGATGCCGTTCTCGACAATCATGCGCCGCGTGAATTCGGTGGCCCGCCGAGCGGCTCGTGCGTCGTCTTCGAAAATCCCCTCGATCAAAGTCTGCCAGTGGCCTCGGACCCGTCCACCGCTGTCCAAAAGCTCGTCGTAGCGATGCGGATCGCTGCGGTAATTGCCAAGTCTCGGATCCTTATCGATGATTTCGCAAATCCAACGTGAAAGGAAACTCCGCGCTCGGTATGGCCGGCTCGACGCTCATGTCGCCCGGCGTATGGCCGATCCTGAAGAATCGGGCAAGGCGCCTGCTTTCTGCCTCGAAGGCGTTCACGGGGAGTGTCTCATGGCTGCGGCCGCCCGGATGCACGACATGGTATCGACATCCCCCTGCCGATCGCTTCATCCAGGTGTCGACTATATCGAATGTCAGCGGCGTGTGAATACCGATTGTCGGGTGCAAGGCGGACCACGGCTGCCAGGCGCGGAAGCGAACACCGGCGACAAACTCCCCTTCGCGTCCCGTCGGCCGCAACGGAACGGCGTGGCCGTTGCAAGTCACCGCGTAGCGATCAGGCATGAGGCCGCTGACCTTGACCTCGACGCGCTCGAGCGACGAATCGACATACCGCACCGTGCCGCCGGGGACGCCCTCCTCACCCATGACGTGCCAGGGCTCGAGCGCCTGGCGCAGCTCGAGCAAGGCGCCCTGCACGGCGATGTCGCCCAGCATGGGGAAACGAAACTCGAAGTGCGGCGCAAACCATTCGACACTCATGTCGAAGCCGGCAAGCCTCTGCTCCCGAATGACATCCGAAAAATCCTCGAGAATGAAATGCGGCAGCAGCCACCGGTCATGGAGCTGCGTTCCCCAACGCGTCAGCTGCTTAGGGGCATATGGCTCGGCCCAGAAGCGGGCTACGAATGAACGCAGCAGCAACTGCTGAACCAGGCTCATCCGCGCGTGCGGGGGCATTTCAAAGGCGCGCATTTCAAGAAGACCGAGACGGCCGCTCGAGGTGTCCGGTGAATACAATTTATCGATGCAGAATTCGGCGCGATGAGTATTGCCGGTCACGTCAGTCAACAGATTTCGCAGCAGCCGGTCCACGAGCCAAGGGGCCACCTCGGCTCCGGCTTGCGGGAATTGCCGGAATGCAATCTCGAGTTCGTACAGCGAGTCATTACGCGCCTCATCCACGCGCGGTGCCTGGGAGGTGGGACCGATGAATAGTCCGGAGAACAAATACGACAGCGACGGATGATTGTGCCAGTAGCCGATCAGGCTTCGAAGCAGATCTGGGCGCCGCAGGAAGGGAGAATCCTGCGGGGTCGCTCCGCCCATCACGATGTGATTGCCGCCGCCCGTTCCGATGTGCCGCCCGTCCATCATGAATTTTTCCGAGCGCAGCCCGCATCCGCGCGCGCTCTCATAAAGATGCGTGGTGTGTGCGGCAAGCTCATCCCAGCTCCCGCTCGGCTGCACATTCACTTCGATGACGCCCGGATCGGGTGTGACCTTGAAATTGAGCAGCCGTGGATCTTGGGGAGGCTCGTACCCTTCGAGCACCACCGGTTGAGCCAGAGCCTGCGCGCTCGCCTCTACCGCCGCGACAATCTGCAGATAATCATCGAGGGTGCCGGCCGGCGGCATGAACACATAGAGCACGCCGCCGCGCGGCTGTGCGCACAGCGAAGTTCTAATGACGGGCGCCCCCGGGATCGGCGCTGCGGCGGCTTCGGCAATCGCCGATTTTTTCCGAGCGAGGGAAGCTGTCTTGGCGTCAGCCAATAATCCCTTGTGGGGCGCAAGCGGCCCGAACTCCTGGTTGGGATCCGGCGGATACACGTGCGGAAAGTCGGTTGGGCTGACCGCAGGCAGCGAATCCAAAGGCAGTCGATAGCCGATCGGTGAATCGCCGGGGATCAAGTAGCAGCGCTCGCGGCGCAAGTACCAGCGGCCGCTTTGCCAGGGTGAGCCTTCGGTGGCGCGCGCGATGGGCAAAACGTATCCGACCGGATCGCCCAGGTCGCCCTCCAATATGCGCGCCAGCCGTGCCCGCTCGAGGGGATCGGCGAGCTTCGAATTCGCGGCATCGACGTTGGAAGGCAGCTTGCGCTCCCGCAGGAGGTAGTGAAAAACATCCTCGTAGGCGGGGAACACATACTCGGTGGAAACGCCCAGGCGCTCGGCCACAGCGCGCAGCAAGCGAGGCGCATTTGCGCTTGCATCCGGATAGTGATGCGTCTCGTCGGCGATGAGAGTGCTTTCGCTCCAGATCGCCTCGCCATCCTTGCGCCAAAAGCAATTCAACGACCACCGCGGCAGCTGTTCGCCGGGATACCATTTGCCCTGACCGAAGTGCGAAAGCCCCCGGGGTGCATAACGCGCTTTGAGTACGCGGAAAAGCTCCGCGGCGATGTTGCGTTTGCTCTCGCCGAGCGCCTCCGTGTTCCATTCCGGCGCCAGCGTATCCTGGCTCGAGACAAAGGTGGGCTCCCCACCCATCGTGAGTCGCACGTCTTTTGCGCGCAGTTCTTGGTCGATGCGCTTGCCCAGCAGATCTATCGCCTCCCATTGCTCCTCTGAATAAGGCTTGGTGACGCGCGGCGCCTGCCACACTCGTTCGACTTTCATTGCGTATTCGAAGCTCGTCTCGCAAGGATCCACGGCGCCCGAAAGCGGCGCCGCGGACTGCGGATCCGGTGTACAGCAGAGCGGAATGTGGCCCTCGCCGGTAAGCAGGCCGGAAGTCGGATCCAATCCGATCCAACCGGCGCCCGGCAAGTACACCTCGCACCACGCGTGAAGATCGGTGAAATCATGGCTCGGGCCGGCTGGTCCCTGCGCCGGTTTCGCATCCGCCACAAGCTGAATGAGATAACCGGACACGAAGCGCGCGGCAATCCCCAGATGCCGCAGCAGTTGAACCAACAATTGCGCCGAATCGCGGCAGGAGCCGGAGCGTTTCTCGAGCGTCTCTTCAGGCAGCTGCACGCCGGGCTCCAGACGGATCACGTAGCGCACTTCGGCCGCGAGACGCCGATTCAACTCCACCAGAAAATCGATGGTGGTACGGGGCTCGCGCGAGACCGTGGCAAGATACTTGGCCAGCAGCGGCGTTAACGGACCGCTGATCAAGAACGGGCTGAGTTCACGTTTCTCGACCGCATCGTAGATAAAGGGAATCGTTTGCGCGTAGGGCTCCAAAAAGAAATCAAAAGGATTCTGTACCGCCATTTCCGCGGTCAGATCCACCTCCAGAAGCAGCTCCTGCGTCGGCTTTGGAAACACCACACGGGCCAGGTAATTCGACTGTGGGTCCTGTTGCCAGTTGAGAAAGTGTTCTGCGGGCGTGACATTCAGCGAATAAGACAGAATGCGGGTGCGGCAATGCGGCGCCGGGCGCAGACGAATGATCTGCGGCCCCAGACCGACGGAGCGATCGTAGCCGTAACGCATGACGTGATTGAGCGCTACGTGAATCGACACAATCTCTCTCCCGTGGGTCTCTGGATTCTACGCAGAACCGAACTGCATGTGCCGATACTCGTCGATGGTGGCGTGGATGAAGCGAAGCTTGCCGATAGCAGGCGTGGAAAGCACGAACGGGTAGCTGTCGGGCAACCCTAAACCTCTGCTCAGGTTGTTCAAAACGTACGTGAGCGACAACCATGCCTCGATCATTGCGTCGAAATCCCGATAATGGGGATTGAGCGGATCCGGTGGCGGTTGCATGCGCGGCTCGTCGCTGCGCTTGGGCCGAAGCGCGAGGCCCGAGGCACCGGCCGTCTGCAGCGCATCCACCATGTGCAGATAGTGCGCCCATGACTCAGCCCAGTCCTCCCACGGGTGCATGGTGGCATAGGCACTGATGAAACTCTGTTCCCAACGAGCCGGCGGCCCTTCCGAATGGTGCCGATCCAGCGCCTGTTGATAGTCGGCGCGCTCATCACCGAAAAATTCGCGGAAGTATTCGAGCCTAGGGCCGTTGGCAACCAGTATGTCCCAGAAATAGTGTCCAATCTCATGACGAAAATGGCCCAACAGGGTGCGGTACGGCTCCTTCTGCAGGGTGCGCTCCTTCTCGCGATGAACATCGTCCGCCTCGGCAATGTTGATGGTGATCAATCCGTTGTCATGGCCGGTGAGCACCCGCTTTGCATCGCCGTTACTGGAATCCTCGAGGAACTCGAACGCGAGCCCGGAACTGCCGTTACCGTCCTTCGGCACGACTGGTAGGCTCAGGCCGAGCAGCGTGTAAAGCATGCGACGTTTGGCTACTTCGAGCCGAAACCAAGCGACCCGGTTGCGCTCGCTCGATAGGTCTGGAATGATCCGGTTCAATCGACAGGAGCGGCAAAATTCGCTCGGCTCATCAAGCGGCACCACCCAATTGCACACGCTGACCTGATCGTAGTTTGCGCAGAGACGGTAGCCGCGCAAAGTGGGGGCCTCTGGTTCGACTCTCCAGAGCCCATCCGAGTGTTGATTCAGCGCCCCCATGAACCCCAGGTCAGGCAGGAATGCGAGCGAGTGGCCGCAATTCAAGCATCGCACGTTCTCGAAAAAGATCAGGTTCTGGCAATGTGTACAGTGGAAGGTTTTCATGGACGTTGCGATAGTAGCGGAAAGCGCAGGCCACGGCCTTGCGACGGGCAGCTACGCGCAGTACCGCTCGACGCTGTTATTCACAGGGAAGTTCGGCTTTCGGAGTTTAACTAACGCCTGTTCTCCACGTTTGACCGGTCGCGGCCATCACGGCGGGTCTTTCCTGGCCGTCCGTCATGAGATTTGCGATGATCGGCGCTATCAGCCGGGAAAGTCGCGGGCGCAGAGCTGCCCAGCGGCCTCTTTTCCCAGCAGCGCATGAATCTCTCCCGCAAACTGTCGTGCAAATCAGGCGCTACCGCACCGATTCGGATCCACTCGAGCGCCATCGCGATCCATTCCTCATGATCGGCGCTGACTCCCTGACCCATTCCCTGCATCAGCCTTTGCACCTGGTGCTCTCGGCGCAACGCCTCATCTTCAGCCGGCGTCGAGATCTCGCTGCGTATCTCGCCGCGCACGCAGAGCAGTCTCAACGCCTTCTCGCGGGCCCCTAAGTCGACATCGGCATTGGAGCCGGCCTGCGCCAGTGAGTCCTTGATCGCTTTGAGCCCCTCTTTTGGCCATTGGCGGACGCCCGCGATGAAATTCTCGGCGGATTGCTTCAATGTTTCTCGATCGGACGGTTCGGCACCCCGCAACACCGCCCGCTCATAGGCGTTGACGCTTCGCGAGGCCTCGAACAAATTCGTGAATGATTGCTGCGTATCGCGCAGCTGCTGCTCCGCCACTCGAGCCCTGCACAGATCGACGGCGCGCTCGAACCGATCGTGCAGCCCACGAGCCTCGGTCCTCGGCATTTCATCGAGCGCCTCAAAGGCGCCACGCCACTCAGGTATCTTCGCGGTTCCCTCCAGCAGGGCAACCCCGGATAGCGCGGCAACCCGCTCCGCCTCTTCGCACAATGCCACGGCCTTGAGCTTGTTGGCCTCGAGTCCCGAGGTGTATTCCGCGTATGCCTGCTGTCGTTTCTGATAGACCGCGTCGCACACTTCGCGAAATTCATTCCACAGAGATTGGCTCTGGGCGCCCGGCGCAGGACCGGTTTCCTTCCACAGTACTTGCAGCCGCTTCACAGCGTCGATGGCTTCACGGCTATCCTCTTGCGTGAGCAAATGTCGCGCGCGTTTGATCAGCGATTGCTTGTCCGCCACGTTGCGCTCGTGCCAGGCATCGAGCTTGGCTTGCAATCGCCCCATCGATCCCTCGAATTCCTCTTGAATGGCGCGGCCGGCCTCGCGGTCCACCGGAAAATACCGGCGCCACTCCTTCGGCGCGTCACTCAAAACATTTGCCAGTAGGCGCCAGTCCGGATTGTCCCCGTTTTGCGTTGCTTCAAAAGCGATCAATCGCTCGAGCACCGCCTTGCGATTCTCGAGGTTCTGCTGCCGCAGCTTTGCCTGCGCGTCGAAATGCTCACGACAGGGTTGATAGGCCGCCTGCGAAGCCTGCTGAAACCGCTCCCATTCCTCAGGGGCCTCGCTCACGATCCCTTTGCCTATCGTGCGCCATTCCTGTTGCAGATGTTTGATGCGGTCGGCCAGTGCTTTTGGCGGTTCCGTCGAACCGATCAGCGCCTCCATTTCCGCGATGAGTTCGAGACGCTTGGGCGCCACGGCGTAATCCTTCCACTGCTTGAGCTCGTTCAGCTTCTCATCGAGCTGCAGCAGCTGGCGGGCCAGAGAGGTGGGTAGCGCCGGCGCGGCCGGCAACTTCTCTTCGATCGCGCGACGCAGCCCCGCCGCCCTTTGCGTGCCTCCATCCTTGAGTGCGGCATGGGCCATGCGCATCAATCCGCCAATTTGGCGAAACAGCTGCTCTTGTGCGGCTCGCTTCTCTGCGCGTTCCCTATCTTCGGTTTCGCGAACTGCCGCCGCCGCTTCCCGCAACTGCGCTTCCGCCTCGGCCCGCGCGGCGTGCGCCGCTTCGGCCGCGGCTGTTGCCGCCCTCTGCTCGCGCTCCTGCAGTTCACGAGCGGCCTTGAGCGCCGCGTCCTCGGCGGCCTGCCGCTTAAGCTGTCTCTCGTGCGCTTCGATGATTTCCCGGCAGCGTTCGATGGCCTGCCTGGCGCGCTGTTCGATATCCGCAGCCGGCTGCGTGGTCAGCGAATTCCAGCGGGTCTTGAGATGCTCGAATGCCGAGGTGTAAAGCGAGTCGTGAGTCCGATCGCCGAGCCGCTCGAGCGAAGCGCAAAGCGCCTCGATCTCGTTCTTGATCTCCTGCGCCTTGCGATCCTCGGCGTTGAGCGCATCGCACTTCTGCTTGAGGATCTTGTAAACACTCTTGTCCTTGTTGCGGACTTGCTGGAGAAGTTGCCTGAGCTGCGCCGGATCGTGTACCCGCTCAGCCGCCAACTGACGCAATCGGCTCGAAGGACCTTCCACGACGAGTTGTGCAAGTTGCTCAGGATCATGTATCGAGGCAAGCGCCTGCGTCAGACGGCCGGCGTCTTTGCACAACGCTGCCACGGCGAACACCGTCGGACGGTTGAGCTCTTGATCGGAAAAGTCGGCGAAATCGATCGAGCCCGCATCGATCAGCTGAGCGATGCGCGCCCGCGCCGCCCGCGCCAGATTCGCGGGAACGGCGATGGCAGTGCTCTCGGCCGTCGCGGATAGTCCGGCAAGCCTGCGCAGCGCATCTCCGTCCGGCAGCTTGTCGATGGCAGCGATGCGCAAGCTTTCTTCTTCGGCATGCAACGCCGCATCGAGAATGAGATCCGCAGATCCCGAGTTGAGGATCGAGATGCGCTCTTGCAGAGTCGGCGGGGACGGCGGGGTCTTGCCAAAAAGGCGCGCGAACAGCTTCATCGACCTGCAAGTACCTGATTTGATTGGGGATTAGAGTGAGACGCGACGCCTCGGCCTCGGCATGGGTGCATTCTACTGCATGTACCAGCCGTGGCTCACTACGATTGACTGACCGGTCAGGGCTTTGGAGGGGAACGAGGCGAGCCACAGTGCAACTTCCGCGACATCTTCTCGCGACGTGAATTCGCCATCCACTGTTTCCCTCAGCATGATGTCTTTGACGACTTCGTCTTCAGAAATCCCCAACGCGATCGCTTGCTCGGGGATTTGCTTATCCACGAGCGCGGTGCGAACGAACCCAGGGCAAATGACATTTGCGCGCACACCGAATGGCGCCCCCTCTTTGGCCACCACCTTGGCGAGCCCTACAAGTCCGTGCTTGGCGGCGACATAGGGTGCCTTGAGGGGCGAGGCCACTTTCGAATGGACCGACCCCATGTAGATGATGGTGCCGCCGCGCCCGGATGCCTTCATCGCGGGCAGACAGGCTTTCGTGGTCAGAAATGCTCCATCCAGATGTACCGCCAGGACCTGCTTCCATTCCGCAAATGAAAACTCTTCAATGGGGCGCACAATTTGAATCCCGGCGTTGCTCACAAGAATGTCGATGCCGCCGAACACGGCAACAATCGCTGCAACGCCCTGAGTAACACTCTGCTCGAGGGCCACGTCCATGGTCACTCCAAAGGCCTGGCCGCCTTGCTCTTTTATGAGGGCAGCGGCGGCAGCGGTACTCTCGGGCGCGATATCCGCGACGGCCACCCGCGCACCTTCACGCGCAAACGCGAGCGCGATTTCCTTGCCGATTCCGCCCGCGGCACCGGTAATGAGCGCAGTCTGATCTTTGAGCTTCATAGCTTCCGCCGATTCGAATTTCAGCCCAATACACTGTCTGGTTCGGGCATGTTAGCCCAGAAGGCGCGAATCTCGGCGTAAGGATCATTCACAACCTGCGTGTCGAGTCCGAATATCATCGTCGATCGGCGCTTCGCGTCGAAATTCGGCCAATGGGGGACGTTGGTATTGTTTGGATTTCCGGTCTTGGCGAAATTCACCCAGGCAGAGGCCAGAGTGCTGCACATGATTTGCGCATCTTTAGAACCGGCCCCCAGAATGGCTTCCCGGTCATTGTGGAATGAGGCCGGCACGTCCATTGCGTGGGCTGCGCCGAATTTCGCATCAAAGGCGGGGCTGCTCCACTGCCACAGATAGGCGTACACCGGCGCGCGCGCCTGATCGGCCTTGCGCTCGGCCTGCCAATGGGCAAAACGCCTGAAGGTCGAGTCGGTGATCATCTGCGTGTGCAGCAAATAGGGCGACTTGCCGGGAAAATGCTCGCGGTACAAGGCGAGCAATCGATCGGCCTGGATGCCATAACGCCGGCGCAGCAGGGTTTCTAGCTCGGTCTCGGTCAGCCCGAAATTATCGAAAAATAAGCCTGCATCGTGGAGCGTGGTCGACACGATGAGCGGAATGTCCGCCGACTGTGGAGGCGCGATGGGGCTGAACGGGTCGGCCGCCAAGTGGACGCCGTCGAGTACCGGCGCGAATGCATGGGCGCCCGTTTCTGTCTGTGCTGCCAGCAATGCCGTCCAGGGAATACTCGAGATATCGTTCAGGCCGGACTTCCCCAAGCCCAATTTCTTGCAGAAGACGTCGCTCACGCGCGCGCTTTCATCCCACGATACATGCTTGTGCAATGATCCGCTTTGAATCGCAGCCCGGTGAAACAGTCCGCGAGCCGCGTTCATGGCAAGCAGCGCGCTCACCTTCCAGCCGCCGCCGGATTGTCCGAAAACCATGACGCGCTTTGGATCGCCGCCGAAATTCTCAATGTTGTCGCGCACCCACTCCAAGGCCGCGACTAAATCCAGGATGCCGCACGCCCCGGAGTCCGCCCATTCGCCGGAAGGGTCCACCGCGGCGAGATTCAGAAATCCAAAGCTGGCCAATCGATGCGTCACCGTCACGACAACCACGTCCCCGAAATAAGCGAGCCTGGCGCCGTCATACAGGGGGTTATTGCCTGAACCGATGGCAAAACCGCCGCCGTGTATCGAAAAGAGCACGGCGCGTTTTTCATGGGCACCCGTGCCCGGTGTCCAGATGTTCAATTGGAGACAGTCCTCGCTCATGCCTCCGAGGGCGACGTTGAGGTCAAATTGCACGAGTCGCGCGTAGTCATTGCCGATATCCGACGGCAGTTGAGGGGAGGCCGGGCCGTATCCGAAGCAATCGCGTACGCCGCTCCAGGGCGCAGGAGGCCTTGGCCGCTTGAATCGATTCGCACCGGCGGTGGACGCGCCGTAAGGCACGCCTTTGAATTGGCGGATGCCGGAAGTGACTAAACCGCGTACTTTTCCGTTCGTGGTTTCCGCGGTACAAAAGTTCAGGTCAACGACAGAGTCCATCGTATGTCGTGCGTTCATGGGTCAATCGGCGGGCGATTGGAAACTGCGACGGAGTATCAGTGGAACTTCACTTGCAGAGCCACGCCGACAGTTCGCGGCTGGGAAATATAAACAGGAACCGGCGCGGCGGGATTGTATTGGTTCGCAAGCGTAGCAGCTGAAACCTCGCCTGCCTTATCGAAGACATTCTTCAGGAACAGATCTGCCTCCAATCCATGAGGCGCATAGATCGCCAAATTCAGGTCCGTCGTGTTGTATGAAGCCAGTGCATAGAGCGGGCTGACCGCGGTGTGAAAACCCTGGTTGCGGCCGCCGATGTAGCGGTCGGTGAGCGTCACGGCACCCGAATAGTTGTCGACGATGTTGAAATCGTACGTACCCATCAGGGCAAAGTTGAATCGCGGCGACAGCGGCAAGCGCGCCCCCGGCTTGAGAATGCCCAGCACCAGCGCGGGACTGGTCAGCCGCGCGTCAGTGTAGGCCGCCGATGCGCTCAAGGTTAAGGGCGCGACAATGCGATAGCTCGAGGCCAGCTCCGCTCCCGTCACCCGGGCGGTGCCGGCGTTTTCAAGTTGATTGACGCCGCCATTGTTGACGGTCACCTGAATGTTTTTCCACAAAATGTCGTAGACGTCGAAATCCAGGGTCACTCTCTTGTCCAAGAAGGTCGCCTTTTCGCCGAGCTCATAGTTCCACAGGCTGTCGGCAGCGAACGTCGGGTTTCCAAGCCCCGGGGCCAATACGAAATTGGGACCGCCGGGTCGAAAGCCGCTGGCGGCTCGCGCATAAACCATCAGGTCATCCGTGATGTGAAATTTTGGATTGATCAAGTAGGTCATGACGCTTTGGTCCGACGTGGCCACGGGCGGTGTGAAAACAGCGGCCGAACCGGTCGCCAGCAGTCCTGAAATAGTTTCCTCGTACGCTTGCCGCTGCTTGCTGTAGCGAACGCCCAAGCCCAGTTCAAATTGCCTCGTGAAAAAAACCGTGCCATCGGCGTAGGCGGCGTATTCACGGTAGGTACTCGGCAGAAAACTGGTAAAGGGTGAAAGCCCGAAAAAGGTGCCGCCCGGATTCGCGAGGTCGAGCAGGTCCACAATTTCGGAAGTCTTTTCGGTATCGAAATAGCCGCCCACCAGCCATTGAAAGTTGGTGCTGTCATGCGATGCGAGACGCAGCTCCTGGGTGAACTTCTTCGTCGTCGTGTTGACGTACAGACTCCAGGGATCTGCTCCCCCGCCGAATCCCGCGAGCGCCGCTCGGTAGACGAGGCTTTGATCGGTGTCACTCGTCCCATTGTTGATCTGGTAGCCGCTGATCGAGGTCAGTTTGGCAAACCCAAAGTCATAGCTCAGCACGCCGGAATACAGCGTCAAACTGTAGTTCGAAGGCTGGAATGTCGGATATGCCTGATCGTAAGTGCCGTAGGTCGGCTGGTGGGTGACCGGATCGCGAAAGGCCACATCGGCGCTCTCGCTCGGGATGTGCTGCGTGGACGCGCTGAGCCGGACATCGAGCGCATCGGTTGGTTGCAGCAGCAGCGAGAAACGCCCGCCTTCGGATCGGCTCCAACCCTGATTGTCGCGATGGAAAATCGGATCTTTTGTATATCCGGAGTCATAGTCCTGATAGCCATCGATTCGCACCGCACCGATACCGTCTCCGAATGGCAGATTCACCATGCCTGTGTAGGAATGGTTGATGCCGCCGTGCTCGGTCGATGAAACTCCCACACCGGCTTGCGCACCGAATAGTTTGGGATCCGGCGCGGCAGTAATGTATTTCACAGTACCGCCCAACGACGTTGCGCCATACAGCGTTCCCTGCGGGCCATTCAGCACTTCCACCCGGCTCAAGTCGAAGGCGTTGATGTTCAAACTTTGATACCCGATGCCGAATGAGGTGCTGGCGCCGAGCGGCACGTCGTCCAGATACACTCCGGTTGCGCTGCTGAGCTGCGATCCGGTTGTGATGCCGCGGATCACAATGAGATTGGTGGAGGCTCCCGTGGATGCGTAGCTCAGTCCCGGCACGAAACCCGCGAAGTCGTCGAAATTTCTCGCATTCATCTGATCCAAGGCGCTGCCGGTCAAGGCAGTAACCTGGCCGGCGACATTCTGTAGGGATTCCGACCGGCGGGTCGCGGTGACGATGATTTCCGCCAGACCCGTGTCGGACGCTGTCGCACTCTGAGCGACGGCTTGCGCTACGCCGGCCTCGCTCCAAAGTGACAGGGCGAATCCGAAAAAGAACGCAGATGTAACACGTGAAGGCATTTCAACTCCGGTGAGAGATATTTGTGGCGTGCGAGGATTAGTTCGATATCGAGCTGGTGTAAGTGGCCTCGAGTACCGGCGAGGTCGCGTAAGACGGGATCGGGGCGGCCCATAGCAAAGCGGCGCTCAGGAAGAATCCGATGTTCTTGGTACACATGGCTCACTCCCCCTTTAGTGTTTTCTGAGTGATGACACCGGCCAACGACCTTCTTTTGCTTTGGATCGCGGCTCCGATGCAGACGAGGTATCCTAGACATGTTCGCTGCCCGTCGTCGATGACCGTGGCGATCA
>DASQPK010000126.1:0-20046 GCA_035643995.1 Steroidobacteraceae bacterium | reverse complement strand
CAAGAAGGGATACCGATGCGGCAATTGCCGCATGATCGCTTCGATATCCAACCTATCGGACTCCGACATTATCTCTCCTATGCATCCAATCGCCGCAAATGGGCGACCATCCGCCGCCACAGTCTCGTCTCTACCGTCGGCATGCCGCTCGAATAGCTGCCGGGTTTCTTGATCGAAGCACTCACCAGGCTGCAGCCCGTCACCACCACATCATCGGCAATGGTCAGGTGACCGGCGAACCCCACCATCCCGCCGATCATGCAGCGCCGGCCGATCACCGTGCTGCCGGAGATCCCGGTGCAGGCGGCGATGGCGGTGTGAGCGCCGATGATCACGTTGTGGCCTACTTGGATCTGATTGTCCAGTTTGACCCCATTCTCCACAACCGTATCATCAATGGCGCCCCGATCGATGGTGGTATTCGCGCCGATTTCCACATCATCGCCGATGCGCACGCTGCCCACTTGCGGCACCTTTACCCAAGTCCCATCGTTGGGCGCGAAACCGAAACCGTCCGCGCCGACCACCGCTCCGGCGTGCAGGATGCAGCGCTGTCCCAGTGTCACGCCCGGGTATAAATTCACCCGCGACCTCAAGGTCGAGTCCGCACCGACCGACGCCCCCTTCTGGACGATACAGCCGGGACCGACCAATACGCGCTCGCCGATCTGCGCCCCCGCCTCGATCACGGCGAGCGGCCCAATGCTCGCCGAAGACGCGATCTGGGCCCCGCCGGCCACCACGGCGCTCGCATGGATTCCCGGCTCGGCAACCATTTCCGGGTGCATCAGAGTGGCAATTCGCGCGTAGGCCAGGTACGGGTTGGGGTCGATCAATGCGGCGACCGGGCAGTGCGCCTCATCCTGCGCGCTCAAGATCACGGCGGTCGCCCGGGTGGACTCGAGCTGCCGGCGGTAGCGTGAGTTGGCCAGAAAGCTCAAGGCTCCGGAGTTCGCTCCGGATAAGGTCGCTACGCTGCGGACGTCAAGGCTGGGATCACCGCGCAGCGTGAGCCCGAACCGCACCGCCAACTCGCCTAGACTGAATTCTGCCTGCACTGAGGCTCCCCAAGCTCCCGGACACTCCCTTAAGTGCGGTGGGCGGCCGCTTATTTGGCGCCCGGCGGCTTCGCCGGCGCCGCCGCGGGTTTCGGCGCCGAGGGCAAGCTCGCCGGCTTGGTTTTCAATACTTCCAGGACTTGCGCCGTGATATCCAGCTGCGGCTTGCTGTAGAACACACCCTCGCCCAGAACCAGATCAAAACCCTGAGCGCTCGAGTAGGTGCGGATCTCGTCGAGCAGGTAGCGCTGCACCTTGCCGAGTTCCTCATTTTTCCGGGTCGACAGATCATCCTGGAATTCCCCGCCCTTGCGCGAAAACTCGCGCTGCTGATCACGCAGCTGTTTCTCCGCCTTGGCCCGATCGGCTTCCGCCATGATCGCCCCTTCCTTCGCCAACTTCTCATCGCGAGACTTCAGATCGTTCTGCATGGCCACCAATTCGCGCTGACGCGGCCCGAACTCATTCTGCAGGGCCTGCATGGTACTTTTGACCTGCGGCGCCTCGGCCATGAGCTTCTGAAAATCCACGTACCCGATCTTAATTTCGGCGCTGGCCTGCTGCGACACCATGAGTCCGCACAGGCTCAAGGCCAAGAACGGAATGCTGCGAAGATAAGTCGACATGTTGTTCTTTAAGACCTCAAATTGCGGTCAAAACGCCTGACCGATTGAAAATTGAAAACGCTCCGTCTCGTCGTTGAATCTCACCGTGTTGCCTTGAAACGCATTCAGCGGAATTCCGTATGAGAAACGGAACAGGCCCAATGGCGCGAGCCACTGCACTGCAACGCCGGTTGATTGTTTTAGATTAGCATAATTGAAGTGGTAGTCGACCGGCGTTAAGTCATCCACGCCCAGGAACTTTACCTTATTACCGGTCTGGAACACGTTGCCGATGTCGTAGAACAAGCTCACGCGGGCCGAGCTTCTCCACTTGTCCGGCACCGGGAAAATCAGCTCGTAACGGTTGACTATCCGGAAGTTTCCGCCATACGGGTTGCCCACGCCGATATTGTCTCTCGGTCCCAGGCGGCTTTCTCGAAAGCCCCTGACGCTGTCGGGACCCCCGGCGAAGTAGTTAAGGTAGGGCGGCAAGGAGGTTGTTTTGCCCAGCGCCGAGGCATAGTCGACCGAGGCTTGCGCGGAGATCAGGAAACGGCCCCACAGAGGTATGTACTTGATGAAGTCGAAATTCGTCTGGTAGTACTTCACATCGCTCAGGGGCAATGCGTAGCGCGCCGACAGCGTTATCTTCATTCCACGGTCGGGAAACAAGGCACGGTTGCGGCCCTCGTACGACCAGCCGCCGGTCAGCTCGTAGGTGTAGAAATTCGTGCCGAATATGGTGTACGGACTGTCCAGCGAATTGACCACGCCATCGCCGTTGGTGTCCGTGAGATCGCGCTGAAACGTGTTGCCGTTCTGCTTGACCCAATCGACCGACTGCTGCGCGCTGTAGCCCTGCGAGACCACCAGGCTGTTCTTGTTCACGGAGGTGCCGAGGCTCAAGAACTGGTACTCGCTGATCGGATACGACCATTGAACCGCGCCCGTGACCTGCTTGGTCGAGAACGCCGAGGACGCCGCGACGAACTGCGTGACGTCGCGCAGCGTAATGGAGGTGGTGCGCGATATGCCGTCGATGGTGGTGTAAGGATCCGTATGCGCAAACGTATACGATTTGCTGTACTTGCCGGCGTTGATTTCCAAGGCGATGCGATCGCCGGTGCCCATGAAGTTGCTGTGCACGAAATTGCCGTTCAAGCTGAATTTCTGGGATTCCGAGTAGCCGATGCCGCCGCCGAATTGACCCGGCAGTCCCTCTTTGACGTTGAAGTCGACATCCACGAGATCCGCGCTGCCCGCCACGGGCTTGTTCTCGAATTCCACTTTCTCGATATACGGCAGGCGCTGCAGGCGTTCCTTGGAGCGTTCGACCGCCGAATTCGACAACCATCCGCCTTCCAGCTGGCGCATCTCGCGGCGCAGCGTTTCATCGTTGATGGCCGTGGTGTTGTTGAAATTGATATGGCGAACATACACGCGGTTGCCGGGCTCGATGAAAAAAGTCAGGGCCACGGTCTTTTTGTCGTTATCCGGCGTCGGGACCGGATCGATCTTGGCGAATGCATAACCATCGGCGCCCAGGCGATAGCTCATCAATTGCTGGGTGGAGGTCACCAGCTTGCGGGAATACGTGTCGCCCGGCTTGATCAGAAGCAAGCGGCGCAGCTGCTCTTCGGGCACCACCATCGTGCCGGCGAGCTTGATGTCGCTGATCTTGAATACCTCGCCCTCGCTGACATTCACGGTGATGTACATATCGTCTTTTTCCGGCGCAATCGCGACTTGCGTCGATTCGATCTGGAAATTCGCGTAGCCCCTGTCCATGTAGTAGGAACGCAATTTTTCCAAATCGCCGGTCAAAGACTCGCGCGAGTAGCGATCATCCTGCTTGTACCAGGACAGCCAATTGGGCGTCTTCAGCTCGAAGCTGTTGAGAATGTCCTTCTCTTTGTACTTGGTGTTGCCGACAACGTTGATCTGCTCGATTTTGGCGCGCTTGCCTTCTTTGATGTCGACGATGACGTCCACTTTGTTGCCGGGCAGATCGGTGATCTTGGTATCGACGCGCACGGCATACTTGCCGCGGCTGAAATACTGGTCCGTGAGGTATTGCTTGACCTCATCGAGCACCGAACGGTCGAAGGTCTTGCCGGTTGCCAGTCCCACGTTGCGCAGGCTCTTTTGCAAGTCCTCAGTCTTGATGTCCTTGTTGCCCTTGATTTCGAATTTGGCAATCGAGGGCCGCTCGACCACCACGACAAGAAGAATATTCCCATCGCGCCGCAGTTCCACGTCGCGAAAGAATCCGGTGGCGTACAAGGCCCGCATCGCCTCACCGATGCGCGCGCCATCCAGCTTATCGCCGATATTGACGGGCAGGTAGTTGAATACCGTGCCTTCGGAGATTCGCTGCAATCCTTCGATGCGAATGTCGCCGACGGTAAAAGCATCTTGGGCCGTTTGCGCCTGCACAGCCGTGCAGATCGGTTGGCCGGCAAGCGCCGCCAACAAGGCTACGCGAAATTCAAGCCGCACGCGGCAGAGACCGGGTGCAATTTCGGTGGGCGACGCTGCGCGGGCAACGCCGCTCGTACGGCTGGAATTTGGGTTTGATCATGATTTCCCGATTAATTCAAATGTCTTGAGATATCGTTATAGAAAGCCAGACTCATCAACACCACCAACAACGCAATGCCGACCTGCTGGCCGAACAGCTGCGTGCGCTCGGAAATCGGGCTGCCCTTGATGGCTTCCACCGCCTGATAAACCACCTGGCCGCCATCGAGCAATGGCACCGGCATCAAATTGAGCACGCCCAAGCTCACGCTGATGATCGCCAGAAACGCCATATACGCCGTGACGCCGAGAGACGCGCTGATGCCGGCGAACTCGGCGATGCTGACCACTCCGCTGATATTCTTCGGCGACACCTGCCCGGTGAGCATGCGCCACAGCATCTGCACCGTCAGCGCGGACATCTCCCACGTCTTGGCCACACCGCTCGCGATCGCATCGATCGGTCCCAAGCGATGGGTCTCGAGCAATCCCGGCGGCCAGACTGCAGGCCCTTCCCTGAGCGAAATACCCAACCGGCCTATCGCCCTGCCCTCAACCGTCACGCGCGGAACCGCCGCCACAATACGCAATCGCTCGCCATGGCGCTCGACTTCAATGGAAATATCGCGATTCGCCGCAGCGCTTACCATGCCAACGAACTCGCTTACATTGGCGATGGGTCGACCGTCCACGGCCAGCAATCGATCGCCGCCTTGCAAGCCGGCGCGCGCGCCGGCGCTGTCGGCCGGAACGGAATTGATCGTGGTTGCGGCGTTCCACGTCGCCAGATCGAAGCCGAGTCCCGGCAGCAATTTCCCCGGCTCCGTCAATGTCCGGCGATCGTCGGTCACCCGCAACGTCAATGCTCGCTCAGACCCATCGCGGCGCACGCGCAGCGGGATCAGGCCGTCGTCGGTGAATTGACGGATCAAGGCAATTTGCAGCTCTTCAGTATCAGCGACATTGCGCTGGCCGACGCGCACGATTTGATCGCCGCGCTGCAGGCCCGCCGCCGCCGCCGGACTGTCGAGGCGCACTTGGCCGACCACCGGCTTGACGGTTTCAGTTCCGACCATCGCCAGAATCGCGTACAGCAGCGCTGCAAACAACAGATTCATGGCCGGCCCCGCCAATAGCACGGCAACGCGATGCGAAATAGGACGGCGCGTGAAGGAGCGGTGCAGATCTTCAGGAGCGACATCGCCTTCGCGCTCGTCCAGCAGCTTGACGTAGCCGCCCAACGGGATGGCTGCCAGGCAATACTCGGTTCGATCGGCGTCTTTGCCGACGCGCGTGAGCAGGGGCTTTCCGAAGCCTATGCTGAAGCGCAATACCTTGAAGCCGAGTTTCTTTGCGACCCAGTAGTGCCCGAATTCATGTACCGCCACCAGGATGCTTATCGCAACCAAGAAGGCAGCAGGGACAAGCAAAAACTTCATGCAAAGGCTCCATGCGCCGGCTCTATAAACGTGTTCGCCAACCGTCGCGCTGCGGCGTCGGCATCCAAGACATCACCCAGAGCCTTGACGGGAGACGCATTGAGCCGCTGCAGTACTTTGTCAATGACCGTTGAAATACCTACAAAGTTCAAGCGCCGATCAAGAAAGGCCTGAACTGCGACCTCATTGGCCGCATTGAGCACCGTTGGAGCGGTACCGCCGGCACGCGCGGCGGCTCTGGCCAGCGTCAAACTCGGGAATCGAACGTGGTCCGGCGGCTCGAAACCCAGCTGTCCAATCGCAAGTAGGTCCAAGGATTGTACACCGGAAGCAAACCTCTCGGGCCACGCCAAAGCCTGGGCGATGGGCGTACGCATATCCGGAGCGCCAAGCTGGGCCAACATCGAACCGTCCGCGTATTCGACCAGAGAATGCACCACACTTTGCGGATGCACGACGACATCCACCCGCGATTCAGGCAGACCGAACAGCAGCGTCGCTTCGATGACTTCAAGCCCCTTGTTCATGAGGGTCGCCGAATCAACTGAAATCTTGCGGCCCATCTTCCACTTCGGGTGCGCGCAAGCTTCATCGGGCGTGACGTGCGCCATTTTCGCGGCGGCGGTGCTGCGAAACGGACCGCCGGAGGCGGTCAGGATGACTCGCGTGACGCCGCGTGCGGGATCACCCGGCAGGTAGCCCGCGGGCATGCATTGGAAAATTGCATTATGTTCGCTATCGATTGGAATGAGCTCGGCGCCCGCATGGCGCACTTCATCCATGAGGAGCCGCCCGGTCATGACCAGCGCCTCCTTGTTGGCGAGAAATACGCGCTTGCCGGCACGCACCGCCGCCAGGGTCGGTTGCAGCCCGGCGGCACCCACAATGGCTGCCATCACCATGTGCACGTTGGCGGCGCTGACGGCACTGCTCAGCGCCCGCTCGCCGCTCTCGACCTGGGTTGCCGATCCACAATCGCGCAAGGCGGCGCGCGCCTTGGCGGCAGCTTCCTCATCGACCAGCACCACGAATTCGGGATGAAATTCCTTGGCCTGCTCCACGATGACTTGCCAGCTGCTAAAGGCGCCCAAGACCGCGACTCTGAATGCTTCCGGGTGAAGCGCGATGACCGCGAGCGTGCTGCGGCCGATGCTTCCCGTCGATCCCAGGATGGCGATACCGCGTCGCATGCTCATCGCAGCACGCCGGAGCTGAAAAGCCCGAGTGCATACAAAGGCGCCGCAGCCGTCACACTGTCGATGCGATCCAACAGACCCCCATGCCCGGGCAGCAGCGTGCCGCTGTCTTTGAGCGCCGCCGCGCGTTTGAACATGCTCTCGGTTAGATCGCCGACTATGGAAAAAATTCCCACACCGAATCCGCATGCGATTACTGCCGGTGTCGGCAAGCCAAAATAAACGGCACCGCTCCCGGCCACCGCTGCGACCAGCAGCAGCCCGCCCACCGCTCCCTCGATGGTCTTGCCGGGGCTTACACGCGGCGCCAATTTGCGCCGGCCGAATGCGCGCCCGGCAAAGTAGGCGCCGATGTCGGCGGCGCACACCATCAGCACCAGCCACAACACCAGCAGCGGGCCGCGGGTAAATCCTTGAGTGGAGATCTGCAGCCTCGCGAGCGCCACGAAGGCCGGTGCCAGCACCGCGAACCCGCAGATCAGGGTGAGCGTAGGCCGATGCCGCGCCGGCACCAGCATGATCCAGAAAAGTGCCATCACCCACCAGAGGCACGCGGCGCTCAGGAGAATGAGCAAGTGCGCTGAAGTGTCGGTCCATCGCCAACTGAAGAACAACGCCAATGCGACGATGAGCGTATAGCCCGCGCGCGCAGGCGGGCCGCGCAACGCGCCGAACCCTGCCCACTCCCACGCACCGATGGTGAACACCAGACCGAAGGCCAGCACCGCCCACAGGGGCGGCAGTAAGAATAGTCCCAGCAGCAGCAAGGCGCCCAAGACGCAGCCGGTAATCACTCGGGTCCTAAGCATGCCGAACCTTACGCATCGGCTTTCGCCGCGAGCTGCGCGGAAGTCTTGCCGAAACGCCGCTCGCGCTGGGCAAAGTGCTCGAATGCGGCCTTAAGATGCGCGGGCGAGAATTCAGGCCAGAGCGCTTCTGAAAAATAAAGCTCGGTGTAGGCAAGATTCCACAGCAGAAAATTGCTGATGCGCTGCTCACCGCCGGTGCGAATCATCAAATCCGGATCCGGGATGCCGGCCAGTGCGAGGCGCGCCGCAATTTGTTCTTCCGTAATACCGGCGACCGCGATTTTACCCGCCTGCACATCGGCAGCCAGGGACTTGCACGCTTGGGCTATATCCCAACGTCCGCCATAGGCCACGGCCACCATCAGGCCCAATCCGCTATTGAGTGCGGTCAACGCTTCCGCATCCCGCATCCTATCCTTGAGCTCCTGGCCCAATGATTCCCGATCGCCGATGAAGCGCAGGCGCACTTGGTTGCGATGCAAATCCGCCACTTCGCGCACCAACGCGTCGAGGAACAAGCCCATGAGCACACCGACTTCATCCGGCGGCCTGCTCCAGTTCTCGCTGCTGAAGGCGAACAGCGTCAGGTAACGCACGCCGCGCTCTGCACACTCTTCGATGACCTTGCGCACGACTTTGACGCTGGCGCGATGACCGGCGACTCGCGGCATGCCGCGCGAGCGCGCCCAGCGGCCGTTGCCGTCCATGATGATTGCTACATGCTGCGGCGAGTCGGACATGGGCGTTTTGGGAATGCGGGTCCTGATCAGACCTGCATGAGCTCCTTTTCCTTGTCCGCCATCGCGTGATCGATATCGGCAACATGCTTGTCGGTCAATTTTTGAATATCATCCTGCGCGCGCCGATCATCGTCTTGCGCGATGAGCTTTTCCTTGAGCATTTCCTTCAGTTTGTTGTTGATCTCGCGGCGCACGCCGCGCACCGCCACCCGCGCATTCTCAGCCTCGGCCTTGACGACCTTGATGATGTCGCGGCGGCGCTCTTCGGTCAGGGCCGGCATGTGGATGCGAATGATTTGCCCGGCGGTGTTCGGGGTGAGTCCCAAATCGGATTTGTAGATCGCCTTTTCGATGATCGGCACCATGGCCTTCTCCCAAGGACTCACCGTCAGCGTGCGCGCGTCCTCCGTGGCGATGTTGGCCACCTGATTCAGCGGCATCTCCGAGCCGTAGTAGTCAACCTTGATGTGCTCGATGAGGCTGGTGTGCGCGCGCCCGGTCCGCATTTTTTTCAGCTGCTCTTTGAATGCCGCGACGCATTTCTGCATGCGCACGGTCGCGTCCTTCTTTACGTCCTCCAGCATGTAACCCCCACTAGATTTTAAGGATCGGCCGATACCACGGTGCCGACATCTTCACCCTGAACGATACGCATCAAATCGCCGGCGTTGAACAGATTGAAGACCTGCAGCGGCAAATTGTTTTCCCGGCACATGACGATCGCGGTGGCATCCATGACATTGAGGCGGTCGTTGAGCACCTTATCGAAGGTCAAGCGCGCATAGCGCTTGGCGTTGGGATTGGTGACGGGATCGGAATCGTAGATGCCGTTGACCTTGGTCGCCTTCAAAAGAATTTCGGCGTTGATCTCGATGGCGCGCAGGCTGGCCGCCGTGTCGGTGGTGAAAAAGGGATTGCCGGTACCGGCGCCGAATATCACCACACGGCCTTTTTCCAGATGCCGCACGGCTCTGCGCCTGATGTAGTCCTCGCAAACCTCGTTGATGCGCAGCGCCGACATGACGCGCGCGTACGTGCCCAAGCTCTCGAGCGCATCTTGCATGGCCAGCGCGTTGATCACGGTGGCCAGCATTCCCATGTGATCGGCCGTCACCCGGTCCATGCCGGCACGCGCCAATCCGGCGCCGCGAAAGATATTTCCACCCCCCAATACGACTGCGACCTGAACCCCCATCTGGGTCAGGTCGCGAATTTCTCCGGCGATTCGCTTGAGAATGACCGGATCGATGCCGTAGTCCTCATTCCCCAGCAGCGCCTCGCCGGATAATTTGACCAAAATTCTTCGATAACGAGCCGTGCCGGGTTGAGTCATATGGCGGTTTAGTGCTTCTTAGGACCGTCGCCCTTGTCACCGTTTTTATCTTTGTCCTTGTCCTGCGCCTTCACCTGATCCATGACTTCGCGGACGAAATCGTCCTGTTTCTTTTCGATGCCCGCGCCCACTTCGTAGCGCGCGAACATCAACACCTTGGCGCCGGCCTTCTTCACCAGCTTCTCCACCGTCGTATCCTCATCCTTGACGAAAGGCTGCCCCATCAGGGTGATTTCCGCCAGATATTTGCGCAATCGGCCTTCCACCATTTTGGCGATGATCTCGGGCGGCTTCTTCTCGCCCTTGGTCTGTTCGGCGAGGATTTCGCGCTCCTTGGCCAGCATGTCGGCAGGCACATCGCCTGCATCGATGTAGGCGGGATTTGCGGCCGCCACGTGCATCGCGAGATCACGCGCCAGCGAATCATCGCCGCCCTGCAGCGCCACCACGCTGCCGATCCGGCCGCCATGAATGTAGGTGCCCAGAGGTCCGGGGGAGTTCACGCGCACAAAACGCCGAACCGCAATGTTCTCGCCGATCTTGGCAATCAATGCACGGCGCCGCTCATCGAGACTTAGGGCCCCGTGCGCCAGCTTGAGCAAGTCCTCCAACGTCGAGGGCGCGTGCTTCAGAGCGGCCGCGGCGACATCGCGGGCGAAAGCCTGGAACTCATCGCTGCGTGACACGAAGTCGGTTTCGCAATTCACCTCGACCAGCGCCGCATCGCTGCCGGACCGTTCGATCGCGACCGTGCCTTCAGCGGCCACCCGCGCGGCCTTCTTGTCGGCTTTGGCCATTCCGCTCTTGCGCATGAGCTCGGCCGCGGCGTCCAAGTCGCCCTTGGTTTCGACCAGCGCCTTCTTGCACTCCATCATGCCGGCGCCGGTGCGCTCGCGAAGTTGTTTGACTGAATCCGCCGTAATGTTCATCGGATCTTACGCACCACGCGCCGGAGCGCGTCGTCCCACCGGTCGACGCCGCGGAGCGCTGGCCGGCCGCGTTTCCGCCGGCGGTGTATCCGGGGCATCCACCTCGTCGGCCTCGACTTCCACCTCGTCCAGCGATGCCGCCACGGCGGCGACGCTCGGGACCACGGTCACGGGAACTTTGCGCCGAGGCGGCGGCTTGCGTTGACCGCCGCGCGACGGGGCCGCGGGACGGCGGCCTGCGGCGCTGCGCTTCTTCGGATTGCCTTCCTCGTCCAATTCCACGAATTCATCTTCACCCACCGGAACTTCGGGCAGAGACGCCTTGCCTTCCAATACGGAATCAGCGATGCCGCCGGCGTACAACAGGATGGCGCGCATGGCGTCATCGTTGCCCGGAATGACATAGTCGATGCCGTCGGGCGAGCAATTCGTATCTACCACCGCAACCACCGGGATGCCGAGTTTCTGCGCCTCATGAATCGCGATTTGCTCGTGGCCCACATCGATGACGAACAGCGCATCCGGCAAAGCCGTCATGTGGCGTATGCCACCCAAGCTGCGCAGCAGCTTGTCCATTTCACGGCGCAGCATCTGCGCTTCCTTCTTGCCGCGACGATCCAGAGCGCCGCTCTGGGCCATCTCGTCCAGCTCGTTCAGCCGCTTGATGGACTGCCGGATGGTCTTGAAATTGGTGAGCATGCCGCCCAACCAGCGCTGGTTGACATAGGGCATGGCGCAGCGGGCCGCTTCCTTCTGAACCGCATCGCGCGCCGAGCGCTTGGTGCCGACGAACAGCACTTTGCCGCCCTCGGAGGCCACGCCCCGGATGAACGCTGCCGCAGACGCGTACAGCGGCTGGGTCTTTTCGAGATTGATGATATGGATTTTGTTACGTTCGCCGAAGATGAACGGAGCCATTTTCGGGTTCCAGAAGCGGGTTTGGTGTCCAAAATGGACGCCCGCTTCCAGCATTTGTCGCATGGACACGCTGGTCATAAAACACTCCTGGTGGGTTGAGCCTCCGCGTGTCCCAATCGGCAACCCGGTTTCAGCCTTGAAATCGAAGGCTCGGGCCTTCATTTCCACTGTTTCGCCGGGCACCCAGTCGATTGTGACGACACGCGTGCGGGGTTGTTAAAAATAGCCGCGCTTTATACCATGAACCCCTAGCGGAAACAAAGCCCGCCGCAACCTCGAGGCTAAGTCTGGTTTCTTATGAACGTGACCATCAAATCCCCCGAAGAACAGGACAAAATGCGCGAGGCCGGCCGCCTGGCTGCCAGCGTCTTGGACATGATCGAGCCTTTCGTGCAGCCGGGGGTCAGCACCGAAGAGCTGGACAAGCGCTGCCATGACTTTATCGTCGATGAGCTGAAGTCCATTCCGGCCAATCTGAACTATCGGGGGTTCCCGAAGACCATTTGTACGTCGGTCAACCACGTCGTATGCCACGGAATCCCCGGCGACAAGCGCTTGAAAAGCGGCGATATCATCAATATCGATGTCACTGTGATTCGCGACGGATTTCACGGGGACACCAGCCGCATGTACTTTGTCGGCAATGCGGCCATCCTGGCCCGGCGCCTGACGGGGGCCTGTCACGAAGCCATGTGGCGCGGCATTCGACAGGTCAAGCCGGGCGCCCACTTGGGGGACATTGGGCACGCCATCCAGACTTATGCGGAGACCAACAGCTTCACGGTGGTGCGAGAGTATTGCGGTCATGGCATCGGCCGGGTCTACCACGAAGACCCACAGGTGCTGCACTACGGCAAACCGGGCACGGGCCTGGAGCTAACCCCCGGCATGACCTTCACCATCGAGCCCATGATCAATGCGGGCCGGCGCGATGTACGCCTGCTGCCGGACGGATGGACTGTCGTCACCAAGGATCAGTCGCTCTCCGCGCAATGGGAACACACAATATTGGTCACCGACGACGGCTTTGAGGTGCTCACTTTGGGCGCCAGTGCAGGGATTCCTGCTGCCGCGGCGGCTTCTTGAACGCACACGGCAATTTTCTCGACCAAATAGCCGACTGGCCTTACCTGACGGCCGTCCCCGCAGCCCTCGAAGAGGGCCAGTTCTCCCCCATCGCGTTCCGCCAAGTGCTCGACCATGGCACTGATCTTTTGAAAGATCGCTTCGTCGCCGACGAGCCCATCGAAGATTTAGTGCGTGACCGCGCCAAATTGGTCGACATCGCGCTGCGCGCCGCATGGGTCAATCACGCCGGCAAGTTTGCAGGAGATCTGGCGTTGGTGGCCGTCGGCGGCTACGGTCGCGGTGAGCTGCACCCGAGTTCGGACATCGACATCATGGTGCTGTTGCCGAAGAGTGATTCCGCGGACTGGCAATCCGACATCGAGCGATTCTTGACGTTTCTGTGGGACATCGGCCTGGAGGTTGGGCACAGCGTTCGGTCCATTGACGACTGTCAGCGCGAAAGCCTTGCCGACATCAGCGTCGCGACCACGCTGTTCGAGGCGCGGCTGCTCTTCGGGCCGGAACCCTTGTTCGCCGGCATGCGGCGCGCGTTGGCTCCGGATCGGCTTTGGGTCTCGCAGGATTTCTTCGAAGCGAAGTGCAAGGAGCAAACCGAGCGGCATCATCGTTATTTCGATACCGCTTACAACCTGGAGCCGAACGTCAAGTCCAGCCCCGGGGGCCTGCGCGATATTCAGACCATCGGTTGGGTCGCGAAGCGGCATTTCGGCACCGACACGCTCGATGAGCTCGTGGCGCATGGATTCTTGACGCGCGAGGAACTGCGCAAACTGAAGGCTGGGCAGTCGTTCTTGTGGAAAGTGCGCTTCGGGTTGCACGTATTGACGGGCAGGCGCGAGGATCGGCTGTTATTCGACTACCAGATCAAGCTCGCGAAACTCTTCGGCTACGAGGACGCCAGCTTTACCCTGGCAGTCGAACAGCTCATGCAGAAGTATTACCGCACCGTCATGGATGTCAGTCTGCTGAACGAAATGCTGCTGCAGCTGTTTCGCGAGGCCATTCTGACGCAAAGCGCGACGCCAGTGGCCCTAAATGCCCGCTTCCAGATTCGCAATGACTATTTGGAGGTGACGCATCCGGAGGTATTTGCCCGCTATCCGTCGGCATTGCTGGAATTGTTCGTCTTGCTGCAGCAACATCCCGAACTGCGCGGCGTGCGCGCCGAGACCATTCGCCTGATCGGCACTCATGTATGGCTCATCGATGAGGAGTTTCGTCAAAACCCGCGTCACCATCGGCTCTTCATAGAAATTCTCTGCGCACCCGTCGGCGTCACGCACGAGCTGCGCCGCATGAATTTATACGGCGTTCTCGGCCGTTACATTCCTTCTTTCGGCCGCGTCGTCGGGCGCATGCAATACGACCTGTTTCACGCCTATACCGTGGATGCGCATACGCTATTCGTCGTCAGCAACCTGCGCCGCCTGGCCATGCCGAAGTTCAACGAAGAATTTCCGGCATTGAGCCAGATCATGCAATCCCTGCCGCGCCAGGAAATCGCCTATCTTGCGGCGCTGTTTCACGACATCGCGAAAGGCCGCGGCGGCGATCACTCGGAACTGGGTGCGGTCGACGCCGAAGCATTTTGCCTGGAACAAGGACTCGGACGCTATGAAGCGCGCTTGGTCGCGTGGCTGGTGAGGAGTCACTTGATCCTATCCATCACGTCGCAGAAAAAAGATATCAGCGACCCGGACATCATCCAGGAATTCGCAAGGCGCGTGGGCGATCAAGTTCACCTGGATTATCTGTACGTGCTGACCGTTGCCGACGTGCGCGGCACCAATCCAAAACTGTGGAATTCCTGGAAAGCACGGCTGTTCGAGGAGTTCTACGAGCGCACCAAGCGGGCGCTGCGCCGCGGCCTCGAGACCCCGATCGACCAGGACGAATTGATCCGCGAAACTCAGGAGCAGGCGCTGTCGATTGTGTCCGAGAGCGTCACACCGGCGCAGGCCGCAGCAGTCTGGACGCAATGGACCGAGGCGTATTTCCTGCGCTATACGGCCGAGGAGATCGCCTGGCATACGGCCCTGCTGGCGATACGCAAGGCAGAGGATGACTCCCCGCTGGTCGCGATCCGGCAGCTGACAGATCGGGGCGGCACTGCCGTGCTCACTTACACGCCGCGCCGCCTGCGCAGCTTCGCGCGTACCACCGGCGTACTCGATCAAATGGGCCTCAATGTCGTCGATGCGCGGCTCATCACCAGCGCCAACGGATTCAGCCTGGAGACCTACGAGGTACTCGAGGACAACGGCGCGGTGATCGCCGATGCGACCCGCGTCCGGGAAATCGAACGGGGCTTGTGGAACGCCTTGAAGCAGGTCGAAGATTCACCGCCCGCCGTGACCAGGCGTGCGCCGCGCCAGGTTCGCATGTTCTACACGCCGACTCAGATCAACTTCAGCGTCGACAACCGCAACGAACGCACGATTTTGGAATTGATCGCGGCCGACCGTCCAGGCTTGCTGTCCGAGGTCGGCAAAGTATTTCGAGCCGAGCGCATCGCCATCAACGGCGCCAAGATCATGACGGTGGGAGAGCGCGCGGAAGACGTTTTCTACATCACCGGCGCGGACGGGGGCTTGCTGCAGGAAGAGGCGTGCCGGCGGGTTCAGCAAGCACTCATGCTGGCGCTGGACCGGCGCGACGCAGCCCGATCTTGAATTCTCACGAGGAGTTGCAGGCGGCCATCGACAACGCCTACGAAGCGCGTGCGCAGCTCACGCCCCGCACGACGCCTGGGGAGTTGCGCACGGCGGTCGGGAATGCCATCGAATTGTTGAACGACGGCGCGCTGCGCGTCGCACAGCCCGAGGGCGGCCGGTGGCGCGTCAACGAATGGCTCAAGAAGGCCGTACTGCTGTCGTTTCGCATCAATGACAATGCTGCCATGCCGGCCGGGGCTTTGAATTTCTATGACAAGGTCCCGCTGAAGTACAGCGGCTGGGATGCAGATCGCTTCGCTGCTGCCGGCGTACGGGTGGTGCCGCCGGCGACGGTGCGGCGCGGCGCCTTCGTTGCCTCGAATGTCGTGTTGATGCCCAGCTACGTCAATGTCGGTGCGTACGTGGACTCCGGCACCATGATCGATACCTGGGCAACGGTGGGTTCCTGTGCGCAGATCGGCAAGAACGTGCACTTGTCCGGCGGCGTCGGCATTGGCGGCGTGCTGGAGCCGCTGCAAGCGAGCCCCACCATCATCGAGGACAACTGCTTCATCGGCGCGCGCTCGGAAATCGTCGAAGGCGTCGTCGTCGAATCCGGCGCCGTCATCTCCATGGGCGTATTCATCGGTCAAAGCACGCGCATCTACGATCGCGAACGAGATGAAATTCTCTACGGCCGCGTGCCATCAGGGGCTGTGGTCGTGCCCGGCACGCTGCCCGCCGCGAACGGCAAGTACGGGCTCGCCTGCGCCGTGATCGTCAAGCGCGTGGATGCCCAGACTCGCGCCAAGACCTCGCTCAACGATTTGTTGCGCAACACCGATTGATCTCTCGCTGTATGATGCGATGATTTTCGGGAAACCATATGCATCGATTCAGCACCGCGATTTTCTTGAGCGCCTTGTCCTTCACGGCGGCAGGCCAACAGGCGGTCGGCAACGATCAGGCCGAAAAGCCGTGGATCAAGCAGAGCAATGACTACACCAACACGCTGCTCAACGTGCAGCTCGAGCACGCCCCCGAGCAGGGTTCAGCGCAGGGCGTTGCGAAGTTCGACGACCGGATTTCCGATCCTTCGCGCGCGGACGAAGCGCTCGAGCGGCGGGAACTCGAAGCCGCGCTGACCAAGATCAAGGCCGCGCGTGCAACGGTTGCGGACAAAAACGTCCAAGAAGACATCGATATCCTGCAAAAGAATTTCAACCTGCAATTTCGTATCCAGGACTTCGAGCTTGCGCGTGAAGTGCCCTTCTACAATGCCAGCGCGCAGGTTTTTCAGGGCTTGCGCGGACTGCTCGATGACCAGGTCCCGGCGCAGCGGCGCACGGCTGCGTTGGTGAGACTGCGCAAATACACCGGCGTTGAACCAGGTTACAGGCCGTTCACTGAGCGATTGAAAGAACGCGAAAGCGAGCAAATCGCCAAGCCCGGCGTGATCTTCCCATCGAAGGAGGAGATCGAGACCGACTTGGGCCGCAACTCAAATTATGTCGAGGGCATCGCGGCCCTGTTCAAGAAGTACGGCCTGACCGGTTGGGAGCCCGCCTATGAGAAATTGAAGGTTCAGTTGGCGGACTACGACACCTGGGTCAAGGCCAACATCCTGCCCAAGGCGCGCACCGACTTTCGCCTGCCGCCCGAGAAATATGTGCTGGCCTTCGAAGGATTCGGCATCGATATCCCTCCGGCGCAGATCGCGAAGATGGCGCACGCCGCCTTCGTGCAGTACCAGGCCGAGATGGCGCCGCTGGCGGCGCGAGTGGCAAAGGCCAATGGCTATCCGTCGAGCGACTATCGCGCCGTGATTGCGGAACTGAAGAAGAAGCAGATCACGGGCGAAGCGATTCTGCCCTTCTATGAAAATCGATTGCACGAGATCGAAAAAATCATCGTTGCCAAGAATCTCGTGACGCTGCCCAGCCGCCCGGCGATCATTCGCCTCGCGACCCCGGCCGAGACCGCGCAGCAGCCCGCGCCGCACATGACGCCGCCGCCGTTCCTGCACAACACCGGACAGCGCGGCCAATTCGTGCTGCCGTTGAACATTCCTTCCGCAACGGGTGGTGCGGAAGATAAGTACGACGACTTTACCTTCGATGCAGTGGCGTGGACGCTGACCGCACATGAGGCGCGACCGGGGCACGAATTGCAGTTCGATTCCATGGTCGAGCACGGCGTCAGCCTCGCGCGGGCGCTCTACGCCTTCAACTCGACCAACGCAGAAGGCTGGGGGTTGTACGCCGAGTACATCATGCAGCCGTACGAACCGGTGGAGGGCCAGCTGCTGACGCTGCAACTACGCTTGCTGCGGGCCGCCCGAGCGTTCTTGGACCCGGAACTGCAAAGCGGTGCGGCGACGCAAGCCCAGGCGTACTCGGTGCTGGAGAAGGATGTCATGCTGAGCCACGCCTTTGCCAAGGAAGAGGTCGAGCGCTTTACTTTCCGCAGCCCCGGGCAGGCGAACAGCTACTTCTACGGCTATACGCGACTGCTGTCCTTGCGTCAGGAGACCGAGAAAGCCTTGGGCAGGAAATTCGACCAGAAGAAGTTTCACGACTTCATCTTGGGTCAGGGCCTGCTGCCGCCGGATCTGATGCGCAGCGCCGTGCTCGAGGAGTTCATACCGTCGCAACGAAGTACCTCGGCACCGTGAATTTGACCGGTGCGAGCATTCGTCGGAAGGGCGAGCGCTTACACCAGCCACTCTTCATCACGGTGCCTCGGCACTAACCGAATCGGCCCGTAATATAGTCCTCGGTGAGTTTCTGTTGGGGGTTGGTGAATACCCGGTCCGTCGGGCCGACTTCGATCAAATCGCCCAGGTGAAAATAGGCCGTGCGCTGCGACACGCGCGCGGCCTGTTGCATATTGTGGGTCACGATGACGATGGCGTAGTTCTCGCGCAGCTCATCGATCAGGTCTTCGATTTTGGCGCTGGCGATGGGATCCAGCGCCGAAGTCGGTTCATCCATGAGGATGACCTCGGGATTCACGGCGATGGTGCGCGCGATGCACAGACGCTGCTGCTGGCCACCCGACAGGCTGGTACCGGGGGTCGACAATCGGTCCTTGACCTCTTCCCACAGCCCCGCGCGCGCCAGACTGGTCTGAACCAAATCATCCATGTCGGCGCGATTTCTCGTCAAACCGTGGATACGCGGTCCATAGGCGACATTGGCGTAAATCGAATGCGGGAAAGGCGTGGGCTTCTGAAATACGATGCCGACTCGCGCGCGCAACTGCGCCACGTCCTGCTTCTTGTCGTAGATATTTTGTCCGTCGAGCGTAATCGTGCCATCGACACGCGCGCCGGCGATGGTGTCGTTCATTCGATTGAGGCAGCGCAGAAACGTGGACTTTCCGCAACCCGACGGTCCGATCAGGGCCAGCACTTGATTGCGCCCGATATCAATGCTGATGTTCCTTACGGCGCACTTGTCGCCGTAATGGACATTGACGTTGCGCGCGGTCATGACAGGGTCGAACAATTTATCGCGCACTTCCGACGGATTCATCGCCGATCCTGCAAGGCTGTTGCTGATGTCGCTGTCGCTCATGCCGGTCAGCCGAAACGCCCGGTGATGTAGTCATCCGTTTTGCGATTCCTCGGCGAGGTGAATATCTGGCTCGAGGGGCCGATTTCAACCAGTTCGCCCATGAACATGAATCCGGTGACATTGGATACGCGCGCGGCCTGCTGCAAATTGTGCGTGACCACCACGATGCAGTATTTTTCGCGCAGCGCCTGCAAGGTCTCCTCGACCCGCAGCGTCGAAATCGGATCGAGCGCAGCCGTGGGTTCATCGAGAAGCAAGACCTCGGGTTGCACCGCGATGGCGCGTGCGATACACAGCCGCTGCTGCTGCCCTCCCGAAAGGCTGCGGCCATCCGCGTTCATCTTGTCCTTGACCTCATCCCAAATGGCGGCATCGCGCAGGGCGGATTCGACGCGCACTTTGAGATCGGCGCCGCGAATACCTCCGGCCAGGCGCAAGCCAAAGGCCACATTCTCGAACACCGACATGGGGAATGGTGTGGGCTTCTGAAACACCATGCCGACCCGATAACGAAGCTCGGCGACATCAACCGAAGGCCTCAAGATATCGCTTCCGCCGATCAGCACTTCGCCTTCTGCCCGCTGCTTCGGATACAGCGCATACATCCTGTTCATCACCCGCAGCAGGGTCGATTTGCCGCAGCCTGAGGGGCCGATGAAGGCGGATATCGAGCGGTCCGCCAGCGTCATGTTGATGTTGTGCAGGGATTGCACGGCGCCGTAGTAGAAATTCAACGAGCGAACCTCGATTTTCGGCGGCCCTGAGTCCGGCGCCGGCTCCGCTGCCGCCGCGGGCAAACGCATTTTTAGATGCTTCGGCGGCTTGGTCGACGGGATCATCGACCGGATCCTCGTTCGGCCTGCAGCAATGCCAGCAATACGCGCGCGGAAATACTCAGCAATAGGATGGTGACCGTGATGATCAAGGCGCCTGCCCACGCCAGGTCCTGCCAGTCCTTGTAGGGGCTCAACGCAAACGTAAAAATCACCACCGGTAAATTCGCCATGGGAGCGTTCAAGTTGGTGCTCCAAAATTGGTTGTTGAGCGCGGTGAACAGCAGCGGCGCCGTTTCTCCGCTGATGCGCGCGATGGCGAGCAGCAGCCCGGTAACGATGCCGCTACGCGCCGCCGGATACAGCACGCTCAATGTCGTGCGCCACGGATAGGCACCCAACGCC
>DASQPK010000125.1:0-17059 GCA_035643995.1 Steroidobacteraceae bacterium | reverse complement strand
CAACAACAAAACCGGAATTCAAAAATTGCTGGAGCTAGGCGCGGATCCCAACAAAAAGATGACGAATGATAACTCTGATTGAAGAGCCGCCCCGGCGTGACCGGCGTGCAAACCGTTGCCGCATTGGTTGACCGAGCGCGCACGCTGAACAGGCTGCGCGAAAATGCTTGCGCTTGAGGCAGCGCCGCCTAGGCACCGCCGGGCGGCTTGCGATCGCGGTACGGGAAGAACCAGGGTTTGCGCTCCATGATCCAGTCCAAGTGCACGTGCTTGGGCTCGCGGAAAGCGTCGAGCCCCTCGGGCCCGAGCTCACGCCCGATGCCGCTGTGGCGCATGCCGCCGAAAGGCGCCGCGTCATTGTCGGTCAGCGGATCGTTGATCCAAAAGGTGCCGGCTTTGATCGACGCCATCGCCCGCATCGCCGTCGCGAGGTCCTTGGTGTAAATCGAGGCGCCGAGCCCGTACTCGGAGTCGTTCGCGAACCGGATCGCTTCGTCGGCGTCGGCCACGGTCGTGATCGACAGCACCGGCCCGAAAATCTCCTCGCGCGTCGCAACGCTGCCGTGGCGCACGTTGGTCAGGACGGTCGGCTGAAAGAAGTGTCCGGGGAGTCCCGGCGGCCGCAGCGCGCCGCCACCGAGCTTGAGGGTGGCGCCGTCCTTCAGCGCGCGTGCGACCTGGTCCTCGACCCGCCGCACCGCCTCGTGCGAAATCAGCGGACCTAAGTCCGTGTCGGGTGCCATGGGGTCACCGACTTTGAGCAGCGCGACATACGCTTGCATCCGCTCCATGAACTCGGCGGCGATGGGCTGCTCGACATAGATGCGCTTGCTCGAGGTGCAAACCTGGCCGGCGTTGAGGAGCCGCGCCCAGGCAACGCCGGGGACCGCGACGTCGAGGTCGGCGTCCTTGAAGACGATGAACGGATCGATCGAGCCGAGCTCGAGGTTGACCTTCTTGAGCTGGGCGCCGGCGGCTGCGGCGATCTTGCGCCCCACGGCGTTGGAGCCCGTGAAGGCGATGAGGTCCACGTCCGGATGTTCGATGAGCGCGGTACCGGTGTCGGCCGCGCCGGTCACGACGTTGACGACGCCCCCCGGCAGCAAGTCGTAGACCTCGGCGAGCTTAAGGTTCGACAGCGGATTCTGGTGCGGTGGCTTGCAGATCACCGTGTTGCCGGCCGCGATGGCCGGCGCCACCTTCCAGGCCATCAGCAGCAGCGGGAAATTGAACGGCACGATCGCAGCGACCACACCGAACGGCTCCTTGATGGTGAAGTTGAGCTGGTGGGGCGCGACCGGCGGCACCGAATTGCCATAGGATGAGCGCGCCACCTCGCCGTAGTACTCGAAGCACGCTGCGGCCCAGTCAATGCAGTCGACGGCCTCGCACAGCGGCTTGCCGGTCTCCTGGGTCATCAGGGACGCGAGCGCCTGCTCGCGGGCGCGGATTCGGGCGCCGATCTCGCGCAGCAGCTTCGCTTTTTCGACGCCGGGCACCTTCCACCAGCCGCACTGCGCAGCCTTCGCCGCCGCGACCGCACGGGCGACATCTGCGGGACCGCAGTCCGCTACGCTGCCGAGCAGTTTCAGCGTCGCCGGGTTCTTGATCTCGCGGCTCGTGTCGCTGAGCGCGTCGACCCACGCGCCGTTGATCAGGATCTTGTGCATGCCGCTATGATGCCTGAGCGGCCCCAGGCCCTGATAGCGCTGCAGACGCCCGCGCAGCAGAATAGGCAATGTCCACTTCGCCGGCCACTACGGCCCTGCTCGCCTGGCTGACGCCTTCGATGTTCGCGCTGCTCCTGTATGGCGTCGGCCAGGGACTCATCAAAAAGTACATCGGCGAGGTGTCGCCGGCGCGTTTCTGCCTGTACTTCGTGCTCGCCAAGGCGATCGTCAACCTGTCCTGGTTCTTCACCCATGAGCATCCGTCGCTGCTGTCGGGCGACGGCCGCGCCTTCCTCGAACTCGGTGTCCTCGCCTACATCATCGACGGCACCGGCTGGATCCTGTACTTCGAGTCGATCATCGCGGGTCCCATCACAATCGTCGGCACGTTGTCGGCGGCGTACCCGGCACTCACCGTAGTGTTCGCGCGGATCTTCCTCGGCGAGGAATTGGGTACCACGCAGTACGCAGCGGTGTCGCTCGTGATCGGCGGCTGTCTTGGGCTCTCGTATTCGCCGCCGGACGCCGATACCAAGATTCTCAGCCGGCGTTGGATCCCGCTCGCCTTCCTCGCACTGACGTGCTGGGCGACGTCCAATACCATCGTCAAGCACGCCTACTCGTTTGCCGAGGCGAGCGAGGTCAACCTCATGGTGTGCAACACCCTCGGCGGCGTGTTATCGCTGGGACTGTATGGATTCCTCAAGGGCCGCAAGGGCGCGCACTCGGTGCGCGAGTACCTGCACTCGTTCGTACCGATGGGGATGATGGCCGGCGGCGACTTGGGCGTGATGATCGCCAGCCGTTACGGGCCGATCTCGATCGTGGTTCCCTTGACGGGTGCCTACCCGGTCGTGACGCTCGCTTTCGCGGCGCTGATCCTCAAAGAGCGCATCTCGAAACTCCAGTACGGCTGCGTCGCTGCGATCATCGCCGGCATGGTGCTCTGCCAGCCCTAGAAGCCACTCACGGAGGCTGGTTTCAGCAGGCTTTCGGGTCCTTCGACATCATGCAGCCGCTGAGCCAACACAGGAACCGTGAGCGTGTACATCGCATTACCCCACTTGCTTCAAGGTGATGGCTTGGGCGCACTTGCGGCCCCCAGCGCTTTGACGATTGCTCCGAGTTGACCCAGCGCCGCTGCGTCTTCGGCGCTGACAGGCGGGTTTTTGCAGCGAGGATCCGTGCGTTGCAAAGCTCCGCTCATGGCGCGCGTGATGGGAATGGGATCGCAGCCATGGTTGTTGTCGCACACCAGGTCGAATTCCGCGCGGGCTTTGACGTGGCAGGTGAAGCAATTGCCGCCGAATCGATTGTTCACTTCCTGAAAACCGCGGGTGCGGATCGTCGATCCATCCGGGGATAGATTGAGCTCAAAGAACTCCCAGTCGCGCGTCGCGGCATTGAAGCCTTTCTCGCGTTTCACCATCACCTCGGTGGGCACCAACTCGAGCACGGAGCCGACGGGGTAGTTCCCCGTGGCCGCCTGGGCCACTTTAACGGTGCCGCCCAAATTGCCCGCCAGGTTGTCGACATAGAAATGCCGAACATGCGTCATCTCCGTGATGCACTTGAACGATTTGTCGCTGATCGGAAATGAAGCGGGCGAGGGCGGCGCCGCCGCCAGGGCCGGACCGATCATCAACACCGCGACGCCAACACACAATTTCAGCGCGCCGGACGCTGCCGACTGAATCCTCATCATGGAGTAACTCCTTCTTGGAGAGCTGCTAACGCGACCAAAAAATCCCCACTTTCTCGTAGTTGCACACGGTAGTTGCCCACAGGCGTTGGACCGCAGGCCGATAATACAAGGCCGTAAGCATCGCTGCGAGACCAATTGCGCGACAATCGGCCGATCGCATGTATCCTGATCCGCGCTCTCCAAAGCATTGAGGTCTTTGATTTTGTTTGAAATTGAATCGAAACGTAAGAGATTGCTCCCGGCACTCGTTCTGCTGCTCGCACCCTTCGTCCATGGCTTCGCCTCGGGCGCCGAGTCATCCGATATGTTTGCGCATCCGCCGGAACTCGAGCCGGACGTGCGCTTTTGGATTCGCGTGTACACCGAGGTCACTACCGACCAGGGATTGCTGCACGATGACTGGAATTTAGGATTGGTCTATGAGGTGCTGCGTTTCGATCCCGCGGATTCACCGCGACAGCGGGAGCGAATCGTGGCCCAGGCCAAGGCGCACTATGCTGAGTTGCTGCGGCGATTCGCCACCGGCGCCACCGACAACCTCACGGCGCACGAGAAGCGCATCCTGCATGCATTCGGCGAGAAGACAACGCCGGCTCAATTTCGCGATGCCATCGATCGTATTCGCTTTCAGCTCGGCCAGGCTGACCGCTTTCACGAGGGCTTGCTGCGCGCGCAAGCCTATGAAGCGAACATTTCGCGGGTTCTCGCCGACCGCGGGGTGCCGGCGCAGATCGGGGCGCTGCCGCACGTCGAATCGTCATTCAACCCGGCCGCGTATTCGCGCGTGGGCGCCGCCGGTCTGTGGCAGTTCATGCCCGCAACCGCCAGGCGATACATGCGTGTCGACAGCTTGGTCGACCAGCGATTGGATCCCTACAGCGCGACCGAGGCGGCGGCGAATCTGATGCTCTACAACTATCGGCTGCTCGGCAGTTGGCCGTTGGCGGTCACCGCCTACAACCACGGGCCGGGGGGCTTGCGGCGCGCTCAGGATGAACTGGGGACCAGCAATATCGCCGTGATCGTCAAGCGCTATCAGGGTGCGACATTTGGATTTGCGTCGCGCAATTTCTACGTTGCGTTTCTGGCAGCGCTCGAAGTCGATCGCAACGCCGAGAAATACTTCGGCCCGTTGACGCATCCTCCCGACGCGCAAAGCACGGTGGTGGTGCTCCCCGACTACATTCCGGTCGATGCACTCGCCAAGGCCTTCAAAGCCGACTTAGGTGCGCTGCGCGTCTTGAACCCGGCGTTGCGTCCGCCGATATGGAATAAGGCGCGCTTCGTGCCCCGCGGCTATGCGCTGCGGGTTCCGGGTTCGCCGCAGCCGGCTGAGATTGCCGCTGCCTGGGCGGGCCTGGCGCCGACGACGCGCTACGTCGTGCAGAGAAATGACGGCCCGCACCGCGTGCGCCGCGGCGAGACGCTGGCCGGCATTGCCGCGGCCAGCGGCGTCTCCCTGAACCAGTTGCTCGCGGCGAACGGTTGGAGCGGCACACGCGAGTTGGCTCGCGGAGAAGTCGTACACATACCGGTGCCGGCATCGCGTGCGGAGGCTTCGGTCGCCGGCGCCGCGACGCCCGCGACATCGGTGGTCGCTGCCACCACGGCCCCGCCGGCGCTGGTGCTCCCCGAAGCGCAACCTGAGCCGGCGAGTGCAAGGCCTGCGCCGCCGAAGGAACCGGTTTCAGAACGACAAGCTGAAAGTACGGCGCTGCTGCCGGCGGCTGCGCCCAGTGGCAATGCGGATACCACCGATTATAGCGTCGGCCCGGGCAACACCGTCGTCGTGCAAGCGGCGGAAACCCTGGGTCACTTCGCGGATTGGTCCAAAGTCGGTTCGCAATCGCTGCGGGCGCTCAACAGGCTGCACAAGAATGCCATGGTGACGCTGGGACACAAGGTCAAGCTGGATCTGTCTCGGGTGAGCGCCGCACAATTTGAGGCGGTCCGGCGCGAATATCATCGGCAGCTACAGGAGACTTTCTTTGCCACTCACCGGATCTCGGGCACGGAGAACTATGTGATCAAGCACGGTGAGTCTCTTTGGATCATTTCACAGCAGCGTGCGGATCTGCCGGTGTGGCTGGTCGCCGAGTACAACCCCGATGTGGATTTTGCCGATGTTCGACCCGGCACGGTCATTGCCCTGCCGCGGGTGGAAGGCATCAATCGCCAGTGATGCCGCGGGAATGCAGGTAGGCCGTCAGCGGCTCGCGTGTGTCGTTGCTGGCCACGAAGTTCACAATGGAGTCGTCGGCGGCGCGTACGTCGAGCTGCAGTTTCTCGCTGGCCGCCATTTGTTTCAGCATCTCCACCGTCAGTTCGAAGTAGGCTGTCTGGCCCCAGGAAGCAACCGCTTGGTAGGCGCCTCTACCCAATTGCGGAGCGTCGATGGGGTTAAGCACCCGCGTGCCGCCGTCGAGAATCAAAGTGAGTGCCTTGGGAGAGCGGATATCGGCGATGGGGCGATCGTTGCCGGGCGCGATATGGATCCACAATCCGTAAGCAATCGCACCGCTTCGATCCCATTCGACCGGCCCTAAGTAGGCGAAGCTGACCTTCTTTCCCACCAGGCTGCCAAGCACATGCAGGCTGCCGCCCTGTTGATGAAGACTCGGCACCAGCTCGATCGGCTCCTTGAGCGAGCCGACGGTCATGGCGGTACGATCGTCCAAGTACTCCACGGGCTTCGTGGAGGACTGCAACGCGCACGCGCTCAGGAGCACGAGGATCAAACCGCCGGGGATGCTTAGGTGGCGCATATACTAAGCAGTATACCGGGGACGTGAGCTATAGCCGATTATTGAGTGGCCTCGACCAGGTATACTTTTGGCAATGGTCAATCGATTCGGCCGGTATTCGGCGACAACTCTTTTCATGTGTCTGGTGCTGGCGACGGGTGCGGGCTGGATGGGCAACGCCCTGGGCGCGGAGTCGGTTTTGGCCGACCGAGTCGTGGTCCATAAATCCGAGCACAAGCTGTATCTGTACAGCGGCGAGCATCTCTTGGGCGTCTACAAAGTAGCGCTGGGATTGAGCCCCGTTGGACAGAAGGAACGCGAGCGCGACTTTAAAACTCCCGAAGGCCGCTATTTCCTCGCGCGGCGCAACACCCGCAGCGAGTACTTTCTGGCCATTCAAGTCTCGTATCCAAACAAGGTCGACGAGATACGCGCGCATAAGAAGGGCTGGGCTCCGGGCGGCTCGATCATGATTCACGGTTTCCCCAACTCGCCCCACCATCCGTGGGCGTATTATGAGTCGAACGACTGGACCGATGGCTGCATCGCTCTGTCGAACTCCGACATGGTCGAGGTGTGGATGCGCACGCAGGATAATATTCCGATCGATATCTACCCTTGAGAGCCTGTCTGAGTATTCCTCCCCAATAGGTGCTGCGTGGAAGCCTCGATTCTTTCGTCCGACATGGTCGATGCGCGGGTGGCCCCAAAGGGCAGCTTGGAGCACCTGTCGCAGCAGGAAATCGCCAAACTGCTGGATTCCGGTCAGGGCGGCCTGTATCCCTTGTTTCGGAAGTGCGCGCTCGCCGTGCTCAACTCCGGCAGCGAAATCGACGATTCGCGCACGATCTTTGAAAAGTATCGCGACTTCGACCTTCGCATCGTGCGCCAGGCCTGGGGCATCAAGCTCGAGATCAAGAACGCGCCGGCGGCGGCATTTGTCGACGGCGTCATGATCCGGGGTCTCAAAGACCACTTGTTCGCCGTGCTGCGCGATGTGGTGTTCATCTCCAACGAAATCATGGAGAGCGGCCGTTACGACCTCAATTCCACGGGCGACATCACCAATGCGGTATTCCACATCCTGCGCAACGCGCGGGTATTGGAGCTGCAGGTGCGGCCCAATCTCGTGGTCTGCTGGGGCGGGCATTCGATCCGACGCTTCGAGTACGACTACACGAAAAAAGTAGGCTATGAACTTGGGCTTCGCAGCCTGGATGTATGCACCGGCTGCGGCCCGGGCGCGATGAAGGGGCCGATGAAGGGCGCGACCATCGGTCATTCGAAACAACGCATTACCGATGGGCGGTACTTGGGGATCACCGAACCGGGCATCATCGCCGCGGAGCCGCCCAACCCCATCGTGAGCCAATTGGTGATCATGCCGGACATCGAAAAGCGCCTCGAAGCGTTCGTGCGCCTGGGTCACGGCATTGTGATTTTTCCGGGCGGTGCCGGGACCGCCGAGGAGATTCTCTACTTGCTCGGTATTCTGCTCGATCCCGCCAATCAGAACCTGCCTTTCCCGGTTGTGTTCACGGGCCCGGCCGACAGCGCCGATTATTTCCAGCAGATTCACCGCTTCATCGGGGCGACATTGGGAAGCGCCGCGCAGGCGCGCTACAAGGTGATCATCGATGATCCCGGCGGCGTGGCGCGTGCGATGGTGCAGGGCATGGCGGAGGTTCGCGACTATCGCCGCCAGGCCAGCGATTCATACGGGTTCAATTGGCTGCTGAAAATCCCTCTGGAATTCCAACGGCCATTCGAGGTCACTCATGCTTCGATGCGCGCGTTGCGTTTATCGCTCGATCAGCCGGTGCATGAGCGCGCCGCCAACCTGCGGCGCGCTTTCTCCGGAATAGTCGCGGGCAACATCAAAGAGTACGGCGTCAACGCCATCGAACGCTTTGGGCCTTACGAGCTTGCCGGAGAGCCGGCGATCATGGAGCGCCTCGATGAACTGTTGCGCTCGTTCGTCGCTCAAGGGCGGATGAAATTCACGGGTGCCGAATACAAGCCCTGCTACCGACTCGTGGCATGACGCAGGAGCTGCGTATCCGCTATCAATTCGACCTGCCGGATGGCTCGAAACGACATGTGGATCTGAATTTCGCGGCCGCGGACTTCCGGCTGTCGAATCCGACGCCGATCGATCCGCCGTTCTGGACCGAATTGAAGTTCAGCCAGTGTGCAAACTGCCCTTTGAGCACGGACGAATACGCACATTGCCCCGCCGCTTTGCACATGGCGCCGGCGGTCGAGTCGCTCAAGGCATTGGTTTCGTTCGACGTGGTGGGCGTGACGGTCACGCAGGCAGAACGCACGGTTCATGCGGAAACCACGGCGCAACAAGCCATGAGTTCCGTGCTGGGATTGATCATGGCGACTTCGGGCTGTCCCTGGACCGACCGGCTGCGCCCGATGGCGCGCTTCCATCTTCCCTTCGCGAGCGAGGCGGAAACGGTCTATCGAAGCGTGTGCATGTTTCTGCTGGCGCGCGAACTGGTGGGCGTGGGCGAAGCGCTCGGATTCGCGCAGCTCACCGATCTGTATCAAAACCTGCACGTGGTCAATCGCGATATGTCACGCCGCCTGGGCGCGGCTACACGAACCGACCCCGCGCGCAACGCCATGGCGCTGCTGGACTCTTACACAACATTATTGCCGGCGGCACTCGAGTCCTCGCTGCAGGAACTGAAGCCGCTGTTCGATGCCTGGCGGGGACCCAAGATTCCGTCCATTTAACTTACCGCGACGTTGTGTGAGATGCGCATCCCAATGCGCGTCGCCGCCGCGCGACAGTGCAGGCAGCGCGTGACACAGTTCCTGTCGAGGAGAGGGCGCGACACTTACTGTCGCTCCCATCGACAGAGGCACACGAGATGAGCGACCTTAAGAATACAACTCGATACAACGGAGTGGACCGCAGGGCCCCTCGCGCCAATTCGGCCGGTGCCAAAACCGGCGGTCGCCACTCGGCGATCACCAACAGTCTTTACAACTGGCACAGTTATAAAAGCTGGGCGGAAAAAGCTCGCGGTAATTTCGACGAAAAAAAGTAAGCGTCAAAAAATAAGCGGCACTGACGCGCCGCGCGCCGATCGCCGCAATCAAGCCGGCACGGGCAACGGATTGATGCCTTCAATGGGCTGCGGCGCACCTTCCTTCGCTTTCAGCCACGCCAACATCGGCTGCCAATCCTCAAGATCCTGTTCCACGACGTAGCGTTTCATCTCGTGAAGGCCGAGGCCCAGTTCCGCGGCACGCACGTAGTTTTGCGAGTCCCGTAGAGTGGCTATCACCGGGATGCGCAAGGTCTCGAGAAACCGCATCAACGATTGATAGATCACGGTGTTGCGCTTGACGCGATTGGCCACCACGCCGATGCGATATTCATCGCGCCGCACCTTGGCAATCAGCAGCAGGTCGGCGATGCATTTGGAGCAGGCGTGAATATCGATGTCGGAAGGCAGTACCGGCACGATGATGGCGTCGGCATTCTTGGTCATATCGGGCATCTCTTGGGCGGGGACCGCGGCCGGCGTATCGACGATGACATGGCCGGCATCCGCCGGAATGCGCATCTGCCAGGCGCGGGTCATGCGCGAGTTGCGCTCGAATGCGGCTATGCCGTGGATGAACGGCTGATCGGGCTTGCGTTTTTTGAGCCAGCGGCTGCTGGAGGCCTGGGGGTCGTTATCTTGCAGCACCGGACGGTCGCCCTGGCTCGCAAAATAGCTGGCGAGATTGGTGGCTATAGTCGTTTTGCCCGAACCCCCTTTTGGGTTCAGGACGAGAATGCGCTGCATGTCCGGAGAGCCTACGCAGCCCCAAGGACCATAGCAAGCCGATGCCTCGGCAAAGGTTGTGATGCCACTCACGGTTAGCGCCGAGGCATGTACCTAGACTGCTTGCCCATGGAATGGATGTTACAAGTGGTCGACGAAGTGGACGACGCCGTGAGTGCACTGCGTCTGTTCGCCATGGGCTGGAGCGAGGAAATCGGCCTTCTGGCCGCCGGCAGCGCCGCGGCCTGCGCCCTATGCGCGGTTGTAGTGCGCCTTTCTTAAGAGGCTCAAGGCCCCGCAAAATCCATTATGATGCCTTCCAGAGGCATCCATGCATTTTACAAAATTCACCCTTATCGCACTCATGGCGATCACCGCGGCTTGTAGCGGCAAGACCGATGCGCCGCCGACCAGCGGCGCAACGCCGCCTGGCGTGACGTCGCTGCGGACGGAAACGCTCAAGCCCGGCAGCGGGGCGACGATTGGCGGCGGACAGATGGCGGTCGTCCAGTACACCGGTTGGTTGTACGAGACCGGCGCGACCGACCATAAAGGCAAGCAATTCGACAGCTCGCGAACCGCCGGAAGAGAAGCCTTCAAGTTTCCCGTGGGAACGGGCTCGGTCATCAAGGGGTGGGATCAGGGCGTGCTCGGCATGAAGATCGGAGAGAGCCGCCGGCTCACAATTCCGCCCGATTTGGCCTACGGTGACAGCGGTACGGGCGGGGTTATTCCACCCGGCGCGACCTTGGTGTTCGACGTCGAACTGGTCGGAATCGAATAGGCAATTTGAAGCGGCCGAGCTGCCTCAGCCGCTCCTAAGAGCCAAAATCAGGTTAGTTCACGTATTCCTTGAGCGTCTTCAGTGCGGCAATGCGCACCTTCTTGCTCGCCGGCTTCGCCTTGAACATCATCTTTTCGCCGTTGAACGGATTGACGCCCTCGCGCGCCTTGGTGGCGGGCTTCTTCACGACCTTCATCTTCAAAAGTCCGGGCAGGGTGAACAGGCCGTGGCTTCGCAGACTCTTCTTGATCGAGGCGCCAAGCGAATCAAACACGGATCCGACCTGCTTCTTAGAAAGTTCAGTTTCCTTCGAAATCGTAGCGAGAATTTCAGACTTGGTCGGTGCTGCATTCTTTTTCGCCATATTCAATCTCCTAAAATGTTTTCCAAGCGTGGACAGTGAATGTCCACCGTGAGCGAAATTGCCCAACGTGGGTGAAATCACCCACTAATTCAACTCGGCGCCGAAAATAACATAGAAAAAAGCCGATGTTTAGCGCAATTGCGAAAAAAGATTTCGAGTGCCGATGCAATTCGCGCTGGTTTTTCAGGCTTCCGCGCCTGCGAGGGTGCCATTCGCGGCGCCATGTGTTGCTTCGTTCACTGTGATATCAGGCATGTACGAGGCGATGTTCAACGCAATAACACCAGCAGCGCACCAATGGCGATCGAAACCCAGAGGATGGAAAAATCTATTTGACCGATGCGGGGAATCACGCGGCGCACCGGCTTCAAGATGGGTTCGCACACCTGAGCAAGCAAGCGGACGCCCGGCGCGTAGCCGCCCTGCGACACCATACTCGTCAACCAGTAGATCAACATCGCGAACAAATAGACGCGAAGCACCAGGCCCACCAGGTCCAGGAGGGTGATGCGCAGGAACGCGACACCATCCCCGACGCCTGCACCGGCCATCGCCATCATGATGAAAGTGCGCGCCGCGGCCACCAAAAGCACGGCGACGACGGTCGCGGTGTCGATCTTGCCGATGGGCGGCAGGACCTTGCGCAGCGGCAATATCAGCCAGTTGGTCACGCGCACGATGGCATCGGCCATCGGATCTCGAAAATCGGCCCGCACCAATTGGAACATCAACCGCAGCACGAAGGCGAGCAGCAGGAGCCACAACAACATATCGACGATGTATCTGATCGCTTCCATTTTTAGGCGCTTCGCGCCACCTTTCAACGGGGTCGAAGCGACCCCGACTTTTCCAAGCGCTTCGCGCTACCTTTCAACGGGGTCGAGGCGACCCCGACCGAAATTATCATAATCAACCCTACGGAGCGCCGAACTCGGCGGCGAGTTCGGCCGAACGGCGGTCGGCTGCGGCCACCGCGTGCGCGACGATAGCACGAAGGCCCGCGGCATTAAGGACCTCCAGCGCCGCGGCGGTGGTGCCGCCCTTTGAAGTCACCTGCTCGCGCAGGGTGGCGAGGGAATCATGAGACTGGCGCGCCATTTGCGCGGCGCCGAACGCCGTTTCGAGCGTCAAGCGGTGTGCAATGTCGGTCGGCAGCCCGCGTTCATGCGCCGCCGCCTCGAGCGCTTCCATGAATAGGAAGAAGTACGCGGGACCGCTGCCCGACAAAGCGGTGACGGTATCCATTTGCGATTCATGCTCCACCCATACGGTGGCGCTCACGGCAGCCATGATGGTCTCCGCCAATGCGCGGTAAGCCGCTCCGATGCCGGCGGGCGCGTACAGGCCGGTTGCGCCGAAGCCGTTGAGCGCCGGCCGGTTGGGCATGGTGCGAATGACCGGGATGTTCGGCCCGAACCAACGTGCAAGAGATGCATGTGGGATGCCGGCGGCAACCGATATCAAGAGAGGCCGGCTCGCCGCCAGATGCGGTGCCAACCCTAGAGCCACGGCGCGCATTTGCTGCGGTTTGACGGCGAGCACAACCACCTCGGCGCCTTGCGCCGCGCTCACGTTGTCCGGCGCAGTCTGGACGGCGTAGTCGCGAACCAGTCGCTGGAGCTGGTCCTGGCTGGGATCGGCTACCACGAGCCGCTCAGCGGACAAGCCCCGCTTGATCAGGCCGCTGATCAGCGCGGCGGCCATGTTGCCGCCGCCGATGAATGCCAGCTTTCTTATATTGTTCAAGAATCCACCCCCCTCTCGATGGCGTTAATGGTCTTGCCTAACGGGATCCGAAAAGCGCCGTGCCGATTCGAATCAGCGTTGCTCCCTCGGCGATCGCGGACTCGAAATCTCCGCTCATGCCCATCGACAGTGTATCGAGCTTCAGGCCGCCGGCGTTCAGATCCTGAAGCGCGGCTCGCAGCCGCGCGAACACCGCGCGTTCATCGTTCGGCGTAGGTTGCGGCGGCGGCAAGCACATGAGGCCGCGCAGGCTCAAGCGAGGCAGCTCGGCAACAGCCGTCGCCAGCTCAGGCAAACCATCCGGCGAAACACCGGCCTTGGTCGGTTCCGGCACCAGCGCCACCTGGATGCACACATTGAGGGGCGGCGCGTGAAAAGGCCTTTGCTCCGACAGTCTCCGCGCGACATTCAGGCGATCCACGCTGTGCACCCAATCGAAGCGCTCGGCGATGGCGCGAGTCTTGTTGGATTGGATGGCGCCGATGAAGTGCCACTGCAGACTTAAGGAGGCCAGCTGGTCCATTTTGGCAAGCGCTTCTTTCAGATAATTTTCACCGAAATCCGTGACGCCGGCGGTGGCGGCGAGGCGCACCGATTCGGCAGTCTGCGCCTTGGTAACTGCGACCAAAGTGACGCTACCGGGGTCTCTCCCGGCCGCAATGGCCGCACTGCGTATCCGAGACCGGACGTGGTTCACAGGCAGCGTCAAATTCTGCGGACCAATTAACATATTGGGTGGCAACACCCTCTTATATACTGCCGGGGCCTTGAGCCCAGTCGAATTAGGAGCCGTAAATGGCGGTTGATATCGCGCAGCTTCTTGCCTTTGCGGTGAAGAACAATGCGTCGGACTTGCATCTCTCGGCGGGTGTTCCGCCGATGATTCGCGTGGACGGCGACATGAAGCGCGTCAACATGCCTGCCTTGGTGCACAAAGAAGTGCACAGCATGGTGTACGACATCATGAACGACAAGCAGCGCAAGGCCTTCGAAGAGTTCTACGAGACGGACTTTTCGTTCGAAATCCCCAAGCTGGCGCGCTTTCGCGTCAACGCTTTCAATCAAAATCGCGGTGCCGGAGCGGTATTCCGCAATATTCCGTCCCTCATCCTGTCATTGGACGAATTGAACGCGCCCAAGACTTTTAAAGATTTATGCATGCTTCCCCGCGGTCTGGTGCTGGTCACCGGGCCGACCGGATCCGGTAAGTCGACCACGCTGGCCGGCATGGTGAACCATTGTAACGACAACCGTCCGGACCACATTATAACCATCGAGGACCCGATCGAGTTCGTTCACGAAAGCAAGCGCTGTCTGGTCAATCAGCGCGAAGTGCATCGCGACACTCTCGGGTTCACCGAGGCGCTCAGGTCGGCTTTGCGCGAAGACCCCGACGTGGTGCTGGTCGGCGAAATGCGCGACCTGGAAACGATTCGTCTGGCGCTCACCGCTGCGGAAACCGGCCACTTGGTGTTCGGAACTCTGCACACGAGCTCGGCGGCGAAAACCATCGACCGTATCGTCGATGTGTTCCCGGCCGCGGAAAAGGAAATGGTCCGTGCCATGATGTCCGAGAGCTTGAGGGCCGTGATTTCGCAGACCCTGATGAAGCGCGTTGGCGGAGGTCGTATTGCAGCGCACGAAATCATGATCGGCACGCCCGCCATTCGAAACTTGATTCGCGAGGGCAAGATCGCCCAAATGTATTCGGCCATTCAGACCGGTCAGGGCCAGGGCATGCAAACCCTGGACCAATGCCTGCAGGAATTGGTGGCAAAGGGTGTTGTCAGTCGCGAAGAAGCCAAGTACAAAGCGCAGAACAAGGATTCTATATGATGCGCTGCGCGCAACCTTTCCACGGGGTCCGCGCAGAGCCGCGAACCCCGAATATGGGGCGGCGCGCCGGGCGCGCCGGAAGAGCGCGAACCCCGAAATTGTGGCGGCGCGCCGGGCGCGCCGTAGGATAAGGACAAACTATGGAACGCGAACAAGCTATACGGTTGATGCAAGACCTGCTGCGGCGCATGGTCGAGAAGAAGGGTTCGGACCTGTTCATTACGGCCGGCTTCCCGCCGGCGATCAAGATCGACGGCGAAATAAGGCCGCAGTCCGATCGTTCGTTGAGCCCCGAGCAAAGCGCCGGGATGGTTCGCGCCATCATGAACGATCGGCAAACCAAAGAATTCGACGGAACCAAGGAATGCAATTTCGCCATCGCGCCGCCCGGCATCGGGCGCTTCCGCGTGAGCGCGTTCATTCAGCAAGGGCATACAGGCGCCGTGCTGCGCACCATCAACGCCAAAATTCCGACCCTCGAGGAGCTGGAGCTGCCGCCGGTGCTCAAAGATGTCGTGCTGTCCAAGCGCGGCTTCGTGATCCTGGTGGGCGGCACCGGCTCGGGTAAATCCACATCGCTGGCGGCGATGGTGGGCTACCGCAATGAAAAAACCCGCGGCCATATCGTGACCATCGAAGATCCGGTGGAATACGTGCACGCCCACAAGGGCTGCGTGGTCACTCACCGCGAGGTCGGCGTCGATTGCGAGAGCTGGCACCTGGCCCTCAAGAACACCCTGCGCCAGGCGCCGGACGTGATACTCATCGGCGAAATTCGCGACCGCGAGACCATGGAGTACGGCATTCAATTCGCCGAGACCGGCCACTTGGTGCTCGCGACCTTGCACGCCAACAGCTCGAACCAAGCGCTCGATCGCATCATCAATTTCTTCCCCGAGGAGCGGCGTGAGCAGCTGCTCATGGACTTGTCGCTGAACATTCGCGCGCTCATTTCTCAGCGCTTGATTCCCCGCGAAGCAGGATCCGGGCGCATCGCGGCCATGGAGATCATGCTCGCCTCCCCGCTGATCTCCGACCTGATCTTCAAGGGCGAGGTCGCCAAGATCAAGGAAGTGATGTCGCGCTCCAACCGCCTGGGCATGAAGACATTCGACCAGGCGCTGTTCGAGCTGTATGAGGCGGGATTGATTTCCTACGAGGATGCCCTGCGCAACGCGGATTCGAAGAACGAACTGCGCCTGCGCGTGAAATTGGAAAGCAAGCGCGAGATAAAGAATCCGGAAGCGGAAGGCCAGTCGCTGCAGATCCTCGAGGAAGAAGAAGGACAGGTGTTCTAAGTGCCGCGCTCGGACAGGCTCCCAGCATGAGCGTGCCTGCGGATCTGCCGGCTCAGGTGATGAACACCAAGCCGTTGTTCAAACTGATGGTCGAAAAAAAGGCATCGGATCTTTTCTTCACCTGCAACGCTCCGGTCAAGATCAAAATCGAGGGCAAGATTTTCCCGGTCAATAAGCAGATATTGACGCCTGAAACCGTGCGCCAATCGGCCTTGGGGCTGATGACGCAGGACCAGATCGAGCATTTCAACGAGGAGCTCGAGATCGATTTCGCGATCTCCGAGACCGGCCTGGGCCGCTTTCGCGTCAACGTGTTCTATCAGCGCGGCTATCCGGCCATGGTGCTGCGCTACATCACGGCGGAGATGCCCAGGCTCGAAGATCTCGGCATGCCCGACATCTACAAAGAATTGGTGATGCTGAAGCGCGGCCTGATCCTCATGGTCGGCGCGTCCGGCGCGGGCAAATCGACCACCCTTGCGGCCATGATCAACTACCGCAACGAATCCTCATCCGATCACATTTTGACCATCGAGGATCCGATCGAATTCCTGCATACCAACAAGAAATCCATCGTAAATCAACGCGAAGTGGGCCTGGATACCAAGACTTTTGCGCGGGCGTTGCGCAGCGCGGTGCGCGCGGCGCCCGATGTGATCCTGGTCGGGGAAATTCGCGATCGCGAAACCATGGAAGCGGCCATTGCGCTCGCCGGAACCGGGCACCTTTGCATCGCGACCCTGCACGCCAACAATTGCGCCGAGACCTTGGATCGCATCATCAACATGTTTCCGCGCGATCAGCACAACCAGATTTTCCTGGATCTTTCGCAGTACCTGCGCGCCATTCTGTCGCAACGCTTGGTGTTCGCGAAGACCGGCACAAGGGTTGCCGCATCCGAGGTCATGGTCAACACACCGCACATCTCGGAACTCATCAAGAAGGGTGATGTGATCGGCGTGAAGGAGGCGATCCGCACCGGCACGGAACGCGGCATGCTGAGTTTCGACAGCGCGCTCTACAACCTCGTGCGCGAGGGCCGCATCGAACTGGAAGAAGCCTTGTCGAGCGCCGACTCGCGCACCAATCTCGAGGCCAAGATCAACTTCGGCTGAAGCGGG
>DASQPK010000124.1:0-26619 GCA_035643995.1 Steroidobacteraceae bacterium | reverse complement strand
CGATGTGATCCACGGCGTCGTGCTCGGACAGCACGCGCTCGCCCTCACGCTGACGGGGGCCTGGGCCACGCATCTTCGGCTGCGCATTCGCGTGTTCTCCGTACTCTCGCAATGCCTGACGGTCTTCGCGCTGCTGACGGGGTATCAATTCGTTCTGTTCTGGGTCGATGGCGCCACCGGCAACCCGGTGACCACCTTTGGCCGCTGGCTCGCGCCCTTCGTCGGCGCGCTGCTGTGGCCGGTGCTGACGAGCTTGATGGACAAAATCAATGAGCGTTGACCCATGATCTTCGATGAATTCTCGCCCTCGCGAACGCGCCGAACCTTCACCGCGGGCGGCCGGACGCTGCGCGCGCTGGGGCTGGACGGCCCGCTCACCGGCGTGCTCGCCATCATCGTTTTCATCGGCATTTTGGTGGTGTACAGCGCCTCCGGGCAGAACTGGCGAATGGTGCAGCACCATTTGGTGAATATCGGCATCGCGGTGGCGGCCATGCTGGCCCTCGCCAAGTTCGCCACGCCGCAATACCTGCGCATGTTTGCGCCGATCGCATACGTGCTCGGCGTGCTGCTGCTCATCGTCGTGGATGTCACCGGCCATATCGGCAAGGGTGCGCAGCGCTGGCTCGATATCGGTTTCATGCGCTTCCAACCCTCCGAGATCATGAAGCTGGCCGTGCCCATGGCCTGCGCCTGGTACATGCACGAACGGCCCCTGCCGCCGACGTTCTTGGATTTGATCGTCATGGGCGTGTTGATCGCGATTCCGACCGCCATGATCGTCACACAGCCCGACTTAGGGACGGCATTGCTGATTGCCGCGTCCGGCCTGATCGTCATGCTGCTCGCGGGATTGCAGATTCGCCTGATCTTGATCTCGATCCCGCTGCTCGGCGGCGCCGCGTGGGGAGCATGGCACTTCATCCATGACTATCAGCGCCAGCGCATCCTCACCTTTTTGAATCCGGAAACCGATCGGCTGGGCGCCGGCTACCACATTATCCAATCGCAAATCGCCATCGGCTCCGGTGGGGTTTTCGGCAAGGGCTACATGAACGGCAGTCAGGCGCAGCTGGAATTCCTGCCTGAGCGTTCCACCGACTTTATTTTTGCCGTCATCGGTGAGGAGTTCGGGCTGCTGGGACAGCTGTTGATCCTGTCACTGTATGGGGTCGTGATCGGCCGGGGGCTGTACTTGGCGATGCAGGCGCAGGGCACCTTCGCGCGCCTGACCGGCGGCGCCATCGCGCTCAGTTTTTTTGTTTATGTATTCGTCAACTCGGGCATGGTCAGCGGCATCCTGCCCGTGGTCGGCGTGCCGCTGCCCATGATCAGTTATGGCGGCACCTCCATGGTCACTTTGTTGGCCGGCTTCGGCATCCTCATGTCGCTGCATTCGCATCGCAAACTGATTGGATCTTAGGAGCCTCCCTGAATATTTCCCGTAGCCTGCGCTGCCTATCCGATCTGCGCCTATCCGATCTTAAGATCATGCTCGGCGTTGCCGCGTTGCTGGCACTTTGCGTCGAGCCCGCTGCCGCCATCGACGTCAAGCGCAGCGACGTGAAAGAGTTCATCGCCCACATGGCCGGCGCCTATTCCTTCAAGAAGCGCGCGCTGCGCAAGCTGCTGAAGGGCGCCGAGTTTCAACCGGCCATTGTTGAGGCCATGGGCAAACCCGCCGAGAAGGCCAAACTCTGGTACGAATATCGCCCCATCTTTGTTACCGAACGGCGTATTCAAGAGGGCATCGAGTTTTGGACCGCTCACCGCCAGGCACTCGATCAGGCCAGCGTGCACAGCGGCGTCGCCCCGGAATACCTCGCAGCCATTCTCGGCGTGGAAACGTTTTATGGGCGGCGGACCGGCTCGTACCGGGTGCTCGATGCGCTGGTCACGCTGTCATTCGATTATCCGGCCCGCGAGAAATTTTTTCGCGACGAGCTGGAGCAGTTTCTGCTGCTCACGCGCGACGGACGCCTCGATCCGAAGACCATCAAAGGATCCTATGCGGGAGCGATGGGTGCGCCGCAGTTCATGCCCTCGAACTACCGGCGCTATGCGGTGGATGCGGACGCGAACGGCCGCATCGACCTGTGGAGCGATTGGCCGGATGTCTGCGCCAGTGTCGGCAATTACCTGAAGGAACACGGCTGGAATTTCGGCGAACCGGTGTTGGGCGAAGCCACCGTGCCGCCTGAGAAGGCCGCAGATTTGGATGGACGCAAATTGGTGCTGTCGGAGACCGTCGCCTCGCTCAATGCGAAAGGCGTCAGCTTTGACAGCGCACTGCCTGCGGATGCGCCCGCGCTCTTGATTGCCGCCGACGAGTCGGACGGCGTCCATTGGCGCGTGGGCTACAATAATTTCGTTGTGATCACCCGATACAACCATAGCGCGCTGTACGCCATGGCCGTCTACGAACTCGCCACCGCGGTCAAACAACGCATGCTCGAGAACGATGCCGCGCAGTTCGCGGCGTCCACCCCGGCCGCCGCGTCCACCCCGGCCGCCGCGCCCACCCCGGCCGCCGCGCCCGCCCCAGCTGCTGCGCCCACCCCGGCCGCTGCGCCCGCCCCGGCCGCTGCGCCCACTTCGACATCGACATCCACGACTTCGCCGTGAAGCCGGTGCGCGCGCTGGCCCTGCCGTTGTGCGCCGCTGTCGCTGTCGGGATGGCCGCGTGTTCCAGCGCGCCGCGGCGGCCCGAGAGCCCGAGCCCCGCCGCAACGCCTGAACCTGTGACGACGCCGCCGGCGCAAACCGTGCCGGATGTGGTGCCGCGCATCGAGCGGCGCTCGCGCACGGGCAATCCTCCGTTTTACGATGTCCTGGGCAAACGCTACTTCGTATTGTCATCGAGCGTCGGGTACGTGGAGCGTGGTGTCGCGTCGTGGTATGGACCGGGCTTCCACAAGGTCCCAACGTCCATCGGTGAGACTTACAATATGTATGGCATGTCGGCTGCCCACAAGACTCTGCCCCTGCCCGCGTATGTGCGGGTCACCAATCTTCAGAATGGGCGCAGCATCGTGGTGCGCGTCAACGATCGCGGCCCCTTCGTCGGCAATCGCATCATCGACCTCTCCTACACGGCTGCGTCCAAACTGGACATGCTGCGCAACGGCACCGCCATGGTGGAGGTGCGCAGCCTCGACGCCGCAACCGCGCCGGCGCCGGTGCCGGCGCCCGAAGCCCCCATCACGGCAGCAGATTCGGCGCCTGCCGCCGCGCCGCTCACGGCTTCACCGCTCGAAGCGACATCGTCTGCTGCCCCGCTCGCGGGCTCCCCGGTCACGGGCTCGCCAGTCACGGGCTCCACGGTCACGCAGGTCGCCGTACCAGCGGCGCTTTTCATTCAGGCCGGCGCATTCAGCGATCCCAAGAACGCCGAACGGCTGGTGGAGAGATTGCGCGGGGGCGGCTACGGCAAGATATTCGTGCGCGACGATGAAATCGCGGGCCGCAGAATGTATCGAGTGCGCATCGGTCCCGTACCCAACGTCGCTGAATACGATCGCATCGTCGCAGCGTTGGCGCGCGCCGGCGTCCATGATGCTCATCTGGCGCTCGATTGATCGCCTATTGCCGCGCGGCGAACCCAAGTACACTAACCGGCTTTTATTAGGGTATGCGTTAACCATGTATCGTCACCTGATTGCGAGTCTCTCCTTCGCGACCCTCATCGCCGCGGCCTGCTGGGCAGCAGCGCCTTCGGCAGCACCGGCTGCCGCTCCTGCAGCCCCGCCGGCCATGCCCATTCCGAGTGCGCCCCAAGTCGACGCGCGCTCGTACATTTTGGTCGACTATCAAACCGACAAAATACTGGCCGCCAAAGATGCTACCGCCCGGATGGAGCCGGCCAGCCTCACGAAACTGATGACGGCCTACCTCGTTTTCCAGGAGCTGGCAGGCGGCAAACTGAAGCTCGAGGACATGGTCACCGTCAGTGAACATGCGTGGCGATCGGAAGGCTCGCGCACATTCATCGAGCTGGGCAAACCCGTATCGGTTCAAGATCTCATCCTCGGGATGATCGTGCAGTCCGGCAACGATGCCACCATTGCGCTGGCCGAGCGCATCGCCGGGACCGAAGACACGTTTGCGCAGCTCATGAATTCCACTGCCAAGCGATTGAATATGGTCGGCACGCATTTCGATAACAGCTCGGGCCTGCCCTCGCCGCAGGACTACACCACTGCGCGCGACATGTCGCTGCTCGCGAGTGCGTTGATTCGCGATTATCCGCAGTACTATAAATACTATTCGATACACGAATTCGAGCATAACGGCATCAAGCAGCAAAATCGCAATGGCCTGCTCGAGAAAGATCCCAGCGTCGATGGCTTGAAAACCGGCCACACCGAGTCCGCCGGCTTCTGTCTCGTCACCTCGGCGCATCGCGAGGGCATGCGCCTGGTGTCGGTGGTACTCGGGTCCACCAGCATGAAGGCCCGCGAGAACGCCAGCGCCGCTTTGTTGAGCTACGGCTTCACCTTTTACGACACCAAACTGGCGGTCAAGGGCGGCATTGCGCTCGCCACGACGCGCGTCTGGAAGGCGGCGCAATCGCCGGACGAGGTCGGCATCAAGGATGATCTGTACGTGACGCTGGCGCGCGGCCAGAGCGACGTGAGAACCGCGGTCGACTTGCAGCCCAAGCTCATTGCGCCGTTGGGCCTCGATGCGACTGTGGGCACGCTGCGCGTGTTCAGCGGCGCCACGCCCCTGGCGACGCTGCCTCTGCATCCCTTGAAGCCCGTGGCGGCCGGCGGCTGGTGGCGGCGCCTCATCGACACCATTCGCCTGTGGTTTGCGTGAGCGGCCCGCTGCCCATCTGCTACTTGAACGGCAATTACCTGCCGCTCAAAGAAGCCGTCGTTTCGCCTTTCGATCGCGCCTTTCTATTTGGCGATGCGGTTTACGAGGTGGTGCCGATGTACGCATCGCGCCTGTTTCGGCTGCGCCAGCACTTGGACCGGCTGAACCGCAGCCTTGCCGGAATCCGCATGCCGCCGCCGATGACACATGGCGACTGGGCGCATGTCTGCCAGGAATTGATTTCCCAAAATAGCGCCGATGATGGGTATCTTTATATCCAAGTGACTCGCGGCGCTGAATTCGGCCGCAATCATGCCTGGCCGGAGGGACTCAAGCCGACCCTGTTCGCGTACTGCACCGAGCTTGAACCGCTGGCCGATGCGCTCCTCGAGAATGGCGTGGCCGCCGTGACCACGAAGGAGATCCGTTGGGCGCGGCGCGACATCAAGGCCACCTCGTTGTTGGGAAATATTTTACTGAAGAAGCTGGCGGCAGACGCCGGTGCGTTCGAGACCATCATGCTGGAAAACGGCGAACTTACCGAAGGCTCCACGACCACGGTTCATGTCGTCAAGAATGGCGTCATTCACACGCCGCCGAACAGTCATCACATTCTTCCCGGCACCACGCGTGATGTGGTGACGGAACTGGCCGATCTCTTGTCCATCCGCAACACCAGCGCGCCGATTGCGGAATCGGCGCTGCGCAGTGCGGATGAAATATGGCTGGCGTTCTCGACCCGCGGCGTGTTGCCGGTGACGAAGCTCGATGGCGCAGCAGTGGCGAGCGGCAAGCCAGGTCCGCTGTTCAAGCGCATGAGCCTCGCATTTGCCAATTACATCCGCGAACTGCGGGACAAGCCTGCGTTATGAGCGGCAGCACAGGCAGCACAGCGCAGGAATTTCCCAGCGAATTTCCCATCAAAGTGATGGGCCGCCAGGGCAGCGATCTGCGAGTTCTCACCCAAGCCATCATCGAACGTCACGCCGGACCCCTCGCCGATGCGAGCGTGAAAACCCGCACCAGCGCGGATGGAAACTTTCTGGCGCTCACCTACATGGTGCACGCGACCAGCCGCAAGCAACTCGATGATATTTATCGTGAGTTGACGGCCTGCAAATCGGTATTGATGGCATTGTAGCCGCGCGCGACGGCAGTCGGCGGAATCCCCAGCTGCCGCAGCAAGTGCGGCGTGAGGTCCTGCGCCACCGTTTGAAGGCCGGCGTCGACGCCATGATCGGCGAGGCGCGTGACGCGCAAATCCCGATAGCCGCACACATTGATGCGTTCGAAGGGCTGCGGGTCCAGCGACACATTGAGGGCCATGCCGTGATAACACGCACCGCGGCGAATGCGCAGGCCGATGCTGGCGAGTTTTGCGCCGTCGATATAGACCCCGGGCGCCTGGCGCGATCCTGATGCGGTCAATCCCTGCTCAGCCGCGTAGGAAATGACGGCATTCTCGAGCGCGACCACCAAATCGCGAACGCCCAACTTGAGGCGCCGTAAGTTGAGAAGCGGATAAATCATCAATTGACCGGGGCCGTGATACGTCACCTGACCGCCGCGATCGATCTGCACCACGGGAATGTCGCCGGGCGCCAGCAGGTGTTCGCGGCCGGCATTCAAACCTAACGTAAACACGGGCGGGTGTTCGACGAACCAAATCTCGTCGGCAGTCTCATCCTGCCGCTCGTCGGTAAATTTTTGCATCGCGCGCCAGGTCGGCTCGTAAGGCGCCAACCCGAGGTGACGAATCAGGGGTTCACGGCTAAGCCCTGTGCTCATGGCGCAGTGCTCATGGCGGATGGGCACCCCATAGCGAGACATTGATTCTCGACTGTGCTCATGGCGCTGTGCTCACGAGGCCTTTAGCCCCCTGCCGCACCGGCGGCAAGCTTGGCGTTGTCCAGTCCCGCATTGTTGCGCGCCAGTGCTTGTTCTGCGCGATAGCTCGATCGCACCAACGGACCCGACACGCATTCCAGAAAGCCCAATTCCAGCGCCCACACCCGATACCGGTCGAATTCCTGCGGCGTGACGAATCTCTCCACATTCAGGTGATTCGGCGTGGGACGCAGGTACTGCCCCAGGGTCAACACATCGACCTCTGCCGCGCGCAGGTCCATCAGGGTCTCGCGAATTTCCGCGTCCGTCTCACCCAATCCGAGCATCAAGCTGGTCTTGGTCAGCACTTGCGGTTTATAGGCCTTGGCCGCCTTCAGCACGCCGATGGTCTGTTCGTACCCCGCGCGCGGGTCGCGTACCGGATGCGTCAAGCGCCTCACCGTCTCGACGTTCTGCGCAAACACATCCAATCCGGAATCGAGCACCGTACGCACATCACTCATGACGCCTTGAAAATCCGGCGTCAGCGCTTCGACCGCGGTACCGGGATTGCGGCGCTTGATGGCGCGGATGGCGGCTGCGTAGTGCGCGGCGCCGCCATCGCTCAAATCATCGCGGTTCACCGAGGTGAGCACCACATACTTGAGCCGCATCAGCTCGACCGACTTGGCCACGTTGTCGGGTTCTTCCGCATCAAGCCAGCCGCGCGGGTTGCCGGTATCCACCGCGCAGAAGCGGCACGCGCGGGTGCACACGGCGCCCATGAGCATAATGGTGGCAGTCCCCGCGTTCCAGCATTCACCGATGTTCGGACACTTCGCCTCCTCGCACACCGTGCTCAAGCGATGCTCGCGGACTATTTGCTTGACGGCACCAAAGGCCGCGCCCGTGGCCAATGGCGCGCGCAGCCACGCAGGCTTGCGCTGGGCCGCAGCGGGAACTTGCGCTGAACCTTGTGCGGGAACCTGCGCCTGTTTGACGCCGTCCTTGATGGCCGTAAAGCCTTGCGCCGTCGTGTATTTTTCGCCACTGCGCACCGGCCGCGGCTGCGGCGTGATGGGGATGCCTTTGAACTCGGACATGGCCCCAATTGTACTCTAGGCGCTCAAGGCGAGGACGACCGGCTATTCAGCGCGGCAAGCCGCTCGGGCGTGCCGACGTCTTCCCACGGTCCGCTATAAAGCTGAGCGGAACATAATCCTGCCGCCATGGAACGCCGCCACAGCGGCTTCACGGAAAACACGCCCTCCTGGCAATCCTTGAAGAAGGCGCTGCGATAAACGGCAATGCTCCCAAAAGTGAATAATTCGGCGGCGGTGGCCAGTGCTTCGCCGCGCTCCAGGCCGAAGTCGCCGTTCAAGTAGCTGGGGTTTGGGACCAGCACGAGATGCGAATCGTATTTAGCGCCGATCGCCAACTTCTCGAATGAAAAGTCCGTGTAGATATCGGCATTGACCACCGCGAACGGCCCGGGAGACAGGTGCGGCAGCGCGCGAAAGATGCCGCCGCCGGTATCCAGCGCACGCGGTGCTTCTTCGCTGTAGGTAATGCTCGCGCCGTAGCGTGTGCCGTCGCCCAAATAGTCGCGGATTTGCGAGCCCAGCCACGCCAGGTTGATCACGATACGATCGATGCCGGCGCCCACCAGGCGAACCAGGTGGCGCTCGATCAAGGGTTGTCCGTGCACACGCAGCAGCGGCTTCGGCGTCGTGTCAGTCAACGGCCGCATGCGCTCCCCGCGTCCCGCCGCGAGAATCATCGCCGCCCGCGGGCGCTCACTCGCCATGCTCATGCCGGCGCGCGCTGCTGCGCGTTTTTGAACAGCGGGTCGATGCGCTCGGCGATGAAGGCGGCGAACGGCGCGGTTTCCGCATAGCTCGATGCAGTATCCCGCGCATAGTCGAGCACGCGCGGCAGGTCGTTGAGATATTGCGGCTTGCCGTCCCGGTAGAACAGGCGCGCAAATATTCCCAGCACCTTGATATGCCGTTGCAGGCCGACCAGATCGAACCAGCGCATGAATTCGGCGGCATCCGCAGGCAGCGCAAATCCGGCTTCGAGCAGTTTCTCCCGGTACTCGAGAACCCAGGCGCGCACGCGCGACGGCGGCCATGCGATGTAGCAATCCTTGAGCAGCGAGGCCAGATCATAGGTCACGGGACCCCACACGGCGTCTTGGAAATCCAAAATGCCGGGATTGTCCTGCGCCGTGACCAAGAGATTGCGCGAATGATAATCGCGATGCACGAAGACGGCGGGCTGCGAGGCTGCGGCCCGAACCAAACTTTCGAACAACGCATCCAGCATGGCCCGCTCCCGCGCGTCGATGCTCAGCCCCAAGTGATGGCGCAGGAACCATTCCGGCATCAGTTCCATTTCGCGCATGAGCAGGGCGCGATCGTATCGCGGCAAATCGCTGGAAATGGCTGCGTCGGCTGTTTGCATGGTGCGCAGGGCCGCCAGCGCGTCCGCGTAAAGCCGGTCCGCGGCGCCCGCGGCGGGCAGTTCATCGAGGTATTGCCGCGAACCCAAGTCCGTCAACAATAGAAACCCGCGCTCCATGTCCCGCGCCAGGACCATGGGTGCGTTGAGGTTCATGCCGCCCAACATTCTGGCCACCTTGAGGAAGGGCGCCGAATCTTCCTTATCGGGCGGTGCATCCATCACAATGTAGCTATCCGCGCCTCGGGTCACGCGAAAATATCGGCGAAAGCTCGCATCAACGGAAGCCGGCGCGATGAAGCTGCCGGCTATGCCTAAGTCCTCTTGCACCCACTGCGTCAATTGCGCGAGGCGGGAATCGCTTGCATCCGATACATCCATGCTTGACCATTCGCAAACCGCAAATGCGGCGATTTAAGTATACCGACTAAGGCGACGCATTTTGCCCATGGCTTCTCACGTTCGGGCCGCATTTATTTTCTTCTGCCTGGCAAGCTCCCTGGCGCGTGCCGCGGATGTTTGCCCCGCCCCGCCCAAATATACCTTTGTTCGCCCCGCCGACATCCCGCTCGACGATCATCGCATCCACGTCGATAGCGACGATGCCCTGCTGGACGCCGACGGCAGCGCGGTGCTCAACGGCCGGGTGACGGTTCGCCAGGACGAGCGCAGCGTCGCCGCCGATTCGGTCACTTACGATTACGACGCCGACAAATTGACCGTCAAAGGCAAGGTGGATTTCCTCGATCCGAAATTGCGCGTGCGCAGCGACAGCGGCAGCTACGAGACGGACGGCGACGCAAATTTCAACCAGGCCTTCTTCCAGCTCATGGACCGCAACGGCCGCGGATTTGCCCGGGACATCGACCTTCATCCGGACGGCAAAGTGGATTTGGACCATGTCCGCTACACCACCTGCCCGGTCGGCAACGAAGATTGGAGCTTGAGCGCATCGAAGATCGATATCGATACCCAGCTGCAGGAAGGTGTTGCACGCCACGTGACCATGCGCTTCAAGGACGTGCCGATTTTTTACACGCCCTACATCTCCTTTCCCTTGGGCGATGAGCGCAAGAGCGGCGTGCTGTTTCCCAGCCTGGGCCATTCCGGCAGCAACGGCTTCGACGCGGAGGTGCCGTATTATTTCAACCTCGCGCCGAACTATGACCTGACCGTCACACCGGGAATATTGACGGCCCGCGGTGTGCAATTGACCGAGAATTTTCGCTATTTGACGTCGAGTTCTCACGGTCAATTGGACGCCTCGTTCCTGCCCAACGACAAACAGCAACACGATAATCGCAGCTATTTTCGATACACGGATGTCACGGACATCCAACACGGGCTCAGGTTCGATGCCGATATCGCCGCCGTCAGCGACACCAATTACTTTCAAAGTTTCGCCGTGGGAACCGAGCAGACCAGCGTGACCTTTCTCGAACGCCGCATGGATGTGCTGTATTACGATGATGCTTGGCGGATCCGCGCACAGCTGCAAAACTTCCAAACCATCGACACGACCGTGATTGCGGCAGACCGCCCCTACTCACGGGTACCGCGAATACAGGCGAGCGCGCTGTATCCCATCGAGAACAGCAATTTCGAATTCGTGTTCGACAGCGAGGCCGTGAATTTCCTGCGTGGGGCCGGCCCCACCGGCGTGCGATTGAATCTCTCACCCGAAATACGCTGGTCGAGCCGTGCGCCGGGCTACTTCTTCGAGCCCGCCGTCGGTTACGACTTCACGCAGTATGATTTGCAGGACGCGGGGTCCGGCCGGCCCAGCACGCCCTCGCGTGCCCTGCCGTATGTACGCTTGGACACCGGCCTGATATTCGAGCGCGAAGTGGGCGCCCAGGGTCAGCGTACTCAAACCCTCGAGCCGCGCGTGGTATACAGCTACGTCCCGTATCGCAATCAGGATGAGTTGCCGATATTCGACAGCGGCCTGCCCGATCTGAATTTGACCGAGCTGTTTCGCACCAACCGCTACGTGGGATCGGATCGCATCGGCGATGCCAACCAAGTGGCGCTGGCGGTCACCACGCGTCTCTTCGATACCGTGTCCGGAACCCAGTATTTGTCGGCGACCATCGGTCAAATTCGCTATTTTTCAATTCCGCGGGTTGGACTGCCCCAGGACGTCCTGTCGCTCCCGGCAGCGATTCGCGACCAGTACTACGGGCAGCCCTTGGGAACCATACCCTTGGTGAATCCCTTGGCCGTACCGGGAGCCCTGACGGCCCCCGGCGGACAATCGCTCGTGCCCTTTCCCGGCCAATATCTGCCCGGTCAATATCTACCCGGCGGATACCCTTTGAGTGCACAGACCCGCGCTCTGGCCCTGGGCCAGAATCCGGCATTCCCCGCCTCGGACATCGTCGCGGAGGTCGCGTTGACGGGTTACAAGCACTTGGGAGTCAATCTCGACTATCAATGGAATCCATACACCTCGCAGACCGAGAAATCGGAGATTTCGGTGCAATACCGCCCCGATCCCACCCGGGTGGTCAACATTGGCTATCGCTTTCAGGAAGGCATTCTCAAGCAGTGGGACGGCTCCTTCGCATGGCCGATTGCCGCGCATTGGAACACGGTGGGCCGCTGGGTATATTCCCTGCAAGATCGGCAAACGATCGAGCAAGTGGCCGGTTTTGAGTACAAAAGCTGCTGTTACAAGGTCCAGTTGGTGCAGCGCCGCTACTTGAGCATCCGCCCAGGCACCACGACCGCCGGGGGCACACTGGACACCTCGATTGCATTACAATTGGAACTGACGGGCTTAAGTTCGGTCGGAAAACGTGAGGATTCCTTCCTCGAACAGTCTATCCGCGGTTACTCCACCCGCGACCCGAACACCCAATAAACTGGTAGGGACTTAGGATTTTGACCCATGCGTAAAGTTGCCCAACTCTGTGCGATCCTCATCGCGCAGCTGCTGCTGTCCCCATCCCATGCGCAAACCCGCGACATCGGTGTTCACGGCGAAATGCTCGACCGCATTGCCGCCATCGTCAATGACGGGCTGGTCTTGAAGAGCGAGCTCGACGTTCAGATCTCTTCGGTGCAGAAGCGCCTGCAGGAGCAGCGGGTCGATCTGCCCTCGCAAAGCGTGCTGCAGCAGCAGGTGCTCGATCGTTTGGTGGTGCAGGAAATTCAATTGCAGCGCGCGAAGCACGTCGGCCTCACGGTTACCGATGAACAACTGAACAGTGCGCTGCAGGAGATTGCAGCGCGAAACAAAATCCCGTTCGATCAGTTGCCGACAGCACTCGCCGCGCAAGGCGTCGACTACAAGCTATACCGCGAATCGATGCGCAAAGAGCTGACCTTGAGCACCTTGCGGCAACGCGACGTCATTGCCCACATCAATGTCTCCCCGCATGAGCTCGAACAGTATCTCGCGCGCCAGCAAAATGCCGCGGCAAACGATGAATTCAACGTCTCGCACATCTTGCTGTCGCTGCCGGCCGCCGCCACCCCGCAACAGCTCGAGGAAATCTCGCACAAGGCGCAGGATGTCGCCGTGCGCGCCGGCAAGGGCGAGGACTTCGGCCAGCTGGCCATCGCCAATTCGAACAGCCAAACAGCCTTGGACGGCGGTCAGCTGGGCTGGCGCAAGGGCACGCAGCTGCCGCAGTTCATCTTGGATCTGGTCGTCAAAATGAAACCCGGCGAAGTCAGCGAACCGGTTCGCACGCCAAGCGGCTACCACATCGTAAAGCTGAATGAACGCCGCAGCGGCGAAGCACCGGTGATCATCAATCAGATCCACGTACGGCACGTCCTGATGAAGCCGAACGAACTGGACGATGACGAGACCGTGCGCCAGAAGCTTGCCAAGCTTCGAGATCGGATCGAGAAAGGAGAGAGCTTCGCCGGCATCGCCTCGACCGCGTCGGAGGATCCCGGCTCGGCGCCGGATGGCGGCGATCTGGGATGGAGCGGGCCCGGCACCTTCGTGCCCGAATTCGACAAGGCGATTGCCGATTTGAAGGTCAACGAGATCAGCGAGCCTTTCAAAACCCGCTACGGTTGGCACATCGTGCAGCTGCTGGGCACGCGCACCTACGACAGCACCGACGATGTGCGGCGCCAGAAGGCCTTTGCAGCCATCCGCGAAAGTAAAGCGGACGAAGAAACCGAGCTGTGGCTGCGTCGATTGCGCGACGACGCTTTCGTCGAAACCAAGATGTAGTGTACATACCTCGCATCGTCATCACGTCGGGGGAACCCGCCGGAGTGGGACCGGATGCCTGCGTCACGCTGGCGCAGACGGCTTGGGAGGCCGACCTGGTGGTGGCCGCCGACGCGGACCTACTGGCCGCGACAGCGGCCGCGCTGGAACTGCCTTTGAGCGTTGAACACTACGAGCCCAGCCGGGCTTCGAAACCGCATCGCCCCGGAACTCTTCAGGTCCTGCACATCCCGACGCGCTGCGAGGTTCTGGCCGGCAAACCGGACGTGCGCAACGCCGCTTATGTGATTGACATGCTGGATCGTGCGTGCGACGGCTGTACGAATGGGGAATTTGCCGCCATGGTGACCGCACCGGTGCAAAAGAGCACGCTCATGGATGCCGGCTACGCCTTCAGCGGGCATACCGAATATCTTGCGGCAAGAACACGCGCGGCGCTGCCCGTGATGCTGTTGCTCAACGATCAGTTGCGAGTGGCCTTGGTGACCACCCACTTGCCGCTCGCCGATGTGCCGCGCGCCATCACCAAGGAGCGGCTGCGTTCCACCTTGCGCATCGTGAACATGGACATGGAGCGGCATTTTTCCTTGGCGCCGAGAATTGCCGTGCTGGGCTTGAACCCGCACGCCGGCGAGGCCGGACATTTGGGCCGGGAAGAATTGGACATAATCGAGCCTGTGATTCGGGAACTCCAAGATGAGGGGCTCAACTTGCACGGGCCCATTCCGGCCGACACCGCGTTCACAAAACGCTTCCTCAAGACCGTCGATGTGATTGTGGCGATGTATCACGATCAAGGACTTCCCGTCATCAAACATGTGGGATTCGGCAATGCCGTGAACATGACCTTGGGCCTGCCGATTCTGCGCACCAGTGTCGATCACGGCACCGCCTTGAGTCTTGCGCGCAGCGGAAAGGCCGACACCGGCAGCTTGAGCGCCGCGCTGGCCCTTGCCATAGAACTGGCCAGTGCGCGCAGCGATCATGCCGGTTCGTAAACGCTTTGGTCAGCACTTCTTGCATGATCCGAAGGTCATCCGCCGCATCATCGACGGCGTGTCGCCGGCCGTCGGCGAGCGCATCGTAGAAATCGGCCCGGGACGCGGCGCCCTGACCTGGGATCTCTTGCGTCGCGCGCAGGCACTGGACGTCATCGAGATCGATCGCGACCTGGCTCGGTCGCTTCAGGAAGATCCGCGCGCCACCAGCGCGCTCAACGTGCATGTTGAGAATGCGCTCGATACCGACTTCGTGCGCTTGCGTGCACAGGGTGCGCCGCTGCGCATCGTCGGCAATCTGCCCTACAACATCTCGACGCCGCTGCTGTTTCGGCTGTTGTCCCAACGCTCCGCCATCGCGGACATGCACTTCATGCTCCAAAAGGAAGTGGTCGATCGCATGACCGCGCAACCCTCGAATAAGACATATGGCCGGTTGACCGTCATGCTGGCGGCGGTGGCTGAAGTCGAGCGGCTGTTCGACGTCGGGCCGGGCGCGTTTCAGCCGCGGCCCAAAGTCTGGTCGGCCATCGTGCGGTTGCGCCCAACGCTCGAGCCGCGATTCGAGATGGGCGATGACGGCGTGCTGCGAACCCTGGTGACGGCCGCATTTTCACACCGGCGCAAAATCTTGAGCAATGGCCTCAAGGGACTGCTCACGCCGGAGGAGATTGAATCCTGCGGCATTGACTCGCAGCTGCGGCCGGAGGCGCTCACACCGCAGCAATTCGGCCTGCTCGCAGCGCTCCGCTCTCAGCTATACTCAAAGGTGAATGGCCGGTTATAAGAAAATCTTGGTATTGTTGGATTTATCGGACGCCAGCGAACAAATCGCCGTCGCTGGACGGGATATGGCCGCGCACTCGAATGCTGCGATGGTTATCCTGCATGTCGTCGAATTCGTGCCGACCGAGCCCATGGGTGAGACACTGATGCCGGCGATTCAAATTGAACAAGATTTGGTGCAACGCGCGCGCGCCAAGCTCACCGAGTTGTGCGCGCGCTTAGGCCTCCCGCACGCCGCGACCAGAGTGGAAGCGGGCAACAAGAAAACCGAGATTCTTCGTGTTGCCAAAGACGAGGCTGTCGATTTGATCATCCTCGGCAGCCGCGTGCGTCACGGTCTCGGCATCTTGGTAAACTTTACCGAGGACACCGTGCTTCACGCAGCGCACTGCGATGTGCTTGCGGTAAGGTTGACTTAAGACATGCAAGACATGACACCCGATCCTGTCAATCCCAGAATACGGGTTGAAGTCGAGACCTCGTATATCGAGGAACAATCCGATCCGCGCGACAAGCGCTTCGTATTCTCCTGCACCATTACGATTCGCAATGAGGGTCAGGTGCCGGCGCGCCTGCTCACCCGCCATTGGATCATCACCGATGCCAACGGCAACGTGAAAGAGACGCGCGGCGATGGCGTGGTCGGTGAGCAGCCGTACCTGAAGCCGGGCCAGGGATTTCGCTACTCCACCGGCGCAGTCATTGAAACTCCCGTCGGCACGATGCAGGGCAGCTATCAAATGGTGGCCGATGATGGCCAGCAGTTCGACGCGCCCATCGCGCCGTTCAGGCTGGCGATGCCCGGGGTGCTGCATTAGGAGCCGGCAGGCTCCTGAATTCATGGGTGCCTGATGGCGCTATATGCGATCGGCGACGTGCAGGGCTGTGACGCGGAACTCGGCGCACTGCTCGGCGCCTTGAAATTCTCGGCCGATCGCGATTCTCTCTGGTTCGTCGGCGACTTGGTCAACCGCGGACCCGATTCGCTCAAAGTACTGCGCAGAATTCGCGCTTTAGGCGATGCCGCCACGGTGATTCTTGGGAATCACGATCTGCATCTCTTGGCCGTGGCGTACGGCGGCGCGCGCTTGCGCGACGACGATACCTTGGGCGCCGTGTTGGCAGCCCCCGATCGCGCCGTACTTCTCGACTGGCTCAGCAGCCGCCCCCTGATGCACGAGGATCCGCACTTGAACGTGTGCATGGTGCATGCCGGATTGGCGCCGCAATGGGACATTGCATTGGCGAGAGAATGCGCGCACGAACTGGAAAGGGCTTTGAGGCGCGACCCCACCAAGCTGTTCGATCGCATGTACGGTGATCAGCCGGATCGTTGGGACGATGCGCTGGAAGGTGAAGAGCGGCTGCGCTTCATCGCGAACTGTCTGACGCGGCTGCGCTATCTGGATGAGGAAGGCCGCTTGGCGCTGCGCGCCAAGGGATCGCCGAAGAAAGCGCAGAGCAAGTCGCTCATTCCGTGGTTCGAGGCGCGCGAGGCCCGCTGGCGCGGATCGCGCATCGTCTTCGGCCACTGGTCGACGCTGGGATTCTTCAGCAACGCCGACGTCACAGGCTTGGACACGGGATGCGTCTGGGGAGATTGCCTGACCGCACTGCGGCTGGACGTGCCGGATGCCAAACCCATCCAGGTGCCGTGCGCCAGCCTCAAGGACTCGTAGCGGTCTTCGGCATCGCAGCCGCCCTCAAGATCTCACCGCGCACAAAAAAGCGGCTGCCGCTCGCCTGATACGGCACGCAGGTAATGTCCTGCTTCACATCTTTCGTGGAGAATTTGGGCAGGATCTGGCGCGCAAACTCCTCGACCAACTCGCAGTCACCCACGCCATAATTTCGGAAAGCGTCGCTGGTGAGCGTGAAGGATTCATAGCGCGCCTCCACGGCCGACAAGTCGCCGGCGTGCAGCCGCTGGGCGGCCGCGTCCGGCAACGCGGGTGATGAGAAGACGATGCTCAGCCGGGGACCCAGGTAACCGTGGCCCAAGGGCGCGGATTCGTTGCAGCCCAACAGCGACACCTTCAGATCGCGGCGCGCCCCCAAGTCCAAGAGCAGTGAGCGCATTTTCTCGCGCAGACCTTCACAGGAATAACGCGCGGTGCGGCCCATGTAAGAAAAATCCAGGCGCTGCTCCTTCCACACGGCGGGCACGGGGTCGCCCCCTGCCTCACCGGCCGCCCACAGCGGCAGGGAGAACATCAATCCGACACCGGCAAGCATCCAGAAAGCGCGCATAAACCCTCCGGCTTGGTTTGACGTGCCAAACCCAACGAAGTTTCATCGCCGGTATAATGGGGATTATGTCAGCCGCCCCGCCATTCAATCTGCGCCGATGGATCGATCAGAACCGCGACTTGCTCAAGCCGCCCGTGGGAAACAAGTTGCTGTTCGAAGACAGCGCTTTCATCATTATGGCGGTCGGCGGACCCAATTCACGCAAAGATTTTCACCACGATCCCAGTGAGGAATTTTTCTTGATGATCGAGGGGGACATGGTGCTGAAGACCGTGCAGGACGGCCGCGTGACGGACGTGCCGATCCGCGAGGGTGAGATGTATCTTTTGCCGGCGGAGGTGCCGCACTCGCCGCGGCGACCCGCGGGCAGCGTCGGCATCGTGATCGAACGGCGCCGCGCGCCGGACGAACTGGATGGATTTTCCTGGTATTGCGAAAACTGCGGGCACCGTCTTTTTCTCGAACGGGTGGCGGTGCGCGATATCGAAACTCAATTGCCGGAGATCTTCTCCCGCTTCTATTCCAGCCTCCAGCATCGCACCTGCAGCGTTTGCGGGACTGTCATGCAGGCGCCCGCCTGAGCGCATCGGCTCATGACGCGGCGGATCCCCTCGCCGGCTTCGCCGGGGAGTTCCATCACCCCTGCGATGCTGCGGGCCGAAAGGTTCTGTATTTTGGCGGCCACTCCCTGGGGCTGCAGCCCAAGTCCGCCGCGACAATGCTCGAGCAGGAACTGGCGGACTGGCGGCGTTTGGGTGTGATGGGACACCACGACGCGATGCGGCCCTGGATTCCCTATCACGAGCGTGCGGCACCGGCACTCGCCGAGCTCGCCGGCGCCCTGGAAAGTGAAGTCGTCGCCATGAATTCCTTGACCGTCAATCTGCACTTGATGATGGTCAGTTTTTTTCGCCCCGAGGCGCCGCGCAATAAAATATTGATCGAGAGTTCTGCGTTTCCCTCGGATCGGTACGCGGTCGTGTCGCAGCTCGAGTATCACGGCCTCGATGCCGCGCAGAATTTGATCGAGATGCAGCCGCGGGCCGGCGAACGAACCTTAAGGACCGAGGATTTGATCGAACGCATCGAGCGAGAACGATCCCATCTGGCGCTGGTGCTGCTGCCCGGCGTTCAATATCTCACCGGGCAGTCGTTGGACTTGGAGCCGTTGATCGCCGCGGCGCGCCGCGCCGGTGCGGCCGTGGGGCTCGATCTCGCGCACGCCATCGGCAATACCATGCTGCGTTTGCATGATTGGAATCCCGACTTCGCCGTGTGGTGCAGCTACAAGTATCTCAATGCCGGACCCGGCGCCGTCGGCGGCTGCTTCGTGCATGAGCGGCATGGACGGAATTTCAAGCTTCCGCGGTTTGCCGGCTGGTGGGGACACAACAAGGCCGACCGATTCCTTTACGATCCGAACTTCGATCCCATCGAGGGCGCTCAGGGCTGGCAAATCAGCAATCCCCCCATCCTGTCCACCGCGCCGCTGCTTGCCTCGTTGGAGATTTTTCGGCGCGCCGGCATGCCCGCGTTGCGCAAGAAATCCATCGCACTGACGGGTTACCTGCAGCAGCTGATCGAGCAGCGCCTGCCGGGACTGGTGGAGATCATTACTCCCGGTGCCCCGGAACAGCGCGGCTGCCAGCTGAGTTTGCGCATTGCACGCCCCGCGGCCGCGGCGAAGCGCTGCCAGGAACAGCTTACCGCGGCAGGCGTCATCGGCGATTGGCGGGAACCCGACGTGCTGCGGCTTGCGCCGATCCCGCTGTACAACTCGTTTGCGGATGTGTTTGCGGCGGTGGATATTTTGGCGTCGGCTTTGCGCGCATGAATTTCTCATGATACGCATTGTCGGCGCGGGTCCAACGGGCTCGCTGCTCGCCATCCTCCTGCAGCGCCGCGGATTCGAGATAACACTGTACGAAACGCGCGCCGATCCGCGGGACGCACGCGCAGAGTCGGGCCGATCCATCAATCTGGCTCTGGCCGATCGAGGAATTCACGCACTGAAAGTGGCGGGTGTCTTTGACGTTATGGCGCCAGCGCTGCTGCCCATGCGCGGCCGGCTCATTCACTATCAGAATCGAGACACTGCATTTCAGCCCTACGGGCAGCGGCCCAATGAGGTGATCTATTCGGTGTCCCGGCATCGGCTCAATCAGGCGCTGATCGAGGTGGCTGCGAAACTTCCCGGGGTCGAGCTGCATTTCCGGCATCGATTCGAGTCGGCGGACTTCTTGAGTGAGACCGCGCAGATTCGCGACCTGCAACACGACCGCATCATCACGGTGCCGATGCAGCCCTTGCTGGCAACCGACGGCGCAGGTTCCTTGATGCGCCGCGAGTTGAGCGCGCATCGATTGATTCAGGCCGGCGAAACGGATCTCGAACACGGCTACAAGGAATTATCGATTCCCCCGGGACCCGCCGGCCGCTTTCGCATGGCGAACGACGCCCTGCATATTTGGCCGCGCGGCAATTTCATGCTGATCGCACTGCCCAATGATGACGGCAGCTTCACCGCGACGCTGTTTCTGCCGAAGCGCGGGCCGATCAGCTTCGAGTCATTGAACGATGCAAAGACCATCGATCAATTTCTGTCGTACCATTTTCCGGATGCGCGCGAATTGATGCCGCATGCAATCGCGGAATTCAGCGCTCATCCCGTCGGGTTCTTAGGCACGGTTTCCGCGATCCCCTGGCACGCCGGCGCGCAAGCCATGTTGATCGGCGACGCGGCGCACGCCATGGTGCCGTTTCACGGTCAGGGCATGAATTGCTGCTTCGAGGACTGCGTTGAATTCGACGCCTGCGTCGAGCAGCGCCTGCCATGGGAAAAGGCGTTCGCCCAGTTTGGCGCTTCCCGCAAGCCCAATACCGATGCCATCGCCGCCATGGCGCTGGAAAATTATCTGGAAATGCGCGAAAGCGTCGCTGATCCTGACTTTCAGCTGCAGCAGGCGCTTTCATTGGAACTCGAACGGCGCTTTCCGCAGCGCTTCATTCCGCGCTATTCCATGGTGATGTTTCACCACGAAATCCCCTATCTGACCGCACAGCAGCGCGGCGCGACGCAGGCCGATATCTTGTCCGGCCTCACGCAAGGCGCGGCGGCACTCTCGGACATCGACTTCGGGCGCGCGGAACTCGAGATCAACGCAAGGCTGCCGCCGGTTTAGTCGGCCGCACCGACATTCCGATTTGTGATCTTTGGATAGCCAGATCTGTGTTGAAGGGATGGCTTCAAGATTCGGATCATTACGTGCGTTAGGCCGTAAAGGCCTAACGATCCAGCCAAGCGGCAAGGGATTCCGCATGTCGGCTGAGACCGACAGCGAACCGGGCGTCAGTTCTTTAGGCCCGGTCCAGCGTCACAAAACTGTAGGCGTAGGCATTCTTGGCGTCTGCCTCGTGATGCTCGCGGCTCGACTCGACCCATTTAGGTAGGCGCCAATCGGCAAAGAACGTGTCGCCGTCTTTGATTTCGGTGTGCACCAGCGTTAGGTGAATGCGCCGCGCGGCCGGCAGACACAGTCGATAGATCTCCGCGCCACCGATCACCATCAAGGGCAATTCACCACCGACAGCCGTTTGCGCCTCCTTGATGGTTCGAACCACCTTGGCATCCGCAGGTGCGAAGCCGGACGGCCCTAAACCAGCAGAGCGGCTCAACACCCAGTTGGTGCGGCCCGGCAGTGCTTTGCCGATGGACTCGTAGGTCTTGCGGCCCATGAGGATGTGATGCCCCAGGGTCAGCGCCTTAAAATGCCGCAAGTCCGCCGGCAAGTGCCAGGGCAGCTGTTTGGCGCGGCCGATGACATCGTTTTCCGCAACTGCGACCACCAACTCCACAGCAGCGTCTGCCATCCGATGTTTCCAAAAAAACTAAAACGGATTTATACGCTCGCCGCGTACAACTCGCCAGCGCCTAACTCGCCGCGCCTAACTCGCCACGCCTAACTCGCCACGCCTAACTCGCCAGCGGCTTCTCGCCAGCGGCTTCTCGCCTCACGCGGCTAGAGTCGCGCCGCCAGCGAAGGCGATGTCTCCGGCGGTGTGGCCGTCAAGGCGATGACGGCACCGCGCGTATCCGCGGAACACGTCGCGCTGGCCAGTGTCGAACCGGTCTTCGGGTCACGAGCCTGCAGATAGAACGTGAATGCATGGCTGCCGTAATAGTCGGCCAGCGCGTCGGAGGATTCGCTGTGATATTTCAACTTGAACGTCGGCGTGCCCGAACCCGTCGCGAGACTCGTTGCGAATGCCTGCGCGCAGGCATTCAAGGCTGCATTTTCCGGAGATGCGTGGGAGATGGCGGGACAGATTGCGGCGATGGAGGCGGCCGTCAGCAGGAGCTTGCGAATGGTCATGATGGTATTCCTCGTATCGAAAATACCAACTCCCTGATGGCACGGTAGGCCGCGCTGAACGGCGCTACAAACGAGAAATATTTTCGTTAGGTGTGATTTTCCTCATGTGTCAGGCGACGCGGCACTCGCTCAAGATCCAGCGCGTCAGCTCCTGTAAATCCTCGCGCGCGCGATCCTCGGGCCGGTGCAGCAGGAAGTAACTCTCATTGGTGGTCAATTCCGCATCGAAGAGTTTCACCAATCCGCCGGCACTGAAGCGATCGGCGCTCAAGCGCGACGGAACCAAGGCGATGCCGACGCCTTGCTCGGCGGCCCGGACCACCGCCGACATGGTGTCGAGGCGGACCAATCGATTGGGCTTGATGGGATCGATTCCCAATCCCGCCGCCCAGCGCTCCCACGCCTCGCGCCGCTCTTCATGCAGCAGCAACGTCTTGCCATTCAGATCGCCATAGGAATCGATGGGATTGTCGAGCAGAAACGCCGGGGAGCAGGCCGCGATGAAGTTCTGTGCGAACAGCTCATGGACGACCAATCCATCCCAGGGTCCTGCGCCCACGACGATGGACAGGTCTGCTTCCGGCGGATGGGTCTTAGGAGCTGAGAATGTCGTTTCAATCCGGATATCGGTTTCTTCGCGAGCCTGCGAGAAGGACGCAAGCCGCGGCAGCAGCAGTTCGTTTGCAAAAAACGAAGGCACATTCAAGCGGATGATGGTACGGCCGTAGCGAACCTGGAGCTGCTCGGTGACGGATTCCAGCTTGGAGAAAATATCATTGATGTGTTCCAGGTAGTTGGCGCCGGCGTCGGTCAGCGTCAGCGTGCGCACTCCCCGCTGGAATAGACTGACGCCCAGTTGCGCCTCCAGCGCCTTGATTTGATGGCTGATCGCCGAGGGGGTGACGAACAACTCCTCGGCCGCGGCCTTGAAGCTTTGCAGCCTGGCCGCGACCTGGAAGGTCTTTAGGAATTTAAGCGACGGCAAGCGCATAGAGAAGACCTATGATACCTCATCCTTGCGCAGCAACATTCATGCCAGCCGCTCAAATGCCTGGAATTGCCGAGCATGAGCGGATATTGAGTCATGGCGTGCCTTGTTCGCGGGCGCCCGTGAAACGGGCCGCACGATGCTAGCGCGCCATGAGGTCCGCTCGTTCCGCGCTGCTGAGCACTCGCGGAGTCACAATGGGGGTTTCATTGAGAAAAAACGGAGTTTGCCGGTAGTTGCCGTTGACGCGTGCTTTCAGAACCGTAGATACAAACCATAGGATGACCGTGCCGAGTCCACTGCTCTTTGGCTTTGGCTCGCCCCTGGCGCCCTGGGTGTTCACCCACACCCGAACAGGCCCGAAGGAATCTTGCAGCGGCGTGTCGGCATTTTCCAAACAGGTGTGCACGAGTCCAATGAATGAAATTTTATAGTTCGCCAGGGTGTTGCCGATGGGCGTGTTGCAGCAACTCGCGTACCAACGCAGCAATCCTTTCTCCGTCAGCCGCATGCACTTCAAGGCTTCGATGCCTTGAGTGAAGGAAAGGTTCATCGGGAGTATTTGAATCACGTCCGAGCCTCCCCGCTCATCGAGAATCTGCTTTTCCTGGCCGAGAAAATACGCGAATGCCTGGCAGTCCTTGCAGTAGCAGACCACTCGGTTTGCGCTGCGTGGCTCCCTGACCCAACCGCTCACGGTTCCGCAGCGGCATCGCAGTGAATGTTGCATTCGCTCGTCCCTGGTTTTCAAAAGGTCGGCTTAAGTCGGACATTGAACCAACGTTCGATGACGGTACTATACGCACGCGCCTCTCAATGGCACGCACGGGTGTGGGCGTGCCGTGAAATCAATGAGTTAGATGAATCTCAAAAGGCATTGGTGCTCGACAGCATCATTTGCTTTGTGGACGGGCAAGAGGCCGGCCGAATCCTAACGAAGCGTCCGCGCGGGTGGGCAAAGACCGCGCGCTTAATCGCGCCCGCGGAACCAGCCGCTGATGCTCAGACGCTCGCGCCGCGCCGTCAGCACTTCGTGCACGCGCCCCGGCGTCAGAAAACAAACCAGCCGGCCGCCGAGCGGCTCGATGTCGAAGGTTCGATCATCCGTCTCGTGCAGGCGTAGCAGGCCGCCATCGGCAGCCAGCCAGTCGGTGTTCAAGTACAGCACCAGCGACACTTGCCGTTGCGTGGTCCCCAGCGGCTGATCGACGTGAGGCGCATAGCCTGCGCCCGGCGGATACCGCGCATAGTGCAGTTCCAACTCGAACAGGCCCAAGGTTGCCTCGCGGTTCAATTCCAAGCGCAACTCTTCCAGCTGGTTCAGTAAACTGCGCTCCGCCGGATAAAGCGGCTCGCGCAGCCAGCAGGTGTAGTCGCCGCGAATGTCTTCACGGCGTTGCGCATCTGCGCGGCTTCCGACGCGCGCGGGAGCAAAATCTCCCCGCGCCTGACGAGCCTGCGCGCATTGCAACAGGGCTCGCGTCTGGGCGGATGCGACGAACTGATCTCGAACCGAGATTCCGCGTGAATTCAAGTCAGCACTCGCGCTCACCGCGGTCGTTTGCGCGCGACTTTGCGCCCCACTTGGCGCCCGACTTTGCGAGCATCTTTGCGAGCGACTTTGGGCTTTCGTGCCCGGCCGCGCCGCTGCCCCACTCTCAATCTTTTCTTGGACTTTCGCTACTTCTTGGGCGCTTCCAGCATGCTACCGCGGCAGTTCTTCGCTCCGCAGCGGCACGCGAATATCACATCCACATCGGCCGGGTCATCATCGTCACGCTGAATTTGATAGTCGTAGGCGAGTTCCTCGCCAGGCTGGATGGTGCGCAGCGCCTCGATGAAAATTCGCCTGCCGGTATTGACGGTTTGGCAATTCGGGTGGCAGCCATGGTTTACAAAACGCGCTTCGTTGCCGTTGACGCCCGCGTCGATCACCGTCTTCGCATCGACGGTGAACAGAAAGGTATGACCATCTTTCGGATCCTTATCCTTATAGCGCTCGTTGGCGAGGGCGTGGGTCACTCGGTCGCCGAGATACTCGATCACCATGGTTCCCTTGCGGATCCGCCGCAACGCGAATACGCCGTAGCCGTGAATGCGAGAGTGACGAACCTCAAACTGAGGCTTGCGGTGCGGCGCGCGCGGACTCATACGGCGATCGGTGCTTTGATCGCAGCATGGTAGCGATAGTCGACGATCTCAAAGTCTTCGTACGCGTAGTCGAACAAGCTTGGCGGCTTGCGCAGAATTTTCAGCTGCGGCAGGGGAAACGGCGCGCGCGATAGCTGCAGATCGGCCTGCTGCAGATGATTCAAGTACAAGTGGCAATCTCCGCCCGTCCATACGAAGTCGCCGACTTTCAACTCGCATTGCTGGGCAATCATGTGCGTGAGCAGCGCGTAGGAGGCGATATTGAAGGGGACACCCAACAGAGCATCGGCACTGCGCTGGTACAGCTGGCAGGATAGGCGCCCGTCAGCCACATAGAACTGGAACAGGGCGTGACACGGCAGCAGCGCCATCCGATCCAATTCGCCCACGTTCCACGCACTGACCAGGATGCGGCGCGAATTGGGATTGGTTTTGAGCTGCTCGAGAACCTGCGACAGCTGGTCGATTTGCCGCCCGTCCTGCGTGGGCCAGCTACGCCATTGCTTGCCGTAAACAGGTCCCAATTCTCCCTTCTCATCGGCCCACTCATCCCAAATACTGACCCCGTGCTCGTGCAGATATTTGACGTTGGTATCGCCGCGCAAAAACCACAGGAGTTCGTAAATGATGGAGCGCAGGTGCAGCTTCTTGGTGGTCACCAGCGGAAAGCCGGCGTTCAGATCGAAGCGCATTTGGTAGCCAAATACGCTCACCGTGCCGGTGCCGGTCCGATCGCCCTTCGGAGCACCGTGCTCACGGATGTGGCGCAGGAAATCGAGGTACTGGCGCATTACGCCTTCACGGCGCTCAAGTTGCCGGTGGGTGCGTTGCGCCGATACGCGTACAGCATGATCCCCGCGCCGATCAAAATCATGGGCGTCGTCAGCAGCATGCCCATGGTCAGCCAGTTGCCGACCAGGTAACCGATATTCGCATCCGGCAGACGAACCCATTCCACCACGAAGCGTCCGCAGCCGTACAGCAGCAGAAACAATCCCGTCGGCGCCAATCGCGGACGCGGCTTGCGGGTGAACCACAACAGGATGAGAAACAACACCAGGCCCTCGAGAGTGGCCTCATAGAGCTGCGAGGGATGCCGGGAGACCAACACGCCCTGGGCATCCGGCACACCGAATGCCCAGGGCAAATCCGTCGGCTTGCCCCAGAGTTCGCCATTGATGAAGTTTCCGAGGCGGCCGAAAAATAGACCGATGCCGGGCAGCGGTGCCACGAAATCCAGCACATCCGCGACGCTCTTGTGCTTCACCCGGGCAAACACAACGCAGGCGGCCAAGACCCCCATCATGCCGCCGTGAAACGACATGCCGCCGTCCCAGATGTGAAAGATATTCAGCCAGCTCTCCGCGATCACATCGTGCCCGTAGAAAATGCACCAGCCCACGCGCCCGCCGAGGATGACGCCGATGGCGCAGTAGAAAATGAGGTCGTCGATCTCGAGCGGGATCCACGTCGAACCGGGGCGCCGGGCGCGGTGCCGCGCCAGCCACCAGCCTCCGACAAAGCCGATCAGGTACATGATGCCGTACCAGTGCACACGCAAGGGACCTAGGGACACGGCGATTGGATTGATGTGTGGATAGGTCAGCATGGTTCCTACTTTAAGCTTTCATTGACCCGACAGAAATAGGCCTTGAGGTAACGGGTCTCAGGTATGGCGGGGTGCACGGGATGATCCGGCGCCTGGCCGCCCATTTCAAGAATTTGCAGGTGCTTCTCAGCGCCCCGCGCCGCTTTGGCAATGGC
>DASQPK010000123.1:0-6906 GCA_035643995.1 Steroidobacteraceae bacterium | reverse complement strand
CTGGGCGATTGGACATCCGGAAAAAATAGTCGATTTCGCGCATCGCGCCATTCATTTGATGACGGTCAACGCCAAGTCGGTCATCAAGGCATATTACGGAGACGCCCCAAAGCATTCCTACTTTGCGTCCTGCTCCAACGGCGGACGGCAGGCTTTGATGCTGGCGCAGCGATACCCTGCGGATTATGACGGCATCATCGCTGGCGCTCCTGCGAATGACTGGACCGGACTGATGCTGAATTTTGTCTGGAACCAGCAGGCGGTGATGAAGCCGGGTGCCTTTATCCCTCCTGATCGCGTGTCCGCCCTTCAAGCCGAAGTCAATCGCCAGTGCAATGCGCGGGATGGCGTCATCGGTTCGCCGCAGTCCTGCAGCTTCAAACCCGAAGCGCTGCTCTGCCAGGGCGCCGAATCCAATACTTGTTTGACCCGCCCACAAGTTGAATCCCTGCAGGCCATCTACCAAGGAATGCGCGCTGCGCACGGCGAGATTGCCTTTACGGGATTCACGCCGGGCGCGGAGGCCGGCAGCTGGAGCGGCTGGATCTTGGGTGCCAAGCCCGGCGAGAGCGCGGAAGCCAGATTCGGATCGGGATTCGTCGGCGCCATGGTACAGCAGGACGCAAACTGGAAAATCGAGCAGTTTGATTTTGATCGCGACGCCCTTCGCATCATCCAGCAGTTCGGACCCGTGATGAATGCGACTGATCCGGACATGAGCAGGTTCGCTTCTCGCGGCGGCAAGCTCATTCTGTTTCACGGCTGGGCAGATGCGGCCGTGCCGCCCCTGAACACCATCCGCTACTTTGAAAACGTCGGCGCGAAGATGGGCGTGCAACGCCGCTCCCTGTTCGTGCGGCTGTTCATGGCACCCGGGATGCAGCATTGCTTCGGCGGTCCGGGCCCCAGCATATTTGGCGAGCACACCGCCGCTCGGCCACCGCCCGATCCGGATTCTGATCTGGCCGCGGCCTTGGAACGCTGGGTCGAGGGCGGAGCCGCGCCGGAGATGGTACGCGCGATCAAACCCAAAGATCTTTTGGCGGGTGCCTTCGGGTCTCCCAAAGGAGGCGTTGAGCGGACCGGCTTGCTCTGTGCGTATCCCAAACGAGCCAAGTGGAACGGAACTGTCAGCGCGGACGACGCCGCGAATTCGACTTGCGTCGATGAGAAATGAGAACCGTGTTAGGCACAGCCCGATTGCAAAAGCGAATTCATCGGGTCATAGCCGGCCTGGCAACATTGACGGCATTCACGGCATTGATGTCAGTAGGCACATCCCTTGCGGATGAGCCGGCACCCAGCAACTTGCGTTCCTTTATTCCGGTCACGATCTCCCCCGAGGCGCGCGCAATTTACGAAAGGCTGCTGCCCATCGCCGCAGCGCATCGAGCGGAAGCGAAAATTCCGCATACGCTGGCTGAATTCGATGCGCTGCACGACAGCGATATCGCGCGTACTGAAACGGGCGCCCTTGCCGCTCTCAAGTCTCTCAACATTGCCGTGCGCGAGACCCAACTAGGCGGCGTCAATGTGGTGGAAAGCACGCCGCCGCAATATCGTGACGATCACACGGTCTTGCTGCACGTGCATGGCGGCGGCTTCGTTTTAGGCTCCGCGAAATCATCGCTGGGCGGCGACGCGTTGATGGTCCTCGCAACCGGCAAGCGCATTATTTCGATCGACTATATGGTCGCGCCGCGCGGCAATTGGCGCATCGTGACGGATCAAGTCGTCGCCGTATACAAAGCGGTTCTCGCGCAGGGTTATTCGGCCAAAAGTATCGGTATGTTCGGCGACTCTGCGGGCGGCACCATCATTCCTGCGAGCGTCCTGAAATTGCGGGATCAGGGCCTGCCCATGCCCGGTGCCCTGGTGCTGTTGTCTCCTTGCGTCGATCTCAATTTGAACGGGGACACGGAGACGACACTGCGCGAGGCAGACCCGGCGCTCGATTTCGCACTCAACAAAGCCTTTCTCGCCGCGTATGCAGCGCCTGAAGAGGTGACCAACCCCTACGCCTCACCCATATACGGTGATTTCAAAAAGGGATTTCCGCCCGTGCTCATTCAAGCCGGCACCAAGGAGCTTGTTCTGAGCGATGCGGTCCGCCTCTACCAGGCGCTAAAGACGGCAGGCAGTGTGGCTGAATTGGATGTGTACGAAGGCATGACGCACGTATTCCAAGCCTACATGACCGGAACGCCCGAACAACGAGCTGCATACGCCGAATCGAAGCGTTGGTGGTCTTCGAATCTTAAGCCGGGTGCGCGAAGCCTTAGAACCAGAGGATAAACATCACGCGGCGCATCACTTGCCCACAGTAATGGAATGATCAATTTGGACCGCACCGGTCAAGGCGATTTGTTCGGTGGATTCTCCAATAAGCACGCGATATACGCCGGCGTCCGCGCGCCAACGCTTGCCCGCCACATCGAAGTAGGCGAAGGAGCGAGCGTCGAGAGGCAGCACCACTTGGCGAGACTCACCGGGTTGCAGCAGAAACTTGGTAAACCCTTTCAATTCCTTCTTGGGACGCGGGACAGCTGAGTTGGGGGCAGAGATATACAACTGCGGCACCGCCGCTCCGGCGCGTGACCCGATGTTCTTCACGCTGAACACAGCCTCGTACGCATGGTCTGGCGTGTTTGTCTTGCGCACCTCAAGATCCCGATATTCGAATGAGGTATAGGAAAGTCCAAAGCCAAATGGGAACTGCGGTTTTATATTTCGGGCTTCATAGCCGCGATACCCGACGAACACGCCTTCTTTATAGCGGACCTGACTCGTGCCGGGCTCAGGATAATAACTGTCGTGCACTGGATTGTCCTGCCATCGGCGTTCAAAAGTTACCGGAAGATGCCCAGACGGATTGACTGTGCCGAAGAGAATCTTGGCCACGGCTTCCCCGCCGTCCTGCCCTAAATACCAGGCCTGCAGCAGCGCCGGAACGCGCTCCAGCCACGCGGTTGTGTCGACCGCGCCCCCGGAGTTCACGACCACGATGCAGCGCTTGTTGGCTGCGCAAACCTTGCGCAGCAACTCATCTTGGCCGGGCGGCAACTCGAAAGCGCGATCCCACGCTTCAGCCTCGCTGGCATAGTCAAAGCCCACGGCGACAATGACGGCGTCGGCTTGCGCGGCAAATTGTTCCGCGGATGGCTCGACCCACCCTCCCTTAGGCACGAGCCCCAGCCTGACGAAGGGGACCTTTCCGTCCAAACCGCCTGCTCCGGCGCGGTGCTCCAAGACAATTTTGTGCGCCCTCGAGTCCAGCGTCAGCGTCACGGCCTTGACGGCGGCTTTTTTCCACGACCAATGATCGATCACGAGCTTGTCATCGACGTAGGCGCGATAGCCTATGTCCTTGTCGAATCCGCTGACCTGTACGAACAGGTCGTGCTCGCCCGGCACCGCCGGTGTGAAGTAGCCGCTCCAGCGCGCCGAGCTCGGATGCACTGCGCCGAACGCGGCAAGATCGAGTGGCCGATCGCCGGATGCCAATGCCAAAAGATCAAGCGGCTCGCCTTGGTCTATGTGGCGGGCAATACGCGTGCGCGCGGGCGGTCCCGAAAGATCGAGATTGTCGAACTCCTGTACCTGAATGCCGGGTTTCTCACCTGCGGCGCTCGCCGCCCACTTGGTACTGCGCGCAAAGCGTTGATAGTCAGCAATGCCGCGCGCATAGCGAATGTCTACGCCATCATTTGATTCAGCGCTCAAACCCTCCAACAGACTGCTTGCGTGAAATGGTGCGACCGTGGCGCTGCCGCCGCCGTTCAACACCGCAGGATAGGCGTTGGGTCCGATGACGGCGAGGGAACGAATTTTGTTCCGGTCCAAAGGCAATACACCGTCCGTATTCTTGAGCAGCACGATGCCTTCCTGGGCGCCTTGCAAAGATGCCGCGCGTCCCGCAACGTCATAGCGTGAAATGGAGGCATCCAGCTGCGGCCGGTCCAGCCAGCCCAACTGCACCGCCGTGCGCAGAATGCGACGCACCTTGTCATCCAGCACTTGGCCGGACACCTGACCGCCGCGCAACAACGGCAGCAGCGATTCTGCGTTGAAATATTTAGAAGAAGGCATCTCCAAATCCAGGCCGCCGTTGGCCGCCGCCAGAGTGCCGTAGGTTGCGTCCCAATCGGATATGAGTACGCCGTTGAACCCCCACTCTTGTTTGAGTATCTGAACGTTGAAGCGGTGATTTTCAGTCATGTGCTCACCGTCAACGAGATTGTAGGCGTCCATCACGGCCGCAACATGACCGCTCTTGACTGCCGCCTCGAAAGCCGGCAAGTAAATCTCACGGGCCGTGCGCTCATCGATGATGACATCCGTCGTGTGGCGTGCAAACTCCGAGTTGTTGGCGAGATAGTGCTTGACGGTAGCCGCGACACCCTGGCTCTGCACACCGGAAATCAGTGCCGCAGCCGCGCGCCCGGCGAGATACGGATCCTCGCCGAAGTACTCGAAATTACGGCCGTTTTGCGGCGCGCGATAAATATTGACGCCCGGCGCCAGATAGAAATGCACACCCCGTGAACGTGCGTCGCGGCCCAATTGAGTGCCGAGGCGTTGCGCCAGGTCGGTGTTCCAGCTGGCAGCAAGCGCAATGCCGCCCGCGTACACATTGGTGCGCGTGAAATTGCGGACCCCGAATGGTCCGTCTGCGGCCGTCATCGACGGCACGTTCAGTCGCGGGATGCCGCGTATGTCGAACAAGCTGCCGGCACCACCGATAAGCCCGATCTTTTCTTCGATCGTCATTTGCTTGAGGATGGATTCGACGCGTTGCTCAACGTTTATGGTTTGCGCAATCGCCGGCTGCATTGCCATGAGAAGCGCACAAATCGTCAGTAATTTTTTCATTCGCGTAATATCCTGACTGGACCAATCAATCCCGACGGCATCAGCGGCGAGTTCGCTGCGTAGGGAGACTGCGGCGCGAAGGCCACGGCAGTCGCGCCCGGCTGCTTATCGCCGATCAGCCTGTTGACCCAAAGGTTATCGACTCGGATCTCCAGCGCATGAGCGCCCCCCTTGAGATCCGGAGGTAGATTGACTCTAAAAGGCGCATGCCAAACGGTTCCAAGCAACCGGCCGTCCAGATAGACGGCGGCCAGCTCATGAACCACCCCAAGATCGAGCGCCCGCTTTCGCCCTGACGACGCAGACTGCGCCGGCAAAGAGATCGTCGTGCTGTAACTTGCCGTTCCGGAGAAAAACTTAATGCCGGCATCCTCGCAAGTGCTCAAGTCCCGCAGATGCGCAAATGTGCTGCGCTCCGGTGCACCGCGGCCAGATTGAAACTGAACCTGCCAGGGCCCTGAAACCTTCATGAGTTCAGCCGGCACAGGTTGCGCCGCCAATCCCAGCGAGTGCGCAGCGGCTGCACGGAACACCACGAAAAACGCATCGTTGGCCTCAAAGGGCAGCTGCACTTCGACGCCTTGCGGCGTCTGATGATAGGCAAGTTGCCGGGTGTCTCCGGATTCAGCCCGCCACAACTCCGGAACCAGATTCTTGACGCGAAACACGATGCGCAGCGTGCGTGGGCTATTTTCCCGATTCGACAGAAAATAAATGTCGGCATCAGGAGTATGCCGGTGCAGCGACATGAGGCCGCAATCCTCAGCACAGGGTTCCCTTACCGCGACGTCGGGCGAAATGGCTTCCGAGTTGAGCGCTGCGCTGAGATCTGCTTGCGCGTACACGCGGCCTTTGCCATACATCCTCGGCTCAGGTGCCGCGCCTGCGGGACCCCACAATTCATCGACGACGGCACTGACATCAGCATCGCGCGCCTGCGCTCCCAGTCCGCCGAGCGGCCGCACCGCAACCAGAACCGCCCCGTGCGCCACCAGATCGCGCAATTTTTGCAGGGCCGGCAGCGAGTATCGGCGCACCCCGGGTGGGACATAGAGCACTCGATAGTGCATGCCGGTCGGCGTTGCAACCGCGCCGTCGCGCGCCCCGGTCAAGGTCAGCAATGCTTCAGCGTTGAGAAAATCGTATGCATAACCGCTCGGGACATCGTGGTCGAATCGATCCAGATAAATCTCGGTGAGATTGCGTTCCTCCCCGTAGAAGTAAGCGATATCCGCGGCAAAACCGCCTTGCTGCAGCAAATACGAGGTGCGCGATAGATACTCGATCCAGCCACCGGCATGCTCGGCCCAGGTGTCGTTGCGATTGAAGAACTGACCGAAAAAGCCCAGCGTCAATCCGGGCGCTTCCCGCAGCAGCGGTTGATGATGAGATTCGTGCAAGAGGATGCGATTGATGCCGCTGGCAAAGATCTCATCGACCACCGGCTTCAGCATCGCGGGCGAGAAAGCCCACGGGTCCGATCCTGCGGCGACAGTGAGTGATTCGGCCGCGGCCAAAGGTTTGCCGTAAAGATGCGCCGCCGAGGCGGCTTCCCGAAGATCGGCCTTCAGCGAGGGCTGGCCGGGCGCGGTGGCGAATGCGCGGTACCAGTATTCCGCGGTTGGAATGTCGGCGCGCGATTTCATCGCGAGGCCATCGCCGATGGCTCGCGGGGTGTCACCCTGAGCTTCGGCGTAGTAATTCATGCCCCGCTCGTGCAGAACTTGCGCGATCACGCCGTAATGGTTGTCGGCCAGCGCTTCTTCGAGCGTGCGATGAAAATCCCACAGAAAGCGTTCGCTGGTGGCGGAATCGGCGACTACCCGTCCAATGAGTGCCGGAATATAGGGCATGGGATCATATCCGCGCCGTGTTCTGAATTGCGCAAGCAGCTTCGGCGTCCAGTTCTGTACGCCGGCTTCCCAACTATCGGTCAGGAGATTTTGCACGCTGCCGGCGCCGAGAGGCTCCTGCATGGCGTCGCGATAGATGTCGAGGTAGTGCTCGAGGTAACCACGTACCAAGACCGGATCA
>DASQPK010000122.1:0-9696 GCA_035643995.1 Steroidobacteraceae bacterium | reverse complement strand
CTTAGGGGACACCGCGGCCACGCTTACACCGGATCAGAACGCCCGGGTGCTTGGCGGCGAGGCCGCCATGTGGACAGATATTGTTTCCGATGAAAACATCGACAATCGGATATGGCCGCGGACTGCCGCAATCGCCGAGCGACTGTGGTCCCCTCAGCAGGTGCAGGATGTCGGCTGGATGTACCAGCGACTCGCGATCGTATCGCAGAAACTCGGTTACTACGGTCTGCGCCACCGTCTCATCACCGATGAAATGTTACAGCGCATGAGCGGCGATCCGGATCCAGTGCCATTGAAGATCCTTGCGGCCGTAGTACAACCTCCGAGATTGTATGAGCGTCAGCAACTGCGCACCTTCACCGACTCTACGCCACTCAACCATCTGGACGATGCCGTGCCCCCGGAAAGCGACACCGCGCGCGAATTCAATGAAATTGCGAAGCGGATCGTTTCAGGAAAGGCAAATCCACAAGAGTGGCAGCAGGCTCGACAATGGCTGTCGCTGTGGCGGGATAACGATGCGAAGCTGCAGCCCTTGCTGGCACGTTCGTACCTGACACAAGAGTTGGCCCCAGTGTCGCGTAGCCTGTCCCGGGTTGCGGAGATCGGCTTGCAAGCCTTGGATGATCTCCACGACAATCGTCGCATCAGCCCAGATTTGCGGCAGCGAAATATCGAATTTCTGAAAGCCTCCGGAAGGCCACAGGCAGTACTGCTCCTTATGGTAGCGCCTTCGGTAGAGCTGCTCGTGCAGGCAACCGGACCCCGGTAAAATCTCTCTTGGCTGCACGTCCGATCGCGATCACGCGCCTCCGACCGCACATATTGTGCCGCTCGCCTCGCTAGCCTCGTGCCGCACTGGCCACGGTAGCGGGCAGCGGCTTGAGAATCTCGGCTTTAACCGAAAAATCGTTGATGTTCACCTCGTAAGGCACGCAGTCGGTGCGGTAGTGCAGATCGCGCAAACTGAAATTCTTCGAGAGGATGTCCTTCATCTCATGAATGAGCTCGCAATCGCCGTGGCGTATGGAATTGGGGTAATTCGCACTCACCGTCACGGGCGTCCAACGTGCCCGCACGCTATTGGCGGCATTGGCATCATCGCTTTGAGCGAGCGAGTAAAAATCGACGTCGACGATGGCGGTGCGGCCCGGCGCGTTGTACCCGCCAGGGCATCCGTAGGCCCGCACGGTGAGATCCTTGCGCGCCCCCAGATGCTGCAGCAGTGCACGGATATTGGATTCCAAGCCGGCGCAGCTGTAGAGCGAGGTGATCCCGTCGTAGTGAAAACTCGCGTGGCGGTGCTCCCAGGTCCCCGCGACGACCGGCCCACCGCCGGGTCCATCGTTCGCGGCACTCGCTACCGGTAGCGCTGCCAGGGCGAGTAGTCCGCCGACAATTGCCGAGGTCAAGATTCGTTTGCTGCGTTGCATGGATTATCCCTCCAATATCGCTCCATCGATCTGAAGCCATGGCATACCAAGTTATCTGTACTATCGCAATAGACCGCAGAAAGAATCAGCAGTTCAGCCCAAGACTGGCCTGCGATGCTGTCGACCGCGCCGCGGTTGGCAAGGCGACACCTTCATGATTACGAACGGGTTTTCTGACTTCGTTCTGGGACGACGTCGAATGCGACGGTGAGGCGCGGCTGTTCGCTATGAAATGGCAGGGTGCCGTGCCAGAAATACGACGGAAAAAGCACAAGCAGGCCAACTTCGGGACGAAGCGACAACTCGGCGTCCAGCGAAGGCGTCGTAACCATCCCCGGTGCGCCAAAGCTGAGAATCCCCTCGGCCGTGTGTCCCGCTCTCATGCTGTCGGGCAGCTGAATATAGCAAGCCGAGGATATCCATCCCCGCGGATGCACGTGGCTTGTGTGATAGCCGGCGCGGTGCAGACGTACCGACCAGCTGCCGTTGTACCGTGAAGCGCCGCGATTGCGACGCCTAAGGGCATCTTCCCCTTGACCGATGTGATCACGGTAGCGCGCGATTGGTGCGGCAAAGACGTGAAAGAGCGCCTGAATGACGGGATCATCGTTGCGCGAAAGATCTTGAGTGGTCTCGGTGCCCCGGCGCAACGATTGGTAGAGGAGTCGATGGCCATGCGGATTGTGGAGGGCGTTCAAGCGCGAGGTGAGTTCTGCGAGGAAGCTGCTGAGATCAGACCACCCCGGAGGCGTTTCGAGGGACTGCGACAGCACCATTTTGTCGTAGTCGCAGAGCGCCTCGTAGCGGGGGTCGTTCAATAGCCGCAGCGCGGTAGATTGCATGGCAATGAGGTATTGATCGTCGGGAGTAGCCTCAAGCAGGGTTGCGCACTCGGCCATCGCTTTGGCTCCGTCCCCCACACCCAGGTAGGCGGCGCAGAGGAGTTTGCGAGCCGTGGGGTTGTTGGGCTGCGCTCGCATGGCCTGTTCTGCGAGGTCTAAGGCGGTGATGGGCTCAAACTCCAGCGCCGCCAGTCCCGCGCGGATGAGCAACGCGGGTGGGGGCTGGGGTCGTGCGACGCGTTTGGCGAGACACACATAAGCACCGCGCGCATCACCGGCTCCCTGCAGTAGGGCGGCTTTTGTGGCCCACAGTGCATCGTCATGCTCGTATTTTTCGAGTGCCTGATCCAGAACGCTCGTAGCCTCGATGATACTGCCGGTGCGCATCCAAATGAGTTGCGCCAGGCTGTCGTGCGCCTCGGCGCGGCGCGGCTCCAATCTGACGCATTCGTGCAAGGCCAGCTCGGCTTGCTCGAATCGCTCCAATGTGATGAGGCTGCGAGCATGCGTGTGGTGCAGCGCCGCGGTCGGGCGGGTGCGGCTCAGCGTCTGACGCACGACGCGCTCACCCTCCTCCGGCTGGTTGGCTGCAATCAGCGCGACAGCCAGGGTATGGGTTGCGACGTGGTTGTCCGGAGCGAGTGCCACAAGACGACGATAGTTCGCCACCGCTTCGCTTTGGCGACCCAGAGCGGCGTATGCCGCCACGTGCAGCGCCGATAAATCGTCATCGACCTTGCCGCTATTGCACCAGGGCGTCGCGATGTCGAGCGCCGCTGCCGGCTGGCCCGCGTCCAGGTAGTAGCGAACCAAAAGAAGTGCGGCCCGAGGATAGGGAGGGGAGCCTTGGATTGCACGCTGCAACAACGGCACGGCCTCGGCGCTGCGACCCGCAATCAGCAATAACTCCGCAAGGGTGGTCAGTGTCGGAGCCCATCTGGGGTCGATTTCTAGCGCGCGCCGCAGCAGCGACTCGGCTTGGGCGAGGTCGCCCAAGACTTGCTTGGTGCCGGCAAACAACCGCAGGCCTTCCACGTATTCAGGATTTGCGGTCACCAGGGATTCTAATTGCGAGTGCGCCGCGCCGTATTGACCGGATTGCAGCAGACCGCTGATGCGGCGCATGGACTCAGCCAGCATAGCTGACATGGAAACCCCTACTTCGGCGTTGACGACTTACTCGAGGCCCAGCGCCTTGAGCAACTCGGGCGGCGGACCGTCGAAGCGCGCGAGCCGCACATTGCCGATGAATTTCAAGTCTTTTCGGCCCACCGGCGTCGAGTAGAAAGCGCCCGACGTGAGATCGCGATAGAGCGCGAAGAAGCGCGCCGCGGCGGCTCTTGCGGGCGTTGCGCGCGCAGTGTTGCAGATGTCGTCGCAAATGCTGCCTTGCTCAAGAGTGCTGAGTTCCGAAAATCCCTTGCTAAAACGCTTCGCGGCCTCGGTGTCCAGCCACGCGAAACCGTCGAGCACCAGCGCCCTGTCCCGCTGATGATGGGGATAAGGAGCACTCACCCACTCATCAATGAACTCCACCACGCCCACCGCTGTGGCGCCCGGCGACTGCTCGTCCGCTGGGATAATGATGTCCGCCAGGATGCCGGCGAGGCGCCGTTGTGCGGCGGTCAAAGTCAGCGGCCAGATCTCGCCGGGCTTGTGATCCGCGGTGAGATTCGGATCCGTTCCGTAGCCATGCGCCGCCGTGGCCGTTGAATCGGCACGCGCAACACCGCCATCACCTCTATCGAGCAGCGGCCACGCCGCACCGGCGGCGAGCACCCACTTAATGGTCGTACGGCGATCGATCACAGTACGCTTTCCATCACAGCTCCTTGCGCCGCATGCGTTCAAGAATATGATCGGCCGCGCGCCACGCCAAGGCCATGATGGTGAGCGTCGGATTTTTATCCGCGTTGGACGCGAAGACGGCGCCGTCGGTCACGAACAAATTATCGACGTCCCACGTCTGGCACCACTGGTTGGTGACCGATGTTTTGGAATCGGATCCCATGATGGTGCCGCCGACCTCGTGAATGATGGATCCACCGGGAGCGATGGCTTTGGCGCCGTCGGTTTTCACCGGGCGGCGGGTTTTACCGCCCATGGCCTCGATGATGTCGCCAAAGGTTTTTTGCATGTGCGCGGCCTGGCCCAGTTCGTGCTCCGACCACTGCCAATGGAAGCGCAGCACCGGGATGCCCCACTTGTCCTTGAGCCGCGGATCAATCTCGCAATAGGAATTATCATTGGGGATCATCTCTCCGCGCCCATCGAACCAGACGAAAGATCCGTAATAGCGGCGTACGTCCTGCTTGAACTTCGCCCCGTAGCTGCCGCCGGTGAGGGATTCAAGGCCCGACGCCGTTCCGTGCCCCGGCATGCGCTTGCCGCCGCCGAATTCGATGTGGTAGCCGCGGGCGAACTTGAGCTTGCCGGCATGCTGCTCTTGATAGAGCCACCAAGGAACATAGAGCTGATGACCGTCTGCGGCATCCTCGTTGAGCGGCGGCAGGTTCTCGAGCAGCGGAATCTGGCCACTCACGCTGCTGCCCACCGTATCCATGAGGTAGCGCCCCACCTTGCCGCTGGAATTCGCCAGTCCGTTGGGGAATTGCGCGTTTTTGGTGTTGAGCAGGATACGCACCGACTCGCACGCACTCGCCGCCAGGATCACCACCCGGGCGGCAGCGTGGCGCTGCTTCCCGGTCTTGCGGTCGATGAAGCTCACGCCATTCGCCCGGCCGTCGCGCCCCATCGTGATCTCATAAACCATCGCGTCGGTGGTGATATCGAGGTTGTCGGTTTTCAATGCCGGCGGCAGATGTACGGTGGTCGACTGATAGTTGGCGCGCACCGAGCAGCCGGTACCGCACGGTGTCGCCCACAGACAGGTGGACCGCTTGCGCATATCCTCGGCAAGAATCTTTTGCGCCTTAGGGTTGCCGGGATGCAGTCGCGCCGGCGAGCCCTTGTAGTCAAGCGGCTGAGTCAGAACCGCTCGATGGCCCGGTATGGCCGGTATCCCTAGGCGCTTCGCGCGTTGCTGGACCAAGTAGTCGCTGACCAGACGCTTTGGCGGCGGCAACAGGCAACCGGGCGAGGAATTCGGCGTGTTCTCCAGACCCTCATTGCTGCCGTAGACGCCGATCAGCAGCTCAACCTTGTCGTAGTACGGCGCGACGTCCTCATACGCGATGGGCCAATCAAACCCCAGGCCATCGCGGCTGTGAGGCTTGAAATCGTAGGGACCGTTGCGCAGCGAAATGCGCCCCCAGTGATTGGTGCGGCCGCCCAGCATGCGCGCACGCCACCACTCGAAGCGCCCTGCATCCTCCTCGCTGGCGCGCACATAGGGTTCACCGGGCACGTTCCAGCCCCCATCCACCGTCGCGTCGAAGAAACCAAACGGTTTGTCCGGCGTACCGACCGCCCCCAGCGGCGCCAGATCCGGCGTGCGAAACATGGGCGTCTCGGTTTCGGGAGAGTAATTGCGGCCGGCCTCGAGCATGAGGACTTTCGCCCCGTCCATGCAGAGCGTATAGGCCGACTGGCCGCCGGCAGCACCGGAGCCTACGATGATGACATCGTAAGTGCTCTTTTGGTTTTCTGGTGTCACGAAGGGCATGGCGCCTAGTTAATCGTACGAATCGTCGTTTGTATAGGCGAGCCCGACCTAATGAACCCTGGCTCGGACTCCAAGATTCACATTTGACTGTGGAAGGGTTGGGAAATCTCACCGGGGCAACTATGGATGCCGGGGTACTGCACCAAAGCCTGATCGCCTTGAGAGCTTGGCAGCACGAGAGTCACCCAAGACGTCAATCAGTATCGGGGCGGTTCGGACCTCCGCCAGGCAACATAGCTATATGAGGCTCTCCGCCAAACCGGCGGTCAAGCGGGCTAATGGGTGGCTTCGATCAAATATGTAGGGTTCTGCTTGCGAAGGATCTCGGTCAGGGGTGCTGCGCCACCATCACGCCTAACACGAAGATTAGATAAAAAATGACAAAAAGCGCGAGTCGGAACGGCGTCAGGGCATTTCGGCGCAGCAATATCGCCAAGCCCAATACCGCGAACGCCGTGATGCCCGCGGCGATCGCGAGCGCTCGATCGAATAGCCACGGCGTGAAGAACAATCCCAGCGCGGTCGGCACCGTCGCCTGAATCATCATCGCGCCGCTGATGTTCGCGAGCGCCAGCCGGTGCTTCCCCTGCCGGATCCAAATGATGGCATTCATGGTTTCCGGAAGTTCGGTGGCGATGGGACTCAGCAATAGCGCGACCACGGTGGAAGGGATGCCGAACCAAGGACCGACGACCGCAAGCTGGGTGACAAACACATGCGAAGCCGCAAAGATCGCCGCCAGCGCCAACAACGTCTGCAACACGGCGAGCGCGGTGCTGGGAAGGGATTTCTTGGGTTGAAATTTCAGGGGCTCCGGTTCACCTTCCGAATGAGTGTCTTCATGGCGCATCTCGGTCCATGTATAAGCCGCATAGGCTGCCAGGAACGCCCAGCCGAGCCAGGGCTTGATCGCAAAGGCAACAAAGCCCAGTGCTATTTTGAAAAGGAAAATCAGCAGGAACCAACTTTGATCACGACCGAGGCGCTGTGCGTTTACGTCGATCCGTTGCCGGCGCGCATCAGGGCGCGTGATCCACAACATGAGACCAACCACGGGATAAGCGATGGTCGCCAGTACGAGTGGTCCACCCAGGGCCGCACCGACACCAATGCTCTTCGCGGCTGCATCGTGGCCAAACACCACTGCGACAAAGGTAACGACACTTTCTGGGAGCGCCGTGCCGAACGCCGCCAGGACCGTACCCACCGCGTTTTGAGACACCCCGATCTTGCGTCCGACCCACTCGACGCCGTTGACGAAATACTCACAAGCTCCATAGATGAAGCCTGCGGAAACCAGCAGGAGGCCTGCGGCTAACCATATTGATGAGTGCAAAAGGATGTCTCCGGGGCCGAACCTAGGACCATGACGCCACTCCCGGTCCGGCCCAGATAGGAGGTAACGTCAATGGTCTCGCCAGGCCTGATCGGCTGAATGCACCATGGCCGATAAAGGCCAAGTATGTTGATGCATCCGCTCTCGATAACGAGAGTTAGCTACTCCCCAAAGATGTGCCAAGCATATAGCAACAACCGTCCGGAAGAAAGCGGCGTGCCTGCCGCTGTCCTGTGTACGAGAACGCGCAGACAATAAATGCGGCACGGAGGATCGTGCGACGGAATGCACTCAAGAGGTTCAACACTTATGAGTAGCAATGCAACGCGGCGCACTCGTTCGCGACGTCAACCAATCGAGGCGGCTGGCATGGCAGACCGAATTACGCCTGTGTAGGCTGAGTGGAATCAATGGTGTGCGGAAGCAGGAGCTGCCCTCGGCGATGGCAGCGCGGCTGCGAGAGAAGCCGAGATATTGCGCGTACGTGGTGGACGGGCGCTCGCATTTACCCGCGTCATCGCAAGGCGGCCGGACCGATAATTGCTAACTCTACTCCGGCTCCGTCTCAGAAATAAAGCTACCCAGATTATTCAGTTCGGCAAATACACCATTGCGAGCCATCAGTTCATTGAACTTCCCCTGTTCCACCAATCGACCATCTTTCATGACCAGAATCTGATCGGCCTCACGCACCGTGGAGAGGCGATGCGCAATGACGAAGGTCGTGCGGCCTCGGGTAAGCGATTTCAGCGCCAGTTGTATCTTCGCCTCCGTGGCGCTATCAAGTGCGCTGGTCGCTTCGTCGAGAATCAAGATGGGGGCATCTTTCAGCATCGCTCGCGCAATAGCGACGCGCTGGCGTTCCCCGCCGGACAGCGATCGGCCGCGCTCTGCCACCAGCGTGTCATAACCGGCAGGCTTTATGCTGATGAAATCGTGTGCTTCGGCCGCACGCGCCATCAGTTCCACCTGCTCCTGACTTGCCGCTGGATTGCCGAGTCGGATGTTTTCGGCGATCGACCGGTACAATAGACCGGCGTCCTGAAATACTACAGCGATGTTGCGGCGCAGTGAGTTCAAGCTGACGCTTTTGATGTCAATGCCATCTACCGTTATTCGGCCGCCGCTCGGATCGTACGCCCGACACAGCAAACTCAACGCGGTGGTTTTTCCGGCGCCGGTAGGACCCACCAGCGCGATCGTAGCACCCGGTGGGGCGCGGAAACTCAAATCATGCAGTACCGGATGCGCCCCGTCGTAAGCGAACGAAACGTGCTCAAATTCTACCTCGCCGCGGATCGCAGGCAGCGGGGGGGTGTTCGGTGCCTCCTTGAGCGTCGGCGGCGTATCCAGTACGCCGAAGAATTCACGGAGCGTCGGGATTTGAAGGAATATCGCTGAAATGAATCGGGACAATTGTTCGAGACGCGCAATCAAACTCATCGCGAATCCGGAAAAAGTCACGATGTTCCCCACCGTGATCTCCCCTCTGCTGTTCAGTAATGCGCCCAGCAGAAAAATTCCGACCACGGTCAACGTGCTCGCGGCGCGCGTCGCCACGGAGATCCAGGCCCAGCCGCCCAACACAGGATACTGCGCAGCCAGTACTCGCCGTGTGAGGTCGCGAACCCCCGTTACTTCGGCGTCATGGCCAGTGAAGCATTGGACGACTTGCGCGTTGCTTAGCACATCGCTGGTACGCTCTGCGATCTCTTGGTGCAAGTGTTCGACCTGCTTCTGCGCCTTATCGGTGCGGCGCATTGCATAGCCGTTAAAAAAGGCAAAGCTGCTCATCAGGGCGATCATGAGCAGCGCAAGCTTCCAATTGATGAACAGTGCCAGCGGCAGCACCACGATAACGGAGAGCAGAGTCGCGAGGTGGTCGCGCAAGAAGCCCAGCCAGATAAGGAACAAGCCGGTACTGCCGGAATGCATGACGCGCAACATCCTTCCAGTGTGATGCTCGCCGTGGAAGGCCAGCGGCAATTCCAAGGCATGCTCGAAGAACGCTGTTATGACGGCCAAACGGCGCCGATGCGCCAGCCGATCGGCATGCAGCGACACCCAAACACTCGCAGCAATACCAAAAATGCCGTATCCGGCCCAGTACGCAATGAATCTCCAAGCCACCTGGTGTGACTGCGCAACCAATGCATCGATGACACGCCCGAACAGCCATGGCTCCAGCAGCAATATCCCGGCCAGAAAAAGGTTCGCGGCAGCGAGGAATGCGGCGAGCCTTCGCTCTGGCCCCAGGAGCGCGATTACGCGCAGATAGACCTGCAAAATCGACATCGCCGTCCTCGACCTTCTCACAAAGTCGCCCTCACAACTTCGATCGGCAGGAGCAAGAGGAACGCCGAATTGCGAGACATCGTGCCGTGGGTCCCATCCATTCGATTAACTACCGTCGTGACATTCACGAGAGGTGCGTATGCACCTGTTGACAAGAGCAGGCCA